>CAJMOP010000125.1 GCA_905215115.1 uncultured bacterium | reverse complement strand
AGGCTCGTTGCGGTGGGATAGCAACCGGCGCAGGCGACCAGCACGGGCTTGCCGTCGGCATGGTCGGATACGGCGGTCTCCAAGTCTTGGCAGAACAGCTCGGGCAGACCGAAGGCACGGGTCTTGAGCAGCTCGGGGCTCGTATGCTCGGCGGCATACCATGTCTCAAAGACGGACGCGTCGTTCAGACGGTAGTCGGCCGAAAGATCAAAGCAGGAGACGCCCGATGCAAGCAGCGCGGGTACCTGTGCCATGGCAGCCGTGTGCGGCACGGCCAAGAAGACGGCGTCGCAGGATTTAAGCTCAGGCGCGTCATGCGTCGTGAAGACCAGATCGCTCACGCCAGCAAAGCTCGGATACACCGCAGACAGCGGCTGGCCGGCATCGGCGTTGGACGTAATGGCAACAAGTTCAAACTCGGGATGACCGAGCACGAGGCGAATGAGCTCGGCTCCGGCATATCCAGCCGCGCCGACGATTCCAACCTTCAAAGACATATCAGACTCCTTGTCTGCGATTTATGCACCGATGCGCATTTCGCAGCGGTCGTTATGAAGTGGGTTGAAACTTTAGCACCAAAAGATGCATGAATACGTAAATGGCTTGCATATTCATGCATTGAAACATTCCCGACACATTCGCTTGAAGGAATTGACAAATGGAGCGGGCTCCGTATTGACCGGCGCTCCTAACGGCGCCGGGCAATACGGGGCCCGCCCATGCGAAAAACCAAGTTGTTAGGATAAGCCAGCTGGCTAGAGCTCGACCGGCACCCATTCGTCGTGATTGCAGATAAAAGCCTCGGGATCTTCGACGCTAAAGAAGACGAGCGTGGGGTCGTTAGGCCCCTCATAGCGCTCGCCCAGGCGCTCTAGATGCTTCCACCCGGCTTCGCGCATTTCGTCTAAAGCCCGGTCATCCAAGCCGGCACGCCCGCGCAAGATGAGCCAGCCATGGCCCGGCCACCAACTCGTGGCCTCGAAGCGCTGATTTTGCAGCAGCTCCTGCCACACATCTTTGGTGCGCGCCGTTACAAACCACAGCTTGCCGTCCTGGATCTGCGCAAACGAAAACGGACGCACATGCGGCTGTCCGTCAACGCTCGTCGCCAAATACCATGCCGGCACTGACGTCAGATACTCCAAAACCGTATTCAATCCGTCCATGTGTCCTCCTGGCACTAGCTAATTCAGAACGGGTAGTTAATTTGAGACGCGCTAGAGCTCCAGGCGCTCCTCGCTGCCGTCGATATCGCAGAAGCGCGCGGCAATGTTGCGGACCGAAAAGAAAGCGAGGCGGCCGTCGTTGGCGCTATCGTGTTGTTCGCCAATGCCCACCATGTGTTTAAAGCCCGCCTGGCGTACCTTGTCGCTCACGACCGCATCGTCCTCGAGCGCGGCCTCGCCGGTCAGTACAATCCAACACTCCCCCGGTTTCCAACCCGAAACCTCAAACTTGGGGTTCGCGCTGAGCTCGGCCCACACATCCTTGTCGCGCGATGTGCAAAACCACAGCTTACCGTCATCGACCATGGCAAATGAAAACGGCCTCACGCGGGGCTGGTGCCCGTCGCTCGCATCGGTCGTGGCAAGATACCACGCCGGAATGCGCCTGAGATACGAGCAGGCGCGCTCGAGCTGAGCGGTGCGATCGATGTCGGTCATAGAGACCCCTTTCTTGTGCTCGAATCGAGCTTAGACAAATTGAAGATTGATAACGACAACGCATACCACCAGCAACGCCGTCACCACCGCCGCCAACGCATCGCCGCGGCCAAATGCAAGCGTATGCAGGCGCGTGCGGCCCTGCTCGCCGTGATAGCAGCGTGCATCCATGGCAGCAGACAGCGTCTCGGCATGGCGGAACACGCCCGTGAACAGCGGAATCGCCACACTGCCGAGCATACGCACGCCGCCGAGCGGGCCTCCCGTCACGCGCGCACCGCGGCTCGCCTGCGCATCGGCCGTCTGTTTCATCTCAGTGGCAAACTGCGGCATAAAGCGCAGCGCGATACCCATAATCATGCCGAGCTCGTGCGCAGGAAGTCCCACACGCGCAAACGGCGCGAGCAGGCGCTCGAAGCCCGCGGTGAGGTCGAGCGTCGGTGTGGTGAGCGTAATAGCGCTCATACCGGCCATCATCAAGGTCAGGCGGCACGTCATAAAGGCGGCGGAATGCAGCGAACCCTCGCTTATCTGCAGAAAGCCGAGCTGCCACAGGATGCGCCCGCTCTGATCGGTAAACAAGTTGAGCACCGCGACCACCGCGACGATCGCCAGCAGCGGCGCCATCGACGACAGAGCGCGACGAGCCGGCACCCGAGACACGGCATAGATCAGCACAACGAAAATTGCGACCGGGGCCAGTCCGCGGAAGCCACTGACCGTGAGCGTCGTGATCAGAAACACAAAGCCCAAGAGCAACTTGGTTCGCGGGTCCAGGCGGTGGATCGCACTATCGCCGGGATAGTAGCTGCCAAACGAAAACGCCTCCATTAGCAGCCCTCCTCTCGCGCAACCGTCTTGGATTTAGCAATGTCCGCGACGTTAGAAGGACCGCCCGAGCGACCGATTAGCAGGTCCACCAACTCGTCGGCCAACGACTCAACCGTATAGAGCCCGTCGCAACGCAGCGGCACGCCCGCTTCCGCGAGCGCCAGCGCCATGCGCTGGGCAGCGGGAACACCCAAGCCGATTGATTTAAGCTCATCCGCATGCGCAAAAACCTGAGCGGGCGTGCCCTCGGCAAACACCGCGCCTTCGTTCATCACAACGATACGGTCGCAGCAATTGGCCAGGTCATCCATGCTGTGCGAAACCATGACAACGGTCAGGCCATCACGGTGAAGTCGATCGATAAGCTCAAGGAAATCCCTGCGCGCAGCCGGATCGAGCCCCGCCATGGGTTCATCGAGCACCAGGACTTCGGGCTCCATGGCGAGCACGCCGGCGAATGCCACACGCCGTTGCTGACCGCCCGAAAGCTCAAAGGGGCTCTTGTCGCCGACCGTGGAAAGGTCGAGGCCCACGCGCGCAAGCGATGACTCGACACGACGGTCGACTTCATCTTGCGGCAAGCCAAGGTTGTGCGGACCAAACGCCACGTCCTGCGCCACGGTTTCGGCAAACAGCTGACGCTCGGGATATTGAAACACCACGCCGACCTTGGCCTTAACCGCGGCGGCGTCTTTCTTGTTTGACAGATCGAGCCCCAGCGCGCGAACGGATCCCTCCTGGGGGCGAATCAAACCGTTGAGATGCTGGATCAGCGTCGACTTACCCGAACCGGTATGACCTGCCAAGCCCAGGAACTCGCCACGACGCACCGTCAGCGATACATCGCGCAACGCCCACGGGCTGCTAGGGTCGTTTCCCCAAAGGGCTTGTTTGTTCGATTTGCCCGCAGTGGCCGAGCGCTTATGCCAGCGGCGGCGCTCGCGGGCGCTCAGCGAGTAACTATGCGAGAGGTGCGAAATCTCGATGACGGGCTCCGACGCGGCTGTCCCGTCGGTTGCAGAGGAGGCGTTGTCGAGCACACGAGAATCGGATGCAGAAGGCCGCCCTGCGGTGTCTTCCCCACTCCGGTCGGCATATGTCTGCGCAATCTCGGCGACCATATCCACCTCGCGCACCTGCGCATGAACGGGCACGCCCTTCGCACGAAGCGCCGTGCCCAAGCAGCACGACGCCGGCATATCCAAGTTGAACTGCGCAAGTTCGTCCGCCCGTGTCAAGATTTCCTCGGGCGTACCGAGCATGGCAACGCGCCCCGCCCGAAACACCGCGACACGATCGGCCTCGGCGGCCTCTTCCATAAAGTGCGTAATCATCACGATGGTCATGCCACGATCATGCAACGCGCGGCAAGCCTTCATGAGGCCCTTGCGTCCACGCGGATCGAGCATCGAGGAAGCCTCATCCAAGATGAGCACGCGCGGTTCCATGGCAAGCACGCCAGCAAGCGCCACGCGCTGCTTTTGGCCACCCGAGAGCGCATGGGTCTCGTGGCGCTCAAAGCCCACCAGGCCCACGCCCTTCAGCGCCTCGCGTACGCGCTGCGCAATTTGCGCCGATGGAACGCCAAGGTTTTCGGGACCGAACGCAACGTCATCTTCGACAAGCGTTGCCACCAGCTGGTCGTCGGGATTCTGGAACACCATGCCTGCGGTCGAACGAATGTCGTAGACCAGCTCGGGATCGGACGCATCCATACCGTTGATACGTACCGTGCCCGCATCGGGCTGCAGCAGCGCATTCAGATGCTTGGCAAACGTCGACTTGCCCGACCCATTGCCACCGAGGATGCAGAAAAACTCCCCGTCCTCGATGTTCAGATCGACACCGTCGAGCGCCGACACGGCACCGTCATAGCTAAAGGAAACGCCCCGACACTCAATCATGCGCGGCCTTTGACCTGGTCCTTTTTAGGCGTGATGAGGTTGGAGACTGCTTTATACACCGCTAGCGTCAACACCGAGTTAAGCACGGTCTTGATAAGGTTGAACGGCAGCACGGCAGGAATCATAAGCGGGGCGATCACATCGACCGAGCCATACCAGAACCATACGCCAATGGTAAGGTTTGCGACCATAGACAACGCCGTAGCGGCAATGACGCCGAGCACCAGACCAATCACGGCACCCTTATAGGTATGCATCTTCTGGTACACGATAGCCGCGGGCAGAATGTAGCCCAGCGTAGCAACCAGGTTCATAAGTGCGCCGACCCAATCGCCCGTGGTAAGCGCATGGATAACAATCGCCATAGCGGCAACAGCAGTACCGGCGCCAGGACCATACGCAAAACCGCACACCATCGCCGGCACCAGCGACGGGTCATACGTCAAAAACGGCGCCGAAGGAAGGATAGGCAGCTGCACGTACATAAACAGGGCGCCCAAGGCACACATCAGCGCCATGGTAACGAGCTGTTTGGTGCTCCACCTATTCGTGTTCTCAAAATGGATATGCTGCGACTGTTCAGACATAAGATCACCTGCCTCTTTCATCCGGACTCTAACCGTTGGTACTGGGATCTCACCAGTTCAGCCGGCATGCGAACCAACGCACACACGGGTCGCGGACTCATCGGCTCGGCCGCAGGCACCTCGACTGCGCCACGGCACCCCTTTAGCACCGCCCGATTTACCGCCAGTGGGGAATTTCACCCCGCCCTGAAACAGCAATTGCAAGTGTAGCACCAGTAGGCTTTCGCGCAAGTATGCCAAGGGTAATTTATGGCGGGGGAAACGCTCTAGAAATGCGGCCGGGACAGAGCAGCGCGACAATAACGTACCCGCCCATCCCAAAGTGCTGCGCTTTTCGCGGCAAAGCCGCGAAACAGCAAAAGGGAAAAGCCACCGCAACAACCACGTTCCCCATCCATCCCAAAGTAGCGCGCCTTTCGCGCAAAGCGCGAAACAGCGAAGGGGACACGTATCCCTATCGACCACGTCCTTCTCCGCCC
>CAJMOP010000124.1 GCA_905215115.1 uncultured bacterium | reverse complement strand
GCATCGGTAGCCTGCGGCGCGGCGATATTGCCGGTGCCGCCTTCGATCACGGAAAAGCCCGCTGCGTGTGGGTCGACCGCGTCGGTGCCGATCGTGGGGTGCTCGAGTTGCAGGAACGAGGGCATGGTGCTGCCCTGGTCGGCAACCGGGGTCTCGCCGGGCACAAACGTCGAGGCGGCCTCGGCAGCTTCCTCTTCCTCGGCGTCGACATCGGCATCGGCGACAGCGTCTTTCATCGCTTTGACGGCATCCATCATGGAGTCCATGACGGCGTCGAGCTCTTCTTCCGAAGACACCTCGATGGGGCCTGCTGCTTGCGGAGCGTTCTCAGCCTTGGGCTCAGTATCGCTCGGGTCCGGCTGCTCTAGCTGCTCTTCTTTGTCTTGCTCTGCGGCGACATTTGCGTCTGCGGCCTCGTCTGCGGCGGCAGGAGCCTCCTCGACAGCGGCATCAATGCCGCCATCGCTTCTGGTGGAAGTATCGCAGTCGTCAATGGTGTCTGCGGAATTATCAATATGCTGTTGAGTCTGGGGGTCCAGCTCGTCTGTCATAGGCATGTGCTCCTCATCGTTGTTTGTCACCCTATGATAAAGTCTCGCGCCGACATCCCGCGCGCTGCAGCAAAGTTTCAAAACGTGTTCGATGGCTCGCGTCGATAGCAAAAACTCGGCCACTTTATCCAGTTTGTACTTGACATTCCCTTCGCCGAAAGACGTTGCGCCGTTCGCCTGCCATGGGCTTTATTTTTCGCTTGAACCCGCTAAAGTTGCATTTCAGCTTTTGGCGCGTGAAGTTGGATGCGCGCAGTCGACGGGCAGGCCCGTCGCGATTTGAAAGGACTTTGTATGGGACTTTTCACTGGTAAGACCGTGATCGTTACCGGCGGCGGCAAGGCCACGCTTAAGGACGGCTCCGCTGGTTCCATCGGCTACGGCATCGATATCGCTTTTGCCAAGGAGGGCGCAAACCTCGTCATCACCGGCCGCAACGTCGCCAAGCTCGAGGCCGCCAAGGAATCCCTCGAGGCCGAGTACGGTGTCAAGGTTCTGCCTGTTCAGGCCGATGTTTCTGCTGGTCAGGACAACGAGGCTGTCGTCCAGAACGTCATCGACAAGGCCATTGAGGAGTTCGGTCGCATCGACGCCGTCGTCAACAACGCTCAGGCCAGCGCCTCGGGCGTGACCATTGCCGATCACACCATGGATCAGTTTAACCTGGCCATTTACTCTGGCCTGTATGCCACCTACCTGTACATGCAGAAGGCCTATCCGCACCTGAAGGAGACCAAGGGCTCCGTGGTCAACTTTGCTTCGGGCGCCGGCCTGTTTGGCAACTACGGCCAGTGCAGCTATGCCGCCGCCAAGGAAGGCATCCGTGGTCTGACTCGCGTTGCCGCCAACGAGTGGGGCAAGGACGGCATCAACGTCAATATCGTTTGCCCGCTTGCTTGGACCGCCGCGCTCGAGAACTTCCAGGATGCCTATCCCGAGGCGTTCAAGGCCAACGTCCACATGCCGCCGGCAGGCCACTACGGCGACGTCGAGAAGGAAATCGGCCGCGTTGTCGTTCAGCTCTGCGGTCCCGACTTTAAGTATATGAACGGCGAGACCGTCACCCTCGAGGGTGGCATGGGCCAGCGTCCGTAGGGTTACGCGGTTTTACCAAACCGCGTAACGGGTCGACGCTGCGCGGTCACCAGGGCGACAACTTGTCATTCAAAGAGGGCGGCATGACCAGAAGGTCAATGCCGCCCTCTTTTCATGCCAATTTGTTCGCCCTGGTGACCGCTCGCTGACGTTGTCAAAACATCGGCGTTGCCAAAATATCGGCGTTGCCGTGGCTGGTAAATAGCTCCACTCATCGGGGACGTACTTAAATGAGTGCCCGCAGAATGAAAGTGGATAATCTCCCGTTTTTGGGCTGTGCTTTGGGCAAAAGTGGGAGATTATCCACGCTCATCCGGTAAGCGTCCAAAAATCCACGCTCATTTGCCGTGTCCCTGCCGTATCCTCCTCGCGCCAGTTTCTGTCGAGTCGGTGCTTCTTGCGGGTTGCCCGTATAATGGTTTGCGTATGAACCGCAACCAAGGAGTTCCAGTTTATGGACCAGAACCTTTTTAAATTAGACCTGATTGCCGAGGATCCGACGACGCACGCGCGCGCCGGCGTACTGCACACCCCGCACGGCGACATCGAGACGCCGATCTTTATGCCCGTGGGCACCAAGGCAAACGTCAAGGGCATTCCTACCGAGACTGTCAAGAAGCTCGGCGCCCAGATCGTGCTCGCCAATACCTATCATCTGTCCATGCGTCCCGGCGAGGATACCATCGCCGAGCTGGGCGGCCTGCACAAGTTTATGAACTGGCACGGCCCCATTCTTACCGACTCGGGCGGCTTCCAGGTGTTCAGCCACAACGACGCCGTCAAGCTCACCGACGAGGGCGTGCGCTTTATCGTCAACGACTACGACGGCCGCCACGTGTTCTGGACGCCCGAGGACAACATGGAAATCGCCATGAAGCTCGGTTCCGACATCTGCATGCAGCTCGACCAGTGCCCCGGCTATCCCGCCACGCGCGCCTACGTCGAACGCGCGGTGGAGCTGTCGAGCATGTGGGCCGAGCGCTGCTACAAGGCTCATACCCGTGATGACCAGGCGCTCTTTGGCATCGTTCAGGGCGGCATGCACCTGGATCTGCGCCTGCGCTCGCTGCGCCATCTGGAGGAGTGCGGCGACTTCCCGGGCTATGGTATCGGTGGCTATTCGGTGGGCGAGGATCACGAGACCATGTTCGAGACCCTGGCGCCGCTCGTGAGCGAGTACATGCCCAAGCATAAGCCGCGCTACCTGATGGGTGTCGGCAACCCGACCACGCTCGTGCGCGGCGTTGGCGTGGGCATCGACATGTTTGACTGCGTGCTGCCGACGCGCACCGGCCGTATGGGCACGGCATTCTCCAGCGAGGGTCGCCTCAACTTCCGCAACGCTCGCTTTGCGCACGACGACGGTCCCATCGATCCCACCTGCACCTGCCCGGTGTGCACGGGCGGTTACAGCCGTGCGCTCATCCGTCACATGGTCACGCAGAAGGAGATGCTCGGCGGCATTCTGCTTTCGATGCACAACATCTACTACCTGCTCAACCTTATGCAGCGGGCCCGCCAGGCCATTATCGAGGGCCGCTACGGCGCGTTCGTGAGCGACTGGATGAACAGCCCTGCGGCGGTGGATTACTAAGAGCAGCACGGGCGCTTGCAGAGCGCGGGCAACGGCAAGGGGCGAGCGCCGGCCGGTCATCACGTTTGCTAACACCGCTTGCGCGACCGATGACCGATAGCTTGCAAGCACTTGATGCATCGTGGGTACCATACCGAATAGTTGATGTTCGGGCGGGTGTTTGGCGCACAGCGTCGACCCCGCCCGTTTTTCTTTTTCTCGATAGGAGTACCCATGATTAAGAATGAGAACGTCGAGGGCGAGCCTGTCTACGACGAGACGTACCGCCGCGGCCCCGTGGTCATGCGCGGCCCCATGATTCCTAAGGACAACACCTACGCCAACCTGCTGGCGCCCGAGGACTCGACCGACTGGCTGCATGCCGACCCGTGGCGCGTGCTGCGCATTCAGGCAGAGTTTGTCGATGGTTTTGGCGCGCTTGCCGAGCTTGGACCTGCGGTGACCATCTTCGGTAGCGCCCGCACGCCCAAGACCGATCCGCTCTACAAGGCGGCGCGTACCGTCGGGCGCAAGATCGCGCAACGTGGCGTGGCGGTCATCACCGGTGGCGGCCCCGGCATCATGGAAGCGGCCAACAGGGGAGCGGCGAGTGTCAACGGCAAGTCAGTTGGCCTAGGCATTGAATTGCCGCACGAGCAGGGGCTCAATAAATACGTGAACCTCGGCATGGACTTCCGCTACTTCTTTGTGCGCAAAACCATGTTCGTTAAGTACAGCTCGGGCGCCATCGTATTTCCCGGCGGCTTTGGCACGCTCGACGAGATGTTCGAGGTTCTCACGCTGGTGCAGACGCACAAGGTCAAGCGCATGCCGCTCGTGCTGGTGGGCACCGAGTACTGGCAGGGCCTATTCGACTGGCTCAACGGCCCGGTGATGAGCACCGGTATGATTAGCCCGCTCGATCCGGATCTGGTACACATTACCGACGACCTCAACGAGGCCGTTGACATTGCGCTCAGCGGGCTGATGTAGATCAATCGTGCCCACGCGACATGAATACGCATGGCAATCTGATGTTATCTAACATCAGATTGCCATGCGTATTGGGTATACTGGTGTAAAAGACGAGGGCGAGGAGGTCGCAAATGTCTACAGCAACAGTTAAGCCTACGACGGTTCGAATCGAAGAGGGGCTCAAGGAGCAGGCGACTGAGTTCTTGGATTCGGTCGGCCTCAGCCTCAATTCCTATCTCAATCTTGCTGTTCGGCAGCTGGTAAATCAGCGAAAGATTCCTTTTGAGATTGTAGGAAGGGCGGAGGTGCCCAACGAGGTGACGAGGCGCGCCATGGTGATCGCCGAGGCTCATGAGCTGGGGATTTTGCCGGACGATAGCCTGTCATTCAATAACGCTGATGAGCTTATGTCATTCCTCGATGAGGAATAGCGATGTTCGAGATTAAAGTCGAGGCTCAATTTAAGGTGGACTACAAACGAACGATGCGCATGCATCCGCAGCTAAAAAGTGAGTTTAAAGCGGCGGTTGCAGAGCTTGTGGCTCATGGGTCACTTCCGGCGGAGTATGGCGCCCACGAGCTCTCAAACCCGGGCGGAAACTACAACGGCCACATCGATTTCCACCTATCCGATGGCTTGGTCGATGTGGTCGTTCTTTATCTTCCCCATAAGACTAACCCAGTGATTAGGCTGGTGAGAATGGGCACTCATCAGGAACTGTTTCAGGGTCCGCTGGGCTGATCGCCGATTTCTAAGTTGCGGTGGAATAGGGATTGATTTGCGGCTGATAAGCCAAAAACAGTTCCTATTCCACCGCAAGTGGTAAAGGTGCCCCTAGTGGATGGGCTGGTAACGAGGGCAGTAGCTGATGGCGATGGCGTCGACGCTTACATGGGTGGCGATGGTGCAGCCGATGGGGCCGGTGCCGGCGTCCACGTAGTCCCGGCCTGCGAGCGCTTGGCTGACGAGCTTTTGCTCCTCAGCGGCGCCGGTCGTGAGTACGCGCACGCTGGAGCCCGGATGCTCGGCCAAAAATGCGAGGCAATCGGTCATGGTGTTGGCAACGATGCGCTTGGCGCCGCGGCCCTTTTTGACGGCCTTGATCTCGCCCGATTTCCACTCCGGCGAAACGGCCAGGCGAATGTTGAGCATCTGCGTCAACTGGCCGGCGAGCTTGGGCGCGCGGCCGTTCTTAACGAGGTTCTCGAGCGTGCGCGGAATCAGCAACAGGTGGGCGTCGGGCAGGGTCGCGCGGATCTGCGCCTCGGTCTCGTCCAGGCTGCGGCCGTCCTCGCGCATGGCCAGCGCGTACTCCA
>CAJMOP010000123.1 GCA_905215115.1 uncultured bacterium | reverse complement strand
TTTCAGAAACGACACCGTCGGCAGCACCATCCGCAAGCGCTGCGTCCTCGCCCGGCGTCGCAGCCTGAGCCACAGCCTCGGCAATGCCCTCGGCGCCCTCGGCCCACAGCTGAGCCGGCGTGGTGCCAAAGGCCATCGCAAAGGCCAAGAATGCCACCAGGCCGCGCTTGGCTACGCCGCGTGCAATCGCGCCACGGCGATGCAGCGAGGCGCGCTCGCGCTCGTCCTCAAACATATCCATTTGTCCCCCATTGTCTGTACTTGGAGCATTGCCCAGCGGCTGCCCCACGTCATCGCGCATGTTACGCTCAAGTTCCCCCATCGGGGTCCCCTTCCCTCCAGAGCCCTATGCACACCGGCGGCATACGCCGCAGCCGCATGCAAGATGGGAGGCGATCCGACTTAACCTTAACGGCTCAGGCGCGTCGTCCGATCTGCGACGCGAACATCCCGAGCCAAGAGGAATTACGGTTACTGGTACAGCCGGGGACTTGCACCCCGATTCTCCCAAACGCGCAGGAAAACCGCGCGTTCGTGCGTCTCCGCACCACCATCTAGGCCATCGATTATTACCGTCAAAATGGTATCACGCAAAAGGGCCCCGCACACAGGCGAAGCCCAAGGTAAAAGCTATTGTTTGCGATAGGAAAATGCGGTGACGGTCGCAGCCTCTAGTGTTTGCCGCCGTGGCTGTTGAGCCAGATATTGCGGCCCAGCATAAGCGCCAGCACCAGCGCGCTCACGTAGCCCATAAAGCCAATGACCGGGATACCAAACACAACCGGCTCGATGCGTGCGTAGTACACCACCGACGAACCGATAAACAGGCCGGCGATAACGATAGCCATCGACATGCGGTCGATAATTCCGCCCAGCTGTCGCAGCGCCTTATCGCTGCTCATGATCTGCGTGTTCACCTTAAGCTGGCCGCGCGTGAGCATGCGCGAAGCCAGCCCCAGGTACTCAGCCGCCTCGAGTGAGCCCTTCGCCGCGCGATAGCTGCTCGCGGCAAGATCGCGTCCCATATCGCGCACACGCGCATAGGTGCTTTTCTCGTTTTTAATGTGCGTTTGGATGATCTGGATCATGTTGACGTTGGGCATGTACTCGGTCAGCAAACCCTCGAGCGTCACCATGCCGCGCGCGAACATCGTCACCACGCTCGGCAGCTCAACATCGTTTTTGCGCGCCAGGTTTAGCAGCGAGGTCAAAAACTCGCCGATATCCAGATCCTTCAGGTCAAGGCCCGCAAAGTCAGCCACGATAAAGTCCAAATCGGACAAAAAGGCCGAATGATCGAGCTCAGCCGAGTCGCCACGCGTCACGGCGAAGCGCATGAGCGAATCCTTGAGCTTGGGCACGTCGCCCTCGGCCACGGCGAAAATCATGTCCTTTACGATACCGCGATCGTGGCTCGACATGCGTCCGACCATGCCCAGGTCAATAAAGTAGACGATGCCATCCTTGAGGATGATGTTTCCCGCATGCGGGTCGGCATGGAAAAAGCCATCGTCGAGCACCTGCGTCGAGTAGTCCTCGACGATTGCGGCACCGATCTTTTCCAAGTCATAGCCCTCGGCCACCAAGCGTTCAGGATCGGCGATCGAAAAGCCGTCGACGTAGTCCATAACCACCACGTGCTCGGTGCACAGGTCCAGATAGGATTTAGGGCACGTCACGCCATGAACGCTCTTATGGAACTCGTAGAAGTCGTTGAGGTTTTTGGCCTCGGCCAAAAAGTTGGTCTCCTCGCGAAATGAGGTCCACAGCTCCTCGACTACACCGTGCAGGTCAACGAATTGATCGGTGTTGACGAACTTGGAAACGATACGCACCACCGAGCGGATGATATCGATGTCCTGTGCCATAACCTGCTGCGCACCGGGGCGCTGCACCTTGACGGCCACGTCCTCGCCCGTCACCAGACGAGCGCGGTGCACCTGCGCGAGCGATGCGCTACCAAGCGGATTGGGGTCGATCGCATCGAACATCTCCCCCAGGCGCAGGCCGTATTCTTCTTCCAGACAGCTGAGTACGACCTCGTACGGCACCGGCTCCACGTCGGAGCGCAGACGACGCAGCTCGTCGCAAAAGCGCTGCGGCAGAATCTCGGACCGGTTGGCCAAAATCTGCCCCATCTTGACGAACATGGGGCCGAGTTCCTCGAGCAGGCGGCGCAAACGAACCGGCGTGAGGTTATCCCACACGCGGTACTTTTTGACCAGGCGAACAATCTGCCCGATGCGTTCGCGACGACCCGCCGGCGTGAGCTGGTATTCCTCGTCCGGCGCCATCGCGTCGGGCTCCTCGGGGACCATATCGACAGCGCGCGGCTTCTTGCGAACGCCCGAGACGGCGGCGTCGACCTCATCGACAACCGCCGCCTCGTCACCCAAGGGATCTAGATTGTTGTAATCGGTGGTGGAATCTGCCATCTGCGCTGCTACTCGGCCTCTTCGGTATCCTTCGCATCGTCGGGCTCAACGGACTCGACGGGCACCGAGGTCACGTTGTCCTCGACTGAATCGACGATGTCGCGCACATGGGCCAGGAAGGCCGTGCGCTCGGGGGCGGTCATGACGCGGACGCGAGCCAGAATGAGCTCGTCGAGCACGCGCTGGGCCGCGGTCTCGCCCTGCATGCCCAAGCGCTCGGTCAGATCGGAGATGGTACCGCCGGCCTGCTCGAACATGTCGGACACACTGCGAGCGATATCGGGGGTGGCGGTGTCCTTGCGGACCTGTTCGCCCTTGGTATTAAGGTCGTCGAGGACCTTTTTGCCGCCTTCGACGGCAACGGCGGCAGCGCCAAAGCCAACGTTGATGGCGCCGTTAACAAGCTGATCGAGTTTCATAACCATGGTTGTCTCCAATCATAAACAACTGCATTGGCGTTCTTGTACCCAAGATCGAGTGAAAGCGACAAAGCGTTTTAGCGCTATTCGATCGACGGGAAATCCCTACCTCACGTTGTCGTTCATCGCGAAAGAGTTCTTCATGGCGCAGCTTGTGGTGTAGAGCACCTTGCCCAGTAGAGCATCGGTTTCCACGCGAACACGCTCGGCAAAGGCCTCGTTGGCGCGTGCAAGTTCGGCAGGCACTTCGGCCTCGGGCAGAACGGCTACGGCAGCGTCGACGTCATGGATCTGCTTGTGGCCCATGCCACCGACCTTCTCCTGATAATCCTCCACAGCGCGACCGCACTCATGGAAGCGGACGTCAGCCAGCGCGCCGATCAGGCGGTTGGCCCAGTAGAAGTTTTCGGACGTTACGCGAGCCTGCGTGTCGGCATAGTACTCGGGCATGGTCTCGACGTTGGCGTACAGCGGAACCAGCGCGTTAAACGAGTTGGAGCCAAAGGCCATCCACTGCACGGCGCGGTAGGCCGGATGCGCATAGGGGCGCAGCTGCAGCACAGCGAGCTGGCTGTTGCGGTTGATGCCGATGGGGCGATAAGCGCCACGCGTGGCGGGCGTGCCCTTGCTGCCGTAGCAGTCGTACTCCGTGCCCTGGTAGTGGCTCGAAAGCACGTACTTAATGTCCTCGATGGTCACCTTGCGCTCGGGCACGCGGCTCCAGGGGATATCGTCGCTCTCAGGCGTGTAGTCGGCATCGGGGCCGTCCCACACGTCGCTGGGGTTGAGGCAGCGCTGCATGTACCAGGCGCGCGGCGTGTTGTAAACGTGGTCGCTGTCGCTGTGCGAGCCAAAGGCCTCGCGCGGGTTGAATACCGTCGCCGGGCCGTCGCCCTCGACACCCAGCGTCAGGTCCAGATGCCACTCGGCCATCCAGGAGCGCAGGTCGGCGGAGCACATGTGGTCGGTCTGGGCGCCCTCGGCGTCGTCCAGGTCAAAGCTGTCGATACCCAGCTGGTTGGGCATGGTCACATAGGCGTCATCGGGCACGCGCTTGGCGATCCAGTGGTGGCCGCCGATGGTCTCGAGCCACCAGATCTCGTCCACGTCGCTAAAGGCGATGCCGTTGTTCTCGTAGGTGCCGTAGCGCTCGAGCAGATCACCCAGGATACGAACGCCGTCGCGAGCGGACTTGGCATACGGCAGGACCAGGGTCACCATGTCCTCCTCGCCCAAGCCACCGGGCTGCGCCGGAACGTATCCATCCTCGCCTTCGTTGCCCTTGGCGGGCAGGTAGTCCACAAGCGGGTCGGCGCCGCGGACGCGCTCGTTGGTGGTGAGCGTCTCGGTTGCGGACATGCCGACATTGAGCTCGTTGAAACCGGCCTCGGCCCAGATGCCGTGGCCCGGGACAACATCGGGGACGCTCGTGTAGCGCATGGGATTGTCGGACAGCTCAACGGTTAGGTGACTCAGGACGCTCGTGTAGACGCGCGGCTGCTCGTCGGGATGCACCACGCGCATACGCTTGGGCTCAAACACCCCGTTGGACGAGTCCTCGTTACGCGCGACCAGGGTCGACCCGTCGTAGCTCGCATTCTTACCAACCAAAATCGTTGTGCACGGCATGCGCATCCTCCTTGAGCGAAGAAATCAAACGGTAACAGTGTATCGCTTCGGCGCAAAAAGGGCGAAACCGCCGCCCCGGCAGCCCCCTCGAGATCCCTGTGGTCAAAAAATGCCAAATATGAGTACTGTCACAAATTTAGTAGCAGCAATTTAACCGAATGCAGGTGTCGATAATCTACATTTGTTCAAAAGCTTGACAATGTAATTCCTCATAAGTCCAATAAAATAGGCTCTCTATCGATAATTAATACCGATTGAGAGCCAAAATGACCTAAAGCATATGTGACTATCTTGGCAACAGTACTCATATTTGGCGTTTTTTGGCCACGTGGTATATGTCTAACCCCTCAAACAGCCCAAAACGCCTATTTCGATGCGCGCTCCGCGGTAGCGCACAGAGATGTGGTGTAAGAGGCGGGGCATGCCCCGCCTCCGCCCTTTCTTGAAAGGGAGGGGACACCGCCTAGAATTCGTCGTTGGAGTAATGAAGGTGACGAATGGAAGGAAAGGCGATGCCCCAAGAAGAGAGTGTACTGCGCCTCGGCCGCGACGAGGCCCTCGAGGCGGCGAGGCTTTGGCAGGAGTGCGGCGACGCGCGCGAGTTCGCGTGCAGGGTGCTGGGCAGCGTGATGAACGCGCTGATGGACTCCGAGGCCCAGCAGATGTGCGGCGCGAGCCGCAACGAGCGCAGCGACGGCAGGGAGAACAGCCGCAACGGCTACCGCCCCAGGTCGCTCAAGACCGCCGTGGGCGACGTGGAGCTCGAGATACCCAAGCTCAGGCACGGCACCTACTACCCCGAGGGCATGCTCGCGCGATGGTCGCGCGTCGACACCTCGGTGGCCTCCGTCGTGCAGGAGATGTACGTATGCGGCGTGTCCACCCGCAAGGTCGAGCGCGTGGCGTCCAAGCTGGGCATATCCTCGCTGTCGAGCTCGGAGGTCTCGAGCCTCTGCTCCGACCTCGACGCCGAGGTGGCGGAGTTCCGCCGCCGCGACCTGTCGGGCACGCCGTGCTGCTACCTGTGGCTCGACGCCACCTACATGA
>CAJMOP010000122.1 GCA_905215115.1 uncultured bacterium | reverse complement strand
CGCGTGGTCGTCATCGGCCTGCTCGAGACGCTGGAGTACCTGGTGCGCGGCGGTCGCCTGTCTGCTGCGGCCGGTGCCGTGGGTACGCTGCTCAACGTAAAGCCCGTGGTGGCTGCCGAGGACGGTCTGATCGTGCAGCTGGGCAAGGCGCGCGGTTCCAAGAACGGACGTAACCTGCTCAACCAGAAGGTCGAAAAGGCGGGCGGCATCGACTTTTCCATGCCGCTGGCGCTCGGCTATACGGGCCTTTCGGATGCGGTGCTCAAGAAGTATATCGAGGACAGCGCGGCACTGTGGGCTGGCCACACTGAGGGTGAGCTGCCCGTCCACACCATCGGCGCTACCATCGGCACTCACGTGGGCCCCGGTGCCGTAGCCGTGGCCTTCTTCCAGCCCGCCAACTAACCGACCAGCCATAATCCACCACAAAGGGGACAGGCACCTTTGTGGTGGTTTATGCTATTCCGGGTGGAAGGGAGCGAGCAATGGCGTCTGAGGGCTTTTTTGAGCGGGTGTACGAGGTGGTCGAGCAGATTCCCGAGGGGATGGTCGCCACGTATGGTCAGGTGGCGCTGCTTGCTGGACGTCCACGAAGTGCGCGGTACGTGGGGTATGCCCTGCATGGCAATCCGCGCCCCGGCGAGATTCCCTGTCACCGCGTGGTGTTTGCCGATGGCCGCATATGCGATGGTTTTGCTTTTGGCGGTCCCGATGCTCAACGTGAGCTTTTGCTAGGGGAGGGTGTGGCGTTTAAGGACGACATGCACGTCGACTTGGCCGCCTGTCGCTGGCCTGCAGGGCTCTAGCGGCTCTGCCGTGGTTAAAACCACCACAAAGGTGCCTGTCCCCTTTGTGGTGGTTTAGTTTACTGGGGCTAACTTATGGAGAAGCTATGGCGGGCGATATTGATGCAGCAAAGTAAACCACGGTGAACTATATTGGTTTCAGCAACGGAGCAGGCAATAGGCGATGAAAAAGCCTGCCCTGTTGAGTTTGATTCGCATTCCTCCCCTCTGTGCGATTCAACGGTGTACTTCGGGAACAGGCCCGCTGGCAACTAACTGCCAGCGGGCCTGTTCCTGTTTGTCGAGGGAGTGCAATGGGCAGAGCCGAACCGGTCGGGCACCAAAAAAGGCGGACGCCGTAGCGCCCGCCCTATAGCAATCGAAAGATCTAGCCAGCAGATCGATCTAGTACACCATGCCCATGGCGTCCTGAACCTCGGCCAGGGTCTGCTCGGCAATCTCGTTGGCGCGACGGTTGCCCTCGTGCAGCACGTCCTTCACATAGTCCAGATCGTTCTCATAGCGCTGACGACGCTCGCGGATCGGCGCGAAGTACTCGTTGACGGCCTCGGTCACGTACTTCTTGAGCTGGCCGGAGCCGCCCATGCCAATCTCCTCGGCAATCTCGACCTCGGAACGACCGGTGCAGATGGCGGCCGTCGAAAGCAGACCGGATACGCCGGGGCGGTTCTCGGGATCGAACGTGATCATGCGCTCAGAATCGGTCTGGCTCTTCTTGATGCGCTTTGCCGTCTCCTCGGCGGTCATCGAGATGTTGATGGCGTTGCCGTAGCTCTTGCTCATCTTGCGACCGTCCAGGCCGGGCAGCAGCGGGGTCTCGGACAGCAGCGCGTCGACCTCGGGGAACACCTTGCCGTAGCGGTTGTTAAAGCGGCGGGCGATGGTACGGGTGAGCTCGATGTGCGGCAGCTGGTCGCGACCGACGGGCACCACATTGCCCTTGCAGAACAGGATGTCGCAGGCCTGATGCACCGGGTAGGTGAGCAGAAGGCCGGTGAGCTCGTGGCCCGAGGCCTCCATCTCGGCCTTGACCGTGGGGTTGCGCGCCAGCTCGGCCTCGGAGACCAGCGACAGGAACGGCAGCATGAGCTGGTTGGCGGCGGGCACGGCGGAGTGCGCGTAGATCATGGTCTTGTCGGGGTCGATGCCGCAGGCAAGGTAGTCCATGACCATGTTGTACACGTTGTCCTGGATGTGCTCGGTCGTATCGCGGTCAGTGATGACTTGGTAGTCGGCGATGAGCACGTTGGTCTTGGCGCCCATGTTCTGCAGCTCAACACGGCCCTTGAGGGTGCCGAAGTAGTGACCCAGGTGCAGACGGCCGGTGGGGCGGTCGCCGGTGAGCATGGTGAACTTCTCGGGCGTTTTGGCCAGGCCCTCGCGAATGGCGTTGCTCTTTTGCAGCGCGACTTCGTAGCTGTTCTCGTTTGGCATGATTGCTCCTAACGTATGTTCATGGGTCAAGATGATAACGCGTTTATTGGAGGGTCGGGGCGTAAGTACGCGAGGGGCGGGAGAGCGGCGGCATGTGCGATGGGCGCGGCGTGGCTGCGCGTTTGGCCGGCGGCGCCTGGGCGCAGCCTCGGCAGCTTACCCTAGCGCCTGTGGTGGCGCTCCTCCCTGCGTTCTTCTGCCGCCTGCTCCTCCTGCTTAAAGGCGGGATCGTCGGGGGTGACGAGCTCGTCCTCGTGCGTGCGCTTGTTGTAATGGTGGCGCAGCACGGGCTCAAACAGGTGCAGGTGCTTGGCAAAGGCCGCCGAGCCAATGGCGAGTACGGTAAAGATGAGCACGCGCATGGGCACCTCGACCTGGTTAATCGCGGCGGCGCCGGCCGAAAGCATGATGCACCAGGCGTAGATGAGGAGAACTGCCTGCTTTTGGTTGTAGCCCTCTTGGATCAGGCGGTGGTGGATGTGGCCCTTGTCGGCCTGCCCGATGCTAATGTGGGCGCGCTTGCGGCGCACGATGGCGCTAAACGTGTCGATGATGGGCACGCCGGCAACGATGAGCGGGATGATAAGCGAGGTGAGCGCGGCGGTGCGGCTCACGTTGAGCAGCGAGATGGAGCCCAGTGCAAAGCCCAGAAGCAACGACCCCGAGTCGCCCAAGAAGATGCTTGCGGGGTTGAAGTTGTAGCGCAAAAAGGCCAGGCAAGCGCCAAAGAGCGCAATGGAGAGCGCGGCGGCGTCGATGCGGCCCGAGAGAACGGCCATCGAAAACATGGTGAACGACGCGATGCCGCAGATGCCCGTGGCCAAGCCGTCGAGGCCGTCGATGAGGTTAATGATGTTGGTGAATGCCACCAGATAGATCACGGTGATGGGGTAGGCGAGCCATCCGAGCATGATCTCGCCGGGGGCAAACGGGTTGACGATGACGCCGATCCGCAGGCCGCCGATACAGGCGATAAGCGCGGCGAGGACCTGTCCGGCTAGCTTTTGCTTGGGCTTGAGCTGGAAGACGTCGTCGATAGCGCCGGTCGCAAAGATGACGGTAAAAGAAAGCGCAAGTATGGGGTAGCTGATGTGCAGACGGGGGTGGGGCACCAAAACGGGCGGCCAACCCAGGTACCAGGTGCCTAGGATTTGCACAATACAGGCAACGACCAGGCCCAAAAACACCGCCGTTCCGCCCAAACGCGGGATGGGCTTGGTGTTGATGCGGCGCTTAGAAGGATAGTCGACGGCGTCGAGCTTAATTGCCAAGCGCTTGACCAGGGGCACCGTGAGGAAGGTCGTGATAAAGGCCGCCGCTGCCACGCATAGGTACGGTATGTAGCTCGGGGATGAAACCATGAATCTAAAAACCGCCAAGCGTCGAAGGAAAAGGTCAAAGGTTGCTAAGCGCAAAGGGCATAGCCGAACCATGATACTCGACCAAGGGGGGTGCATGGAATTGCACGCAGCGATAATCACGCGCTTACCAGATATTGGGATGTTGTCGATGGATTGTCGGGATACCGGCGGGGATCCATATGGGCTGTAATGGTGGTTTTCGGCAAATAAAAACCACCCCCCACGTTACGAAAATGAACCCACCTAAAACAGGTGGGTGCCCTCATCGACTGTTCCAGCGTCCTTAACAACGAAGGATACCTGTACTAGGTACGACTGTGTGGGCTCCCTAAATAAACGCGACGGTTCACCCAGTTGCTCCGCGGGGGGCGGAATACCTACATCATAAAGCGGCACTTTATCGATTCCAGTCTTGACATTACAAAAATCGTGTCGGACGATTACGGCGCCTTGGGCTCGAGCCGTCTGTGCGGTTGGTCCCTTTACGTTTGAGCTGCTGAATCGTTGTTTTGGAGCATGTTTTTATGCCGACGCCGTTGACCGAACTTTTTTCGCCCGCCTGCCATTTGTGTCCGCGCCGTTGCGGTGCGGTGCGCGACGAGGGTGCGCACGGCGTATGCGGTGCCGATGACACGCTCAAGGTGGCCCGCGCGGCGCTTCATATGTGGGAGGAGCCGCCTATCTCGGGCGAGGCCGGTTCGGGCACGATCTTCTTTAGCGGCTGCTCGCTCAAATGTATCTATTGCCAGAACCACGAGATCTCGACGGGCAATTTTGGGCTTGAGATTTCGCCCGAGCGCCTGGTCGAGATTATGCTGGAGCTGCAGGACCAAGGTGCCAATAACATCAATCTGGTGACGGCGACGCATTATGCTCACCTGCTGCCGGCCGCGATTGCCGCAGCTCGGGAGCGCGGACTGGTCATCCCAATTGTCTACAACACGAGTGGTTACGAGCGCGCGAGTGCCGTGGCAGCGCTGGGCGACCTGGTCGACGTGTGGCTTACGGACTTTAAATATGCCGATGCCGGGCTTGCGCAGTCGCTTTCTCATATTAAGGACTACCCGCGCGTGGCCGTGTCGGGTCTGGCCCAGATGGCGCGCGAGATTGAGCGCCGCGGGGGAGAGCTGGTAGACAAGGACGGGCTCATGAGGCGCGGCATAATCGTGCGTCATCTGGTGCTGCCGGGGCATGCGGACGATTCGTGCCGCGTGTTGGACCTGGTGTGGCAGACGGTGGGCGACGTGCCGATCTCGGTCATGAACCAGTACACGCCCAATGCCCTCATGTGCGAACAAGGCGGCGACCTGGCGCGCGCCGTGACGCGCGAGGAGTACGAGCAGGTGCTCGACCATGCCGACGACCTGGGCTTTACGACGATGTTTTGGCAAGAAGGCGGAGCGGTAGACGAGAGCTTCACCCCGGCGTTCGACACCACCGGCGTCCTCACCAGCGCAAAGTAGTGCGCTCGCCGATGATTTTTCTGGGACGGGGATTAAAAAATCATCGAGAGGATCGCCTGCTCGAAAAGTTGTCAAAATAGCCGCGTCCCAAAAAGACTGGGTATTGGGCGTTGACAGTTGGCGAGCCGTAGGTAAAATATCAACTTGTCTTGGGGACGTAGCTCAGTTGGGAGAGCGCTGCCGTCGCATGGCAGAGGCCGAGGGTTCGACTCCCTTCGTCTCCACCCTTGGATTTGATAAGCCGCTGACATTGTGTCGGCGGCTTTTTTTAAAAGAAAGGGCTGTACCATGGCCAAGCTTGAGTCCCAACCACTGTCTGCCGAGGAACGCGCCGAGTTGGAAGAGCTCCGCGCCGAGAAAGCTCGTCGCGAGGCCCAGGAAGAGGCACGCCGCGAGCGTGAGGAGCTGGCCGCCGCTTCCGAAAGAAAACGTCAGAACTTCCTGCGTACTGAGCTTGAATGGGTTCGCCGCGGCGCCCAGGCAAGAAGCACAAAGCAGAAGGCGCGTCTTGAGCGCTTT
>CAJMOP010000121.1 GCA_905215115.1 uncultured bacterium | reverse complement strand
GTTCGTGGCCATCACGGCGGCGGTGACGGCCGTCGTCGGCATCATCAATCCGGCGCTCTCCCAAGTGTTCATGGATCGGCTGCTGGGTGGGAAGAACCCGGAATGGCTGTACCCCTTCATTGCCTTGCTGATAGCCGTGGGAGCGGTGCGCATCGTGGTCGAGGTGCTGAACGCCATGTACCTGCTACGTCTCGAGGGCAAGATGGCGGTAGTGTCCAACTCGTCGTTCATGTGGAAGGTTCTGCACCTGCCCATGGAGTTCTTCTCGCAGCGCATGGCCGGCGACCTATCGGCTCGTGCGGCCACCAACACCACCATCGCCGCATCGCTGGTGAAGCAGTTGGCGCCGCTGCTGCTGAACTTCGTGCTGCTGGTGCTGTACGCCGTGGTGATGGTTGCCTACAGCCCGCTGTTGGCCGCCATCGGCATAGCGTCGGTGGTGATAAACCTGGGCATGGCGCGCTTGATCTCGGCGAAGCGCGTGAATGTGACGCGCGTGCAGATGCGCGATGCGGGCAAGCTGGCCGCCGCCACGGTTTCCGGCATCGAAATGGTGGAGACCATCAAGGCCGCCGGCGCGGAGGGCGGCTATTTCGAGCGCTGGGCCGGCTTCCAGGCAGGTTTCAACACGCAACAGGTCCGCTTCGCGCGCTTGGGGCAGCGACTGGGGCTGGTGCCCCAGCTGGTCATGCAGGTGACCAACACCGCCGTGCTCATGACGGGCGTGTACTTGGTGCTGCAAGGCCAGTTCACCGTGGGCATGATCCTGGCGTTCCAAGGCTACCTGTCGCAGTTCATGGCTCCCGCTTCCACGTTGACGTCCGTCATGCAGACGCTGCAGGAGATGCGCACCGACATGGAGCGCATCGAGGACGTCATGCGCTATCCGGATGATCCGGCGTTCTCCCAGGCTCCGCTCGACCGCGCCGCATCGTGCGAGAAGCTCAAGGGCGCCGTGCATATGGAGGGCGTGACCTTCGGATACTCGAGGTTGGAAGAACCCCTGATCAAGGATTTCGACCTTGATGTGGAATCCGGACGTAGCGTGGCCTTCGTAGGCCCTTCGGGGTGCGGCAAGTCCACGCTTGCCAAGCTGGTCAGCGGCTTGTTTCGCCCTTGGTCGGGTACGGTGAGCTTCGATGGCTCGCCCATGGACGAGGTGCCGCGCGAGGTGCTGACCGGGTCGGTGGCCGTGGTCGACCAGGACATCGTGCTGTTCAACGACACCATCGCCAACAACATCCGCCTGTGGGACACCTCCATCGAGGACTACGAGGTGATCCTTGCCGCGCGCGATGCCGGCATCCACGAGGTCATCATGCAGCGCGACGGCGGCTATAACGCCGTGTTGTCCGAAGGCGGGCGCGACCTGTCCGGCGGACAGAGGCAGCGCTTGGAAATCGCTCGCGTGCTGGCGCAGGATCCCACCGTGCTCATCATGGACGAGGCGACCAGCGCGCTCGACGCCAAGACCGAGCAGGAGGTCATGAGCGCGGTGCGCAAGCGCGGCATCACCTGCATCGTGGTGGCGCATCGCCTGTCCACCGTGGCGGCGCTCGACCGCATCGTGGTGCTGGCGGACGGCGAGATTGTCGAGGACGGTACGCATGCTCAGCTCGTCGAGGCGGGCGGCGAATACGCAAGCCTGTGGAGCCGCCAGACCGGCGCATTTTTGGAGGCTTAAGGCCCCTGTACGTGGGACAATCGTTTCCGTGAAGTTATGTTTCTGCCGAGTCGAGGAGTCGTTATGCCACGCGAGACCAATGCCGCCAAACGCGAACGCGCCGTTGAGGTGTGCGAGCGCCTCAACCGCCGCTATGGACCGGTCGAGTGTTTCTTGGACCACGAGAATCCCTTTAGGTTGCTCATCGCGGTACTGCTCTCGGCTCAGACGACCGACGCGCAGGTCAACAAGGTGACGCCCCAACTGTTTGCCCAGTGGCCCACGCCCGAGGCCATGGCGGGGGCAAGTGTGACCGACGTGGCGGACACCATTAAGTCACTCGGCTTTTATAAGAGTAAGGCCAAGCACGCCGTGGAGGCTGCGCAGATGATTGTTGCCGACTACGGCGGCAAGGTGCCGGCCGACATGAAGGAGCTTGTCAAGCTGCCGGGCGTGGGGCGCAAGACGGCAAACATCGTGCTCAACGTGGGGTTTGGCATCGTGGAGGGCATTGCAGTCGATACACACGTCAACCGCATTGCGCACCGCCTGATGCTGAGTCCCAAGACACACGCCAAAGAGCCGCTCAAGACCGAGCAAGATCTGCTCAAGATCTTGCCGCACGAGTATTGGGAGTCGGTCAATCACCAGTGGATCACCTTTGGCCGCGAGATTTGCGATGCCCGTAAGCCCAAGTGCGACGAGTGCCCGCTGGCAGACCTTTGCCCCAGCGTGCGTGTGACGGGATAGGGCCCGGCACGTTTTGCCGGCACTCGAAGACGGCGACCAATGTTGCGCAACACATTTGGGCTGCGAAGGCTCAATATGATGGCGGCAGATACCGTTTGTTGTGAGGGGATGCCCGAATATGTTTTGCACCAAGTGCGGCTCCGAGATGCCCGACGGAACCGTTTTTTGCACGAACTGTGGGGCGCGCATGGGCGCCGCTTCTCCGGCGGCCGCGCCTGTTGAGCCCGCACCGATGCCGGCGGCAGGGATGCCTCCCGCGCAGAAGAAGTCGCATAAGCGCGCGGTGATTATCGGCATATGTGTAGCGGGCGTGCTCGTTGCCGGCGGTGCTGCGCTGGCACTGGCCGGCGTGTTGGGTCCGCTTGGGCAGGGCAACTCATCGCAGATTACGGTACTTGGGTCCGACGAGGGTTCGGCCGAGCACAAGGACAAGGGAAGTGCCAAGGAGAAGCCTGCCGCCGACGAGGATGAGGCGGATGAGCCTGAGCAGACCGGCAGCAGCGTAAAAGTCGACCTCAATGACCAGGCAACCTATGCCGCCGCGAATCTGTTCCTGTCGAACTTTACGGAGGAGCACTTCGATCGGGACTGGTATCGGACGGGCGGCTTCGATTCGACTGACGGACTTTCTGATGACGAGAAATACAAGCTGGTTAAGTTTATCTGGTGCCATTTTATTGACAACGCGCCGTATCGAATCGAGAAAGGCGACTATGACAACGGTCACTATCAGCGCATGGCGACCGATGTGATCAATAGGGAGCTCAATCGCCTGACGGGTCTGACACTCTCGGATGCTGACATGACCTTTGATAAAGGGTCGGGTGGGCAGATGCTTGCCGATTCGGCCGAAGCGCATGACGGGTACTTGTACCTGAAGCAGGAATACGGTCAGGGAAATTACAACCCATCGTGTGCCATCGCTACGGGCGCGACTGACCTTGGCGACAACATTTACGAGCTCACCTATGAGGTCTACAGTGCCGGCGGTGCGTTACTTCCTTCTGACATCCCCGAGAGCACTTACGGCCTGCCAAAGGACCAGTTCATCGCCGCAATTCAAGCGGACGCATCCATGGGCCGTACTGAGACTTGCACGGTCCGCGTCGCGCAGGGTGACGGCGCTCCGACTTTCACACTGCTTAAAATGGGCGTCTACGATTAGACTCGGCGTATAGCTCACTCTGATAGCGCCAGACGGCTTGCCCATCTGACGTTTTTTGCGGGGCTGTGCATGCGCTTGGGCAGGAGTATATGTCGCCGCCTGCCGCCCCATGCAAAAATGTGTTGCTAATTTAGAAGCCTATTCAAGCGCGCCGAAGTCGTGGCGTGCTGGCGTAGCATGAGCAAAAAATCAAGCAATGGAGGGTAACGTGGCAACATCGAAGACGCGAGAGCTCGAGGATGACTTTGAGCGCATCGTGCGCACGCGCGAAGGCGACCTACCTGGTCGGCGTAAAGGCGACGAATACTTGTCTCAAACCCATGCGCTCTACCATGGCGACCCTGCGCCCTGACTCCAAAGATATTCGACGAGGATATGACGGCGATTCTTAAGGAGGCCGCCGAGCGCATGTACGGCATTATGGACAAGGTGACGCGGGCGTTTTGTTCCGATACCTCCGTGCGTGCGTGGTTTCGCATGGATCCGGCTTTTGCTGACCTGTGCGCTATGGATGCCGGCTATGATTGCCAGATTCCCCTTGCGCGTGTTGATATCTTTCTTGACGAGGACACCGGTTCGTATACGTTTTGCGAGCTCAATACCGACGGCAGTGCTGGAATGGTAGTAACCGATGAGGTCTGCCAGGCAGTGCGAATGACGCCTTCCTTTGAGGAGTTTGCATCCGACCACCCCGGCTTTCGGCAGTACGATTTGTGCGGCAGCTGGATAGATGCATTGTTTGAGACCTATGCAGAGTGGAAGCTGGCCCATCCTCGCCGCACCGAGGATAGTGCACGATCGGACGACGGGGCCCGCGTTGACGAGGGGCTCTATGCACCGCAATCAAAGAAATGTCCCGCTTCGGTGGCAATCGTCGACTATTCGGAAAGCATCGACTTGGAAGATGCGGCTCATTTTGTCGACCTTATGAGGCGGCGGGGTGTAGCCGCACGCTTTGCGGATGTGCGCGACCTGCGGATTGGCGAAGACGAGAGCGGTGCTAGGCGGCTGTGCGATGCCGCCGGTCCTATTGATTGCGTCTGGCGACGCGCGGTGACCGGCGAGCTGTGGGATAAGCCGTGCGACGGACGCTCGGCCTTAATCGAGGCTGCCCAAGAAGGGTTTGCATGCATCGTCGGTGGTTTTAGAACGTGGCCGTGTGCGACTAAGACCGTATTTGCGTTTTTGTGGTCTCGGGCCGGTCAGTCCTTGTTGAGCCCGGAGGAGCAATTGTTTGTACGGGAACATGTGCCCTATACCGAGATTTTGGACGAAAGCACCCAGTTGTCGAGATTTGCCGAAAAGGACCGATGGATCGTCAAGCCGTGCGGCGGCTACAACGCGGTTGGCGTTGTTGCTGGTTTGGATGTCACGGAACAGGAATGGTCCCAGGTGCTTGCTCGCGCTGCGGCAGCTGGGGCGATTGTACAGGAGTATGCTCAGCAGTATCAGACTCCCTGCTTGCGCGGAACGCTTGTCGATGGGCCACATCGAGGAGAGGCGCCCAAAGGACTCGTGGATGATCTTGGTTTTGCGCCCGCTTCTAATATGGAAGGCCTGTACCTGTATCGCGGCCGTTTTGCGGGCGTGTACACACGCGTCGGCTTTGCCAACACCATAGGCGAGTGGACGAGCCGCTTGAACGTTGCGAGCTTTTTTGAGGAATAGCCGCTTCTTGGGGCACCTTCCGTGGTTGCGGCGTTCGACGTGACGGGGAGATTTTGGCGAAGCCGGTGAGTCCGGTTCTATCTGGCGTTTTTTGCGGGGCTGAGCGTACGCTTGAGCTGGAGTCCTCTCCATGCGCTACCATGACAGGCAACGAATTTGACGAACGACCCGCCGAGCTTGCCTCGGCGGGCTTTTGGCGTTGCGATGCCGGAGGAACAGCATGCTCATTCACCGTATAGCCGCGCAGCTCTACACTGCCGAGGCTCTGCAGACCGTCGAGGCCGGGCTCGATTCTGGCGAGGACGTGACGCTGGCCGTGTCTCAGTCGGGCCGAACGCTCATGGCGGCCGCCCAGTTTGCGCGTCGTCCGCGCCCCACGGTCTACATCGTGAGTGGTGAGGATGCGGCCGATCGCGCCGCACGCAGTCTGGCCGCCTATGTGGGCC
>CAJMOP010000120.1 GCA_905215115.1 uncultured bacterium | reverse complement strand
GATTCGGTCGCACGGAGAGCATTTCCCAGTTGACAAAACTATAGGAACACCCCCCGATGCCGCCCACGCGGCACCAAGGAGCTTCTACCTATGGACGTCGCCGCATTCTTACTGGCTCTTGTGCCGATTATTTGGCTGGTCGTGATGCTGCTGTGCTTTAAATGGCCAGCTTGGAAGGCCGCTATCGGATCGTTTGTCCTTTCGTGCGTGCTTGCCTTCGCATGGTGGCACCTGCCGGCAGCGCAGATCGCGACCGCCTCGCTTGAAGGCTTTTTGATGGCTCTGTGGCCCATCGTCCTGGTGATCATCGCCGCGGTATTCACGTATAACCTGTGCGTTCGCACGGGCGCCATGGACGTGATCGGCAGCATGATCACCTCCATCAGCAGCGACCGCCGTCTGCTGGCGCTGCTCGTGGCCTGGTGCTTCGGTGGTTTTATGGAGGGCATGGCCGGTTTTGGCACTGCCGTCGCCATTCCTGCCGGCATGCTCGCGGGCCTGGGTTTTGAGGCCGTGCCCGCCGTGCTCATCTGCCTGCTGGCCAACGGCGTACCCACACCCTACGGCTCCATCGGCATCCCCACGGTGTCCGTTGCCGACTTGGTGGGTCTGGATTCCCTGCACCTGGCGACCGTTCAGCTGGTGCAGTTGGCGCCTTTCTTTGTGATGATGCCGCTGTTTATCGTACTGGTTGCTGGTCGTGTTGCCGAGGACCAGGGCAACGTTGCAGGCGTTGCCGAGCGCCTACGTGGCGCGGCGGGCATCGCCGTGCTCTCCGGCGTGTCCTTTGCCGGTGCGGCTCTGGTCGTTGCTAGGTTTGTGGGTCCCGAGCTTGCCGTCGTCGTCGGTTCTATCGTTTCGCTCGGGCTGACAGCTGCGCTTGCTATGCGTGCCGAGAAGTCGGGGCATCTGGACGCACGCTTTCACATGAATATCGAGGCCGGCGAACAGCTCACCGTTAAGTCGGCGCTTTCTGCCTGGTCGTGCTTCATCCTGATTTTTGTTCTGCTGCTGGGTACGTCCAACCTGGTGCCCGTTGTACATGCCGCGCTCGCGCCGTTTGCGAGTCACGTGCAGGTATATTGCGGCGAGAACCCCGGTACGCTTACGTTTTCGTGGATCAACACGCCGGGTGTTTGGATTTTCCTGGCTGCGTTTGTCGGCGGTGCCATTCAGGGCGCTTCGCCGCGCTTGATGGGCGAGGTGCTGGCCGCGACTGTCAAGCAGATGATGCCGACGGTCATTACCATGCTTTCGGTGCTGGGCTGCGCCAAGGTGATGGGCTATGCGGGCATGATCTCGTCGATCAGCGCGTTCTGTATCGCCGTCGCCGGTAGTTTGTACCCGATTCTGGCCCCGTGGATCGGTGCCGTCGGTGCGTTCGTGACCGGTTCGGGCACGTCGTCGGGCATGCTGTTCGGTCCCATCCAGAGCCAGGCGGCTACGGCGCTGGGCGTGAGTGACTACTGGATGGTCGCGCTGAACGCCCTGGGTGTCGCCGCCGGCAAGATGATCTCGCCGCAGACGCTCGCCATTGGTCTTGCCGCCGTACGCGTGCGCGGCAAGGACGCCGAACTCCTGAGCGCCGTGCTGCCCTACGCCGCCGGCATGCTGGTCCTCATGAGCGCCATCGCCATGCTCGGACAAGGCCTGCCACTATAGTCGGCACTTAGGGACGTTCCTTATGTGCCGGCACTTTGGGAACGTCCCTAAGTGCCGGCATCCGGGGACGCTCCTTGGTTGTTGCCTGTTCAAGAGTGTCCCCAACGATTAGTCGTTTAAAAACGTCCCCAATGACTAGGCCGCTTGCCTGCGATTTTTGACCGTTGGGCGGGCTTGCCGCCCTTGCCGCAAAAACGTTTTTGCATATCGGGTACAACGGGCTTTACGTGAGTAAAGTGCGCGTCGTGTCCTCGTGTCGCGTTTTTAAAGGAGGCCCCATGCCTGGTGTTACCCCTGCAGATGTTTTGTCCAACTTTGGTATTACGCTGGTCGAAGATCCCGCCGAGAATCAGCCCCGCCTGCTGGTCGATCTACCCGCCGCGGAGCTCGTCGAGCACGCTATCCGCCGCGAAGAAGGCCGCATGGCATCCAACGGCGCGCTGGTGATCGAGACGGGGGAGCGTACCGGCCGTTCCCCCAATGACCGCTTTATCGTCGACACCCCCGATGTCCACGACAAGATTGCCTGGGGCGCCGTCAACCGCCCGCTGTCCGTCGAGAGCTATGAGGCCATCAAGGCCGGCATCGTCGACTATCTCAACGAGCGCGACGTGTTCGTCACCCGCGGCATGGCAGGCGCCGACCGCAACCACACGCGTCGACTGCTCGTTGCCTGCGAGCGTGCCAGCCAGGCACTCTTTATTAAGCAGATGCTCGCCCGCCCGCTCGCCCGCGAAATCGCGCGCACCGGCGAGCCCGACTTCTGCGTGCTCGCGGCGCCCGGTTACCAGTGCGACCCTGCCATCAAGGGCCTCAACTCCAGCGCTGCCGTGGTCATCAACTTCCAGGAACGCGTGATTCTGGTCGCCGGCACCGGCTACTCCGGCGAGATTAAAAAGTCGATCTTCAGCGTTATGAATTATTTGCTGCCCGTCGAGGACGACGTGCTGCCCATGCACTGCTCGGCTAGCATGGATCCCGTCACGCATGAGACCGCCGTGTTCTTTGGCCTGTCGGGCACCGGCAAGACCACGCTTTCGGCCAACCCCACGCGCCTGCTGATCGGCGACGACGAGCACGGTTGGTCCGATATGGGTATCTTTAACGTCGAGGGCGGCTGCTACGCCAAGTGCGAGGGCCTGGACGCGTTCCACGAGCCTGAGATCTTCAACGCTGTCCGTTTTGGCGCCATTTGCGAAAATGTGGTGCTCGACGAGAATCGTAAGCCCAACTACGATGACGTCTCGATCACGCATAATACGCGCGTGGCCTATCCCGTCGAGCATATCCCCAACGCGTGGACCAAGGGCATGGGCACCATCCCGAGCGTCGTGTTGTTTTTGACTTGCGACGCTTTTGGCGTGCTGCCGCCCATCTCGCGTCTGACGGCCGACGCCGCCATGTACCACTTTGTGACGGGCTTTACGGCCAAGATTCCCGGCACCGAGGTCGGCGTCACCGAGCCCACGCCCACGTTCTCTTCGCTGTTCGGCGAACCGTTTATGCCACTCGACCCCATGGTTTACGCCAAGATGCTCGGCGAGCGCATTGCCGACGGCCGCACGCGTGTGTACCTGGTCAACACCGGCTGGATCGGCGGCGGCTACGGCGTGGGCCATCGCATCGAGCTTGCCTACACGCGCGCCCTGGTGGCCCGCGCCCTCGACGGTACCATCGAGGACAGCGAATTCGTGCATGACGATATCTTTAACGTCGACATTCCCACCACGTGCCACGGTGTGCCCGACGGCATTCTGGTGCCGCGCCAGTACTGGCAGAGCACCGCTCGCTACGACGAGGCAGCGCACAACCTGGCGGTGATGTTCGAGGAGAACTTCGAGAAGAAGTACTCGCACCTGCCCGAGTCCGTCAAGGCCGCCGGTCCGCACGCTCAAGTACACGCCGACGCCCGTCATCGCGGCCGCGGGCTGCTGGGACTTCGCCACTAACGTTGCTTCAGACCCAAAACCACCATAAAGGGGACACCTTTGTGGTGGTTTTGCTCGCGCGGATGACTCGGGTTACAATACGCCTGACATATCGTCCCCTTCTCCGGATGGGGACAGCGTAAGCGCTCTTGTGGCGGCACCGTAGGACTTTGAAGGTGGCCGCTGTGAGAGCGCTTTTTGTTTAGACGCTCGCGTGGGGCGAATCGTGAAGGGAGCACGTATGAAGGGCTTTGTTGCCGAGAATTCGTTTTGGGAGCTGTTTCCGCAGGCGGCTATCGGCGTTGTGGTCGTAAAGGGCATGAAGCCCGCGGCCCAGATACCCCAGGAGGACGTGGATGCGATTGCCGCGCTGCTTGACCGCGCCAATATCGACGCGGAGCGCCATCTGACCAGCGATACTATCAGCGAGAACGCACCGGTCAAGGCATGGCGTGACGCGTACCGTCTGTTCAAGACCAAAAAGGGCGCGCGTTGCTCAATCGAGAACCTGCTCAAACGCGTGCTCAAAGGCAAGCCGGTGGGCCACATTACGTCCGCGGTGGACATCTACAACACGGTGTCGCTGACCTACGCGCTGCCCGTGGGAGGCGAGGATTTGCATGCGATCGAGGGTGACCTTCGCTTGAAGGTGACCGACGGTGGCGATGCGTTCCTGCCTCTTGGCGAGGAAGCGGATGACCCGACGCTGCCCGGCGAGCTCGCCTATATCGACGATGCAGGCGCCGTGTGCCGCTGCTGGAACTGGCGCGACGGCGTTCGCACGGCGCTGTCCGATGATTCGGCCGATGCGTTCCTGGCGATTGAGTGCGTGGAGCCCGAGCGGATGGGGGATTGCCAGGCCGCGATCGATCGCTTAGCCGAGCTGCTCGAGCGCTATCTGGGAGCGACGGTTGTCGTTAAGACGCTTGTGACTCGCGACAATCCCTGCGTGGAGCTGTAGCGGCGCCTGCGGATCATGTTCGCCGGTCAAAACCACTACAAAGGTGCCTGTCCCCTTTGTGGTGGTTTTTATGTTGATGGGTTAACAAATGGGATATTTGGGTATGGGTGTTGCCTCGTGCGGCTAAGATGTTTACCCGTTAGCATCATGTAAGCGAAAGGCGGTCGTCTCCCATGCAGCAGAACGACGAGACACGTTTCGAGGACTTTGTCGGACTGATCAGCGGGCTCTACAAGGAGATCCAGCGCATTAAGACATCCGAGGGCGCAAGGCTGGGCCTCAAGGGCTCCGACGTTATGTGCCTGTACTATCTTGAGCGCAGCAAGGACGGCCTGACTGGCGCTGACCTGGCTCGCATGGCAGGCGTGACCCGTGCCGCCGTTTCGCGCACGCTCGCGCATCTGGAGGAGGGCGGCTACGTCGAGGTCGACGACTCGGGTGATGCGGCCGTTAAGTATCGTGCCCCGGTGCGCCTGACCGCTCTGGGCGGCGAGAGCATGAGCGAGGCGGACCGCATCATTCGCGAGGTGCTCGACACCACCGGTAAGGCTATGGGTGTGGAGCAGCGCGAGCAGATGTATGCGTCGCTGCGTACGATTCTCAACACCCTGCATGAGATCTAAGGCCGCCAAGGCATTTGCTTCCCATTAAAAACTGCATAGTCCCGTTTGGGCGCGTATGCCGTGCCGGGGCATTGCTGTCAAAATTCCCCGCGCGGGACCTGCGCAAGAAAGGATTCGTTATGTCCGTCCGCATTATTACCGATTCCGCAAGCGATATGTCGCCGGCGGAGCACCCCGCTCTGCGTGTTCTGCCGCTGTCCGTCACCTTTGGCACCGATGTGTATATGGATGGCGTCGACATCGATCACCAGCGCTTTTACGAGATGCTTGTGGAGCGCGATGAGCTGCCCAAGACCGGTCAGGTCAACCCGTACGCCTTTTCGCAGGCGATTGCCGAAGCGCGTGAGGCCGGCGATGAGGCCGTGATTATTACCGTGGGCGCCAAGCTCTCGGGCACCAACCAGAGTGCTCGTACGGCACTTGCCGAGGCGCCGGGCGGCGACATGTTCGTCGTGGACAGCAATAACGTGACCTTGGGCGAGCGCGTGCTGGTCGAGTATGCGCTGCGCTTGGTGGACGAGGGCCACAGTGCATCTCAGATCGCGGCGGCTGTCGAGGCCGTGCGCGACCGTGTGGTGGTTATCG
>CAJMOP010000119.1 GCA_905215115.1 uncultured bacterium | reverse complement strand
CACCGGTGGCGGCCTCCTTCTCAAGAGCCACGGCGCGGGCGGGAGAAAGATCGGGGGTCACGCCGGCCCGGTTCATGATGGAGCGCAGCCGCTCCACCTGTTCCTCGCCAGTGCCGGTGCGCTTCAAGTGCACGGCGGCGGCGAAGTAGCGGCGCACGATTTCCAGACGCGCGGCATCGCGGCAGGCATCGTCGTCCACAATGGCGTATCCGGCCATGTTGACGCCCATATCGGTGGGGCTCTGATAGGGGCTTTCGCCCATGATGCGCTCCATCATGGCCTTGAGCACGGGGAATGCTTCGACGTCGCGGTTGTAGTTGACGGTGGTCTCGCCGTACGCCTCCAGATGGAAGGGGTCGATGATATTGGCATCGTCGAGGTCGACGGTGGCAGCCTCGTACGCGATGTTGACCGGATGGTTGAGCGGAAGATTCCAGATGGGGAACGTCTCGTATTTGGCATAGCCGGCGTCGATGCCGCGCTGGTGCTCGTGGTACAGCTGAGACAGGCACGTGGCGAGTTTGCCGGAGCCCGGGCCGGGCGCGGTGACCACGACGAGCGGTCGGCTGGTCTCGATGTACTCGTTCCTGCCGTAGCCGTCATCGGACACGATGCGTTCGATGTCGTGCGGGTATCCGGCGATCGGGTAGTGCAGGCGGCAGGTGACGCCGAGTTGCTCGAGGCGGTGGCGGTAGGCGTCGGCGGCGGGCTGATTGGCGTATTGGGTGAGCACTACGGAGCCGACGAGGAAGCCGCGGGAACGGAACACGTCGATGAGTCGCAGTACGTCTTCGTCATACGGGATGCCGAGATCGCCGCGGGTCTTGCCTTTTTCGATATGGTTGGCGTTGATGGCGATGACGATTTCCACATCGTCCACCAGACTTTCCAACATGCGGAACTTGGTGTCCGGCTCAAAGCCGGGCAGCACGCGCGAGGCGTGGTAGTCGTCGAAGAGCTTGCCTCCGAATTCCAGATAGAGTTTGCCGCCGAATTGCGCGATGCGCTTTCTGATGTTGGCGGCTTGCAGCTCGATGTATTTTTCGTTGTCGAATCCCTGGCGCATAGAGGTCGGCATCCCTTTCCGAACGACGTCGTAAACGGAAAAATTATACCGGACGTCGTCGGCAACAAAAAATGGGATTCCCCGATGGGGAATCCCATTCGTCATAGAGAGCAATTACTCCCGAGGAATGTTGAACAGGGGTTTGCATGGCTCCCAAAAACGCGCTGGTCGAAACGTTGCCGACGACGCGTGCGCTCGAAGAGTATGCACGGGTGGCTTTGCGGTGATTTCCCAGACCGTTCGTTGCTAGGCGAGATATTTCTTTTTCCAGGCCTTCTTTCGGGCGTAAGCGTTTTCTGTCATGTCGGAGTAGTCGTAATCAACTTTGAACTTGCCGTTGGAATGGAGAATAAGCGTCATCGATCCCCATCTCTTTTCGGGCTTAAGCGCGGCCCTTTCAGGTTCAATGAACTTGTTGATAGCCATAAAGTTTTTCATCAAGGATGCCCTCGAAACGCCTTTTTGGTCAAAGCATTTAACGAAGTCGTCTTTTCCGCTGCCAGCAACGTAATACTCAATAGAGAACGCACCCTCGGCGTACTCGGCGTAAAACACGACCTTGCTCCAGTCTTCGGGGAGGGTTTCCTCAAGAATTGAAGCTATCCCTTGTAGCATCTTCTTTTCACTCATTACATTTCCTTTGCAGTGTTAAGAAGAAACGTAACCGTCTCTTCGCCGTCAATAATGTCCGTGATAGCAAACGAGCTAGGCCTGAATGACCCGCCCTCATAAAGTGGCTCAACCTTGAAAAACACTTCAGCGCCATCAGCCAAAGCATCGGCGCATTTTTGCTCGATTGCTGTATAGGCTTTTGGTTAACCTCGCCGCCCATGGCGACAATATTCTCAAGGCCATTTGATCCATTGAATCGGTCGGCAATCAGATGGCCTCTTTGATCAAAAAGCTCTTCAAACCCTTTTCCGATTGACTGGATAGTGTCCTTGATGGTCAAACGACCTTCGTGGGTCTTTAGTTGTAAGAAGCCTTCGGCCGATTCGACCCTACCCATTGCATCGGTAACGTATTTATACCCATTGATCTCATAGCTCATGTTCGGAACGAGGTCGTCGCCAACGCGGTAAAGCTGCCCGAGATCGTCGGTTGCACACTTCACGCCGTCGATCGCAAACTCGTTATTGGGAAGCAGTCGGTCGCCTTCGTAAATTGCCTTTCCGGCATCATCCAGAATTCGTGAGCTTGCGCCCGATTCTGCTGCCTTTGAGGCAAGAAAGTTATTTAGACCTCGTCCGGCAAGAAGCGTTGCTGCCGTAACAGTTCCCGCAACGACTTCTCCGACGATATCCTCCTGAGATATCTCACCGTCTTCAGCGCCGGCTTCCAAGCTCTTTCCCATTTCGTCAAGAACGAGTACAGCCCCAGCAGCGAGTGCTGCAGGGGCAGAAGCGGTGACGGCTACGGCACCAAGCGCAACTTCAGTGGCGATTTCGCCTCCAGTTTCGACATAGTCTCCGATTTCCCGTATCTGCTCATCGGCTTCCATGAAGTCGCCCCAGGCGTTGGCTGCATCGTCAACAGCGTGTGTTTGCGCGGTTTTCACCGCTGCTTCTTCGTCTTCGGCCAGTAGTTCAATATTCGATTGAACACCGACATATGCGTTTTCTCCAACGTCGGCAACTCCAAGTACGAACCTGCCGCCAAGATAAGCTCCGTTCCTTGCGCCATCGCGGACAGTTTCGCCTGCAGCGTTGAGTGTTGGCTCGCATGCTTTCCAGGCGTCATCTGCGGCTTCTTGAACTGTTGAAATGCTCGCGGTTAGGACATCGCCGGAAGAAATATCCCGCCATGCGGCATCTGCACAATCAGCAACGGTGCGTTGCGCCTCCTCGAAGGCCAATCTCGTTTCGGTCGTATCCGGCATTAATTGCTCTATATTTTCAAACGCCATTTAGATCACCGGCCTTGTTTGAGATAAGACCGCTGATACTTCGGCGAGTGCTGAGGCCTTTTCCGTTGTCTCGATGCCGGTACCCCTCTTTCTCAGCTCGTTGAGATGAGCGTTAAGCATCGACTGAATGAACAGGTATTGGATTGGTCCCCAGCTTTCGGGTGAGGAGTCATCTTCGAATTTCCAGCTTGAAAGCAGATGGGAGCAAAGCCTCTCTTTGAGGCTGTCGGCAGATAAATCCCTGGCGTCGTCGAGGATGCGTCCAATATTGAAATACCTATAAGCACACCATTCAAACAGTGGCTTCCTCGAGGACAGAGGAGTCCCTGCCATCTCAATCAAGCGTGCCTTCATGGAGTCAGGTATGTCCATCTTGTGCACACAGTCGCAGAAGTTGTATTCCCTTGGCTCATCGAGCTTGAACGGATTAAGCACACAAGAGTTGAGATAGCGAAGCTCTTCAGAAGAAGCCTTGTCCTTCGCGCTGTGCTTGCTCTGTGTCGGCGAGTACTCTAGGCCGCGTTCATGCGGTTCGATGTGACAGAGGACAGGTTCGATCCATTCGTTCTGATATATTGCTGCAACGCCTCGCTGAAGCTTTGCAAGCTCTTGGATTTGGCTCTCGTTAAGATTTGCCGCCTTGCCGATAAGCATCCTGTCGCCTTCGTCAGGCAGTTTCCAGGATAAGTCGATGCGATGATTCTGCCTCAAGCCCAGCGGGTTGTTAAGGCGCGGTCATTTTGGCGCTTACATCTCACTTTTGCAGACGTAGAATACGAGTATTGGAATCAACGGAGGGTTCTCATGCCAAATATCGGTAAGGACGACCATCCGAAGCTGTGGTCGCTTATTTTCGTGCTTATCATCGCGCTGACCTTCTGTTGCTTCGTCATGGGCCAAGGACTCAACAGTGGAACCAGCGTCTTCCTGGCAGGCCAAGGTTACGGTGCGAGCCTTGCCGGCGTACTTGCACTCGTCTTCTCCATTGCCGCCGCGTTAGCACGACTGTTCGTCGGCCCTGTTATCGACAACGGCAAGTGCTCACTCGTTATCATCGCCGGCATCGCTATCCTCATAGCAGGAACAGCACTGTCCGCTGTCGTTCAAGGCATCTCCCTCTTCACAATCAGCCGTTTGCTGCAAGGCGTGGGCTTTGGCGCAGCAACAACAGCAGCCTCGACCGCCGCAGCAAGCGTCTTACCGCAAGAACGGCTCGGCGAAGGCATTGGATACCACGGCCTCGGACAGGCTATCGCCATGAGCATCGGCCCAGCCTTCGCACTTTACCTAGTAGGAACCGATCCCTCAACGAACCTCTATGTCGGCCTTGCCCTGGTTGGGTTTGCAGGGCTTGTAATCGCCCTCAACGCACGCTATGAAAGTAAATGGCAAACTCTGCCAAGCTCCAGCGCATACCGAATCAAAATGGAAACCCGGCTCGAACTCGACTCAAAAGACGGGCAGGCACCCAGCTCCACCACAGTAACTACATCCGAAACAATTAACAGTGAAAAGTATCCTGAAGGCGACCAGGTGTCCAAGAGAACCCTGCGTGACTCATTCAACATCTTCGAGCCGCGCGCATTGCCTGGCGCCATCCCACAGATGATCATGTGCCCCACTTTTGGCTTTGGCGTCTTCTTTGCCGGTCTGTACGGTACTACTCTCGGCTATACCCACGCCGGTCTCTTCTACACCATCAGCGCGGTAAGCATGATTATCATTCGCATGATTTCAAAGCATTTCATGGACACCGTACCTGCAATCAAAACAATGACCGGAGCCGTCGCGTGCGGCATCCTCTGCTGCCTCATGCTACTTGCCGCACCGTACGGGGAACCTGTCTTCCTGGCGTCCGGAATCTTCTATGGTCTCGCCACTGGCATAAGCCTGCCACTTAATCAAAGCGTAGCGGTAAAGAACACCCCGCCAGAGCGCTGGGGCGCCGCAAACGCCCTGTTCCTGCTCGCCAATGACATCGGCATTGGCTTCGCAAGCGTAATCTGGGGCGTTATCAATGACTCATTCGGGTTCCAGACAAGCATCGTCTGCGTCATTGTCTGCCTTATCGCAAGCTACGCATCCGCCTGGATCGTCTACCCCGCCCGCGACAAGCGGTGGAGGCATTAGAGCGTAAGCGTCAAAATGACCGCGTAGCAGGAAACGTCCAGGGCCATTCCGGCATACGGATGGAAAAGTCCTGGACGTTTCCATCTTTGCGTTGCGGTATGCCTTAGGCCGCTATGTCGCTACAGGCCCTCCTCGGCGTTGTTCGCCATCTCGTCGTCGAACGCATCGGGGTCGATGTTAATTATGAAGTCGTCAGGCATCTCTTTGGCCTTCTCGGCAGCGGCTGGGTCGAGCTTGCAGGACTCAGGTACCCTATCCGACCATGGCAGGAACGAGTCCACAACCTCATCGGTGAGCTCGCCGGCGTTGGGCATCTCGGTCAGCAGCCACTCGACGTAAAGCCTGGGATTGAGCCCGTTGGCCTTGGCCGTGGTGGTGACGCTGTATATCGCCGCAGACGCCCGCGCGCCGCGTGGCGCATCGCTGAAGAGCCAGTTCTTGCGCCCTACGACGAAGATTCGCTGGGCCTGCTCGGCGACGTTGTTCGAGAGCTCCAGGTGCCCGTCTTCGAGCACGTTCATGACGTAGGGCCAGAACTCCACGGCGTACTGCAGCGCACGGTGCAGCGCCAGCTTCGGCGAGGCTAGGGGAAGCTGGCCCGCGCCCATCCCCCCGAAGTCCTCCATGAGCGGGCGGAGCTCCGCGTCGCGGGCGGCCT
>CAJMOP010000118.1 GCA_905215115.1 uncultured bacterium | reverse complement strand
ACGCCGGTTTCGTCGGCCTCGGAGCGGGCCTCGGCGGAGCGGGCACGCAGCGCCTTGGCCGAAGTATCGGCCAGCGGCGCGTACTCACCCACCGTCATGGCGGCATTGCCGTTAACGTCGATCACCAGCATGAGCACGCCGTCGTGCGCGGTGTAATCGCCCTCGGCAAGCGACCACTCAACGTGCTGCTTAGCCCAGCTGAGCATGTTATGGGTGAGCGCCTCGCCCTGCACCAGGCGCTCGGACAGTGCGCGAATGTGGCGGTTGAGCATGGGCACCTTTTTGTTGGACATGCGCCAACGGCAGACAAGCGCGGGCTTGTCGAGCGTAAACTTCTCGACCGCCTCCTGATTGGCGCAAAAGTCCTCGTACGCACGCTGATCCTCGGCATTGCCAAACAGCTCGGCATCATCAATCTGGGGCATGGTCATACCTTTCGTGTTAGTCATTCCGTCCTCTTATACCAAAAAGACGGCCCTCCAAACGGAGCGACCGTCTTTTGCAGAGATTATTTTGTCCCGGGGCGAAACTTAGTGCCTAAAGTGGCGGGCGCCCGTAAACACCATAGCAATATTGTGCTCGTTGCAGGCCTGGATGCTCTCGTCGTCGCGCTTGGAGCCACCGGGCTGGATGATGCAGGTCACGCCGTGTGCGGCAAGCACGTCGACGTTGTCGCGGAACGGGAAGAACGCGTCACTTGCGCAGGCAAAGCCGCCCTTCTCCACGCCTTCGCGCTCGCAAAAGTCCTCGGCGCGTTCGCAGGCAAGCAGCGCAGAGTCAACGCGGTTGGGCTGACCCGGGCCCATGCCAATACCGGCCTTGCCCTTGGAGACCAGGATGGCGTTGGACTTGACGCCCTTGCAGACCTTCCAGGCAAACTCAAGCTCGGCCATCTCGGCATCGGTGGGCTTGCGGTCGGTGGGGAACGTAAAGGTCGCGGGATCCTCGGTCACGTGGTCGACTTCCTGCACCAGCATGCCGCCGTCGATGGAACGCAGCTCCACCTGGGCGCCGTGGTCCACGCCGCCGGTCGCCAACACGCGCAGATTGGGGCGTTTGGCCATGCGCTCGAGCGCCTCGGCAGTGTAGCTCGGGGCGATGATAACCTCGACGAACTGCTTGTTCTGATCGGCAAAGTGCTCAACCAGCTCAAAGGGAACCTCGCGGTTGCAGGCGATGATGCCGCCAAAGGCGCTCTTGGGATCGCAGGCAAAGGCGCGGTCATAGGCGGCCGTGATGTCCTCGGCCACGGCGGAGCCGCAGGGGTTCTGATGCTTGAGGATCACGCAGGCCGGCTCGTCGAACTCGCGGACCAGGTTCCAGGCGGCATCGGCGTCCAGATAGTTGTTGTAGCTGAGCGGCTTGCCCTGGATCTGCTCGGAGCCCACAAGCGGGAACTGCGAGCTCGCGGTGTTCTCGCAGCCCTCGGCAAAACGATAGACCGTGGCCTTTTGCTGCGGGTTCTCGCCATAGCGCAGGTCGTCGACCTTCTCCAACGAAACCTCGAGCTTGGCAGAGGTGTCCGCCACGTCGCTTGCCTGGGCGGCAAGCCAGCGGGAGATAGCCGTGTCGTAGGCAGCGGTGGTCTGGTAGACCTTCACCTGCAGGCGACGACGGGTGGAAAGCGTGGTGCAACCGCCGGTCTCGCGCATCTCGGCCAGGACGGCGTCGTAGTCGGCCGGATCGGAGATGACGGTAACGCTCGCGGCGTTCTTGGCAGCAGAGCGCAGCATGGAGGGGCCACCGATGTCGATGTGCTCGATGGCGTCCGCAAAGGTGACCTCGGGGTTAGCGACGGTCTTCTCGAACTCGTACAGGTTGACGACGACCAGGTCGATCAGCTTAATGCCATGCTGAGCCGCCTCCTGCATGTGCTGCTCGGAATCGCGGCGGGCCAGCAGCGCGCCGTGAACCTTGGGGTGCAGGGTCTTAACGCGGCCGTCCATCATCTCGGGATAGCCCGTGAACTCCTCGATGGGGGTTACGGGAACGCCCGCATCCTCGATAGCACGAGCCGTGCCGCCCGTAGAGATGATCTCGACGCCAAAGTCGTCAACCAGCGTCCGTGCGAAATCGACGACGCCCGTCTTATCGGTAACCGAGATCAACGCGCGTGCGATCTTCACATCAGATCCCATGCAGTCCTCCTGTCTGGTACGCCGCCGTGCTCTGTGAGTCGGTGATACGTCGATCTGCAGCGCTCGCGCAGCGGCATTGAAAATACTGATTTAATGTAGCGCATCGAGCGCATCGATGCACCCCGCAACGCACGGCTGTGCAGAAAAAGTTTGCGAGCGGAGGGGATGGACACGGCATCGGGCACGGTGAGTTCATGGAACACAGGGGCACCATAATTAGATGCCAATAGCGTGGTAGAACTGTGCTCGATATGCATCCGCAAAAGAAAGAGGCACCATGGTCTCGCGGGTTCTCTACCGACCGTTTGATACCGAAGACTTCGACGCCATCGCGCTGATTCTGCAGCAGCTTTGGCACAACAATTCGGATAACGATGAGTACAACCGCCTCGAGGCCGCGTGCGACCTTGCCTACTGCCTTTCGTCCTCGACGTTTTCGCAGGTTGCCGTAATCGACGGTCAGGCGCGTGGCATTGCGCTCGCGCGTGCGGGACAGAGCTCCGGCGCCACCGTCAAGGAACATTGGATGGATACCGAACGCGCGCTGCTATCGCAGATGCGCGAGCTGGAGCCCGATGTCTGCGCCGAGTACCTCTCATTTGTGCGCGCAACCATCCGAACCAACAACCGCCTGCTCGAGAGCAGCCCGTTGCCGCACGACAACGAGGTCACGCTGCTTGCCGTTGATCGAGATGTCCACGGCCTGGGCGTTGGCTCGGTGTTGCTCGATGCCGCGGTCTCGTACCTTTCCTCGCGCGGGGCGACAAGGGCGCACCTGTACACCGACTCCAACTGCTCTTGGAAGTTTTACGAGCTGCACGGCTTTAAGCGCGCGGCCACGCACCGCGCCAACCGCGAGGAACGCCGCCACGCCATGCCGCGCGAAAGCTTCCTCTACGAGCTGGACCTAACCGTCTAGGCCCAGCAACCATACCTAGTCATTTAAGTCTATCCCCAATGACTGATCCCCAACGACTGGTCATTTAAGTCTGTCCCCAATGAGTAGCCTAGGGAGTCTGCAAATAGCCGTGGGCAAAAAACATCAAATATGAGTACTGTTACCTTTTTAGTAGCAGCGATTTGGGGCATTTTGAGGCTTTTAGACACGGCGGTCAGCCGGGCGAGCTAACGTATTTCCTCAAATGTTCAATAAAAGTGGCCCCTAACGAGAAATACTCTCATTAGGGGCCGGTAATTAAGCGCAAATTAATGCAACCATTTCGGCAACAGTACTCATATTTGCCATTTTTTGCCCACTGCCCCTTCCGATGGAGGGGACTACGGGCAAAAGCGGGAGGATCGGCGCATTTTGGCACATAAAAAGGGGATGGGCTTTCCCCGACGGCTGTCGAGAAAAGCCCATCCCATAGCTTACGACCGTTAGAACGTTCCGCCGCCGCCTCCGCCGACGCCGCCGCCTCCGCCCGAGAAGCCACCGCCTCCGCCGCCACCCGAGCTGTCCGAGCTCGACGCGAGCTCACGGATGCTCTCGTGATACACGCCATCGAATGAATCCATCGGCGACTCGTTGCCGTAATGATGGTAGTACCACCAGTAGCAGGGATAATTGTCGTAGAAACCGTCGGCCTCGCGCACCTCAGGCGGTACGGCCTCGGCAAGCTGACGCAGGACTTCCTTCGAAACGCCCAGCGCCGCACCCATCACCAGAAGTTTATTCCACAGGACCAGATCGCCGGGGACGGCTTCCTTTAGGCGCGTGAAGTCCTCGAGCCAATGCTTAAGCGCCTTGCATCGAGCCGCCACCTCGGCGCCCTCCGGCGTAAAGCGGCGGAACGTAAGGCCCACGCCAATACCCACCAGCACAATCGGCACCGAGATAACCGCGGCGATAATGTTCGCCTGTGCGCCGTCGGTAAAGAAGATGGATCCCACGGGAACAAAGGCGATCAGGATACCAAGAACCAGACAAAACACCATTGCGACAATGCCGTCCGAGGCAACGTACTCGCTATCGGCCAGCTTGCCCTTAACGGTGTTCTGATAGTCCTCGAGTTTGTCGCCCACGGGCGTAGCGTGCTGCTTAACGTAGTGCTGCAGCTCGTCAAACGTGCGCGAGCGATCACCGTTCTCGTCGGGCTTAGCACCGGCAAAGAAGACCTTGAGCACCATGCGGTCAATGCCCTTGGCCGACTTCCAGCCCACATCACTCACCGTCACGCGATACGTCTGCTCTTCTTTTTCGCGCCCCAACAGACCCTTCTTGGCCTTGGTCACGGTCGCCTGTTCCAGCTTGATCACACGGTCGTCGGTGAGCTTCATGAGCGTGGCGATATATGCCTGATCGGGCACCTCGTTCCAGCTCATGAGGGCCGAAAGCACGGCGGGATGGTCGGCCGATGGTACATCGCGGAGATATTCGTCCTGGAAAAGCGGCTTGGGTTTGCGACGGCGCAGCTTGAGCACAACGATTGTGCCGGTAAAGGCCACCGCCGCGACAACACTTAGCACGGCAAGTGCATTGGCAATCATGCGAGCGTGAGCGCGGCGGGCGTTAGCCTCGTCGGCCCATGCCTTCTCCTCGCTCAGGATCGTCGACATGCGCTCTTCGCCCGAAGCGGCAAGCTGCGGCACCCAATCGCTGGGGAAGGCGATGCGCGCCTCGGCGAATTCGCCCTCATGCACGCAGGGAATGGTATAGGTGACCATGGGCTCGTCCACATCGAGCGACACGTCGCCCGTCAGCGGGCCGTGGCCCCATGCACGGAAGTTATCGCCCTTGATGGCCGCCGTCCCGGCGGCAGCATTTTCGAAGTACACTTCCATCTCGACATCGTCGGAATCCGCGGACCAGCCGTCGCCCACAAACTTCCAGTAGAGCTCGGCGGTATCGGCCCAATTCATAACCGCACCGGTCATGGTGTAGCTCACATAATAGATCGCGCTGTCGCCGCTCTCGTGGGGGCTGAAAACCTTGATCTTTACGCCGCCGTCGGACTGCTCAACCGTATAGACGCCGCTGTCGCCTTTGTTTGCGCTGTCGACCTTGTTAAACGCGGTGTCGTCTTCCTCGACGCTCAACACATTGACGCCCGCCGCGCCGCCCTGCTGGTTGGTGCCCGCATTGATCTCCCAAAACACGCCGTTGATGTCGTCGTCGAAATCAAACTGGCGTCCCTCGACAACAGTCAGCGATCCGTCGGCCTCGACCGTGGCGCTGATATAGGTTTGGGTCATGGAGTAGCCGTCGGCGTGCGCGGCGGTGGGCAGCAGCAACAGCGCGCACGCGACGAGTGCGCACATGGAAGCAAACCGCGCAAACAGGCAGCGCTGCCGACAGGCATTGGCAACGGGGGCGTTCATAGGCACATCCTTTGTCTGTATAACCAACAGCGTCATTGTCCCACGTTTGCGTGCGCACAGGACGAATATCTCGGCAACCGGAGCGTCAGACAGGACAAAAGTCACCCTCCCCCGCACCCGGCAGTTAGGGACGTTCCTTATCTGCCGGCATCTTGGGACACCCCTTGCCATGGCTCGTGCCAGCAGCAGGCGCCGCTTCACAGCTCCGTCACAGGTGTAGCGGCTTTGTGTTGCCGCTAAATACGCTGATTGAGCCTGCGGGCGAAGGGCATAAAGCAATTGAGCGAAAACGGTTTGCCCCTTTCCCGTTCGCTCGAGGATCATGTCCCCCTTTTCCGCGGAAACCCCGGCAGTTGCGAAGAGCTGCCGGGGTTTCTGTCGTTTGAGGGGTTGAGTTGGTGCGCGGCAATCGAAACGTTGAGCCGCAGGCCCGCCGTGCACAATGCGCGGCTCCGCCAACTTGCGGTCCACAGCGACGCCTCCCCATCGCGCTCCGCGCTATACTCGTCCGCATGGACATCAACGCACGCAACATAGCAACGCCCGCCGCGGACGCGCCAACGACGCAGCCC
>CAJMOP010000117.1 GCA_905215115.1 uncultured bacterium | reverse complement strand
GCGCTGCCGGCGTTTTCGAGCGCAACGCCGAGCGGCAGGTCGCGCTCGGGCTCGCGCAGGTCGTCGCCCATCACGTTGGACAGGCTTCCGATGGGATGGAACGTGGGCTCCACGTCGGGCAAGTCATATTGCAAGACGGGCTCGAGCATCTGGACGGCGTCGTTCATATAGGACGTCATCTGGGTGAGCTCGTCATCGGTCAGTGCGATCTTTGCGTACTCGGCGATACCGCGCACGTCTTTCTCGCTGAGTGCCATAGGCGCTCCCTTCCGCATAACAGATAAACCGCTCTAGTATACAAGGCAACGCTGCTTGGAGCAGGTGCTTTACCCAAATGCAGCGAAAACGTAACGAGGACGGCAGGTTGGCAGGCAACGGGCTGGCGGTTCTGCAGCAAAACCGCACCGTCCATAGCGAAAACCGTCTCGCCCGCAACGAGAACCGCGTCGCCCGCAACGAAAACCATCACAACATTCGACGCTTTTCGCCAAAATCGAGATTTTCATCGAATGTTGTGATGGTTCGGGAGTCCCGGCCACCACAAAGGTGCCTGGCCCCATTGTGGTGGTTCTGGAGAATGTCTTATGCCGAGGCCTTGGCCTTGCGGCGCTTGCGGACCGCGTGGATCACGATGTCCAGCAGTAACAGCACAATGGCCACGACCACGATGAGCACGGCAAACTCGCGCTTGCCCCAGTGGCGCCCGGCCAGCGACTTTTGCTTGTCGACGTCCTTCTTGTTGTACTTAGTGCGCACGCAATGCACCAGCAGGCGATGATCGTTCACGCCATAGGGCGTGCAGGTGACGAGCGTCACCTTGTCGGCGCCGGGCTCGATGGTCAGCGACTCCATCTCCTCGGGCAACACGACCTCGGAGTCCACCATCTTGTAGGCAAGCGTCTTGTTCATGGTGTGCAGCAGCACCAGGTCGCCGGGCTTCAGCGAATGGATGTCGTCGAACATGCTCAGGTTACGCATGCCCGAGTGCGCGGTGAGCACGCAATGCGTCGAGGTGCCGCCCACCGGCAGGCTCGTGCCCTCCAGGTGGCCGACGCCCGCCATAAGGACTTCCTCGCTCGTGCCGTGGTAGATGGGCATGCTTACGTCGATGGAGGGGATCTCGACCCAGCTCATCATGGGGTCGCGGTCAAAGATAAGTTGCTGAGCATAGGGGTCGATCTGGTCGGCGGGGAGCTCGGTGGCCTCGCCCGCCAGCTGCTCGTTAAAGGAGCGCGCCTGGAGCAGGATGCGCTCGCGCTCCTCGGCAGACAGCGCGTCCACGGTGCTGGACACCGTGCTGATCTGGTTGAACACGCCCGAGGCCTCGAGCCGGTCCAAGATCCACGGCCAGGTCATAAGGCCCACGCCAACAAGGATGATGACGATGGTAATGAGCCGGTCGGCCCAGCGCGGCAGCCGCTTGCGGCGACGCTTGGGCTTTGGTTGAGGTTTGGGCTGAGGGCTTGAGCCGCCGTTGGCCGCGACGTTATTGCTCTTCATATGTTTGGCGCCCTGCACCATCGCCGGTCACTCCTCTATAGCTCAAGTTGTCTAAACAAATAATAGCCGAATTGCGAGCTTCCGCGCCGGACAACGCAGTTAGACTGCACCGTCCGGGCCACGTAACCCCACTCAACCAATCAAGCCATATGTTGCTTTCATCGTCTCGAGCAACTGCACCATCGTTGCGCCCACAACCCCGATCTGTTTCAGATTGACGTCGCCCACCTCACAATCTTTAACAAACGCAAGCATATCGTCCTTCAGTTCTCCGCGCAGGTCGACACCTTCCGACTCGCCAAGCAGCTGAGCAAGCCTCAGCGCATCGCGTTTATGCTTTTTTACCTTCCTCGAATCAACGTTCTCCCCCGCTTCCCTTCTAGCTTTTAGGTCGAGATACGCCTTCGCTTTGAACGGGACAATGTATTCCGTACCCAGGACCGAAACGCCGCCTACGGTCCGAATTCCCTGAAGGAACAAGCTGTAGTAAGCATCGTCCAACAAAATTGCCGAAAGACTGCTTATGTTTTCATCAACGCGAATTGGCGCCACATCAATCCCCTCACGACCCTTTAGAAAGTCGGGGCACTTCGCGAAGAGCTCGATCATATGGGGGTAACCCGGCCTCTTTGGCTCTGTAAACCGATAAAAACATGAGCCTTTACCTTCGCCCCAGCCGCAGCGGTAGCCGCCATCACGCACCAAAGTCCATATGGCTTCCGCCGTCTGAGGCAACCGGTCATCGGCGACAATTACCACATCAAAATCGTGAGTCACCCTAAACGGAAGTCCCGCCTCCGCGAGCAAAATGTCGCATGCCGTGCCGCCGATAAGGGCATACGATCCTGCAGCTTCTTGCATATGCTGCTGAAATTCTTGGAGACCTTCTACAGCGCTTCTTGCCATGGATATTCCTTTCCAAACATGCGATCGACTTCGAGCTGAATTCGCTCATCGTCGATTGCCGCCAAAGATAGCGCAAGCGAAATGTCGTCGACACGGGAGGAGCCGGCAAACACGGGCGCATAGCGCCACATTTGGATCATCGCCGTTTCGTTATCCGGCAACTCCCCGTCTGCGACTTCGAGGCCACTCAGTTGACGCCATGCACTTCTTAAGACGGCCTTTTGTTCCATACCCGGCGCAGCGAGCATCGAACGCGCAGCGAGCGCCGTCTCCCCGGCGTCAACAAGATACTCGATCTGCGGCGTCTTCCTTGCAAAAAAGACCTTCGAGACAGGCGAGGAGAGCTCTGCCATGTGTTCGCTGAGCAGAAGGTCAACGGCAACAGGGAACACGACGACACGTCGCTCGCAACGCTCGCGCCTCGCGAGTCCCCTGTCGACAAGCTCGGTTATGGCCTCACTCGCACGGCTTGCCGAGATCCCAAGCGCACGACAAAGGTCATAGGGACGATATGGCTCCTGGGCTGCTCCCCAGATTGCGGCAGCCTGTGCGTTGGGTGACATCTTGGACGCGTGATTGCGAGACCGGACACCGCCCCTCTCCGTGCAAGCTGTGCCCATAAATGGAAGAAAAGCCTGTCTACCGGGGCAGACAAACGGAATCCCTTGTGCGACCAATGCTTTGCGCTGACGTGCATCGGCATCAGGAAACGAAACGACAACAGGAATCTCCGCACGCAAGGCTAGCTGACTATAGACTCTCTTAACCTCGGGAAGTCCGACGCCAGTAGGCAAACTTGCAAGCAAAAACGAAAAACCGTTTGCGTAAACAGCGCGGACCTCAATCGCCCGCAGATGCAGCGGCAAGCGTGCGGATCCAGGCCAATTTTTGGTCTTGGCAGAGAGGCCTAGTGCTTCTTGTAAGTAGATTAGCGCTTCGTTCATTTCCATCGTTTCGTTTAATTCCAGTTTATATTGGAATTATACATAATTTTCGGAATTAACGAGATTCCTTTCGTGCATAAGCCAGCATTTGAGTTTTCAAAATGTCCCGAATCGGCGGGGCGATTCGGGATACAATGTCAATGGAAAACGATGCACCCCGCGTAAGTGTACGAGAGCGCGGGCGGCCTAGTTTTCTGGTTTTGTTAAATGCCCGGGCCTCTAACCCCGGGCATTCTTATTTGCGCTTGTTGCGGCGCAAATGCCTTCTACCGTCCGCACCGCGTGTGCGCCTACGGACCTTAATCCGAACCTCATACGAGTCAAGAAACGCGATGACGAACGTACCCGCATCGGACGGTAGAGGCTGGCTGCGTTATCCCAAAAAACGGGGCAGACTCCAGCGTGGAATCTACCCCGAAAAGAGAATGGCAAAGCAAGAACGTAGATGGACGAGAAAAGTGTCCGCAAGTCTCATGGCCATCGCATCCCACCTGCCAAAGGGATGGGTGAGCGAGCGTTACTCCTGCTCGGACTCCTCAGCCTGCTTACGGCTGCGGATGAGGTGCGCCACGCCGATGCACAGCACCGCGCCGCCAGCGATCCACGTGAAGGTCACGCCATTGAGACCGGTGAGCGGGAGGCCGGAACCCTGCTTGTTTTTGACGATCAAGGCAGCAGTACCGTTGTCCGTGTTAGTCGTGTCAACCTCGACTAAATTGGAACCCCTGGTGCTCGTCTCGACCGTAATCTTGTTTTCTCCCTCTCCCTCTGCTTGGTTGAATCCAATGGCTTTGATGGTGAAGGTGAACTCGGGGATGGTGTTATAGCCGGCGAGCGTATGGGTCTCCTTGACGGTGTAGGTGCCGGCATCGAGGCCCTTGACGTTAATCTCGCCGGAGTCGGTGGTCGTGAACTCATAAGCCTCAGTACCGAGGGAGCCATTCTCCTGGACATACATGTCCTTGGATGCAATATCGTCGGGATCAGTGGCACGGATGGTGAACTTTACGCCCTTAAGTATCTTATTCTCATCCGTCGCGTCCTTCTTGACGAGCTTGAGCGCATAGGTGTAGTCGCGCACGGTGTCGGGCACAGACTCACCCCGGGAATCGTGGCCAGGGTTGTTGGAGTAGATAAGCTTGACGGTGTTGGAGTTGCCCGTGCCACCGACAACGACATGCTGGGACTTATTCGGGTCGAGCTTGGCGCTGTACGTGACAACGACCCTTGTATGCTCGCCGACAGTGACGCCGGCCGCCGTGGCGGCAGCCTTAAGATCGTCAAACTTTACGCTCAAGACCGTTCTGCCATTTGAATCGGGATCAGACACGGTCACAGAAGTAGGCGTGATCTGAGTCTCACCAATCACGGCCTTGACAGTGGACTTATCAACAGTCAAACCGGCAGACAGCTCATCGTGGAACTCATAATAGTAGGTGCTGAACGTGTCGACATTGCTTGCAACCGTGCCGGTCAGCTTGTACTGAACGGTCTGACCCATCTGGGAGTCCGCCTTGTACTTCCAGTCGTTGTCCGCACCATCGTCCTTGACCTGCTTCGTCACGGTCGGGATGCTCGTCTTCTCGGTAACGACCACTGCGTTGCCGCCCACGACTGCAAAGATCGGCGAGGTACCGGTCTGCTTCTCATTCGCACTGAGCGAGTCGGTATCGGTCATGAACAGGTAGTAGCCAGCGCTCGTAGTGGTGAAAGCGCGACCGGCGGCAAAGGAATCGCCCGTAGCGGTAACACTCTTCTCTACAGCCAAGGCAATCTTGTTAAGGATGCTGCTCTGCGGCAGACTCGTGGTATCAGTGGTATCAGTGATCTTGGAAAGGTAGTCGGCAACGTCAGAAGCGGTCGAGTCTAAGGTAATCCCTGGGGCATTATTATCAACAAGCACCTTCAGGACCGCAGTCTCTGCGTCATCACTCGCCCACTCAATGTTGGACGCAACCTTACCGGACTTTCCGTCAATAACGTCAGCCTTAAAAATCTGATACGCCTTGAACGAAGTGGAGTCATTGTCCACGGACTTGTTAATCGTGAGCGAATAGCTGGGGGCAGCACCCTCCGCAGCAAACGCCATCGTGACTGTCGCCATCACGCCGCCGAAGCTCAGGGCTGCGGTGAGGCCGGCGGTTACTGCCAGGCGTGCGATGTTCTTGGTTGTTTTCATGTTGGGACCTCTTTCTTGGAGGTTGCTTTAATTCTCGTCATCACCAAAAGTCAGCAGGCTCATTTCCCTGCGCTCTAATCGCTACGGAGGCAGTACGCCATTGAGCAGGGGGGGGGGACAATTATTTATCATGGCGACCTCCTCCCCGCTTGATGACGAGCGCGACGACAATAGCCACTACTCCGATGACGGCCAAAGCCGTTACCAACACCAACGTTCTATCTCCCGTCGAGGGCATAAAGCCTCGACTCACTTCGTTACTTGGGGTGTTAAGCACCGACAACTCGACTAAACCCTTCCCGGCATCGGCGGCATCAACTCGCAGAGGGCTTTCGGCCGATACGGTCACCTTAGGCTTGGCGGCCGCCACCTGGTCGACGTCCAGGCCCTCGGCCTTGACCGTCACGGATCGCGTGCCCTCAAAGGCGGTGTAGCCCTTGGGCGCCTTGAGCTCGCGGACCTCCAGCTTGCCCGAGTCCACGCCCGAGACGGTCACGCGGCCGTCCTCGCCCGTGGTGACGGTG
>CAJMOP010000116.1 GCA_905215115.1 uncultured bacterium | reverse complement strand
CCTCATCGTCGAGCGAACGGTCTTGGCGCAGCTTGGCCTGCGCGGCACGCATACGGCGCTTGATGGTGTAGAGCTCGAGCGTATCGAGCATGAACACGATGTTCGTCTCGGTAGGGTGTTTGCTCGTCGCCGAGATGCGCCCGGCGCTCACAAGCGTTGCCGCCTCGGGACACACCGAGCGCGCCGCATCCATGCAGGCTGCAGGATCGGTTCCCGGCGGCGTTGCCAGCACGGCCCATGCGATGGACTCGTGACGTGGGTCAACCCACTCGATGGAGCAGATGCGGTCGGCATACGTGCGGAACAGGTCGGGGTAGCTAGTAAGCATCGTCAACAGCTCGCGCTCCCCTGCCAAGGACTTGCGCTCAAGATCGGTAAGAACCATCGGCGCCGCCGCAGCCGGTGCGCCCGAACCATCAGCCACAGGAACAGCGCCCATACCATCAGGCACGTCGATCGGCGGCAGATCGTCGACGACCTCCACGGGCGCGGCGCCGTAGGCATCGAGCGGGACATAGTCGTACGGCTCCTCCTCGACCGGCGCGAACACCGGCGACGTCGCGCCCGATGCCCAAGCACCGCGAGATGCCCCCTGCGAACCAGACGTCCGACCGCCCGCGCTACCAGAGCGCTCGGCTTGCGCCCGCTGGCGTTCATAGTTCTGCTCACGACGTCGTTCCGCATCTTCGCGCTTGGCGACATCGCGAAACACGCGACCCGAACTCGCGCGAACCGTCTCCAGATCCAAACCCAGCAGATCGGCAATCTGGATAAAGTATGTGTCGATCATATAGCTATCGCGCAGCGGATAGATAAGCGTCAGCGCATCTTCCAGCGCCTTGGCACGACCGCCCGGCGTGGTGATGTCACTCGACTCCTGCAGCGAACGGTAGACAAAGTCCATAAGCGGCTCGGCAGCGTCGATGCGCGCCTGCAGCTCCTGTCCACCATGCGCCGTGATGAACTCCATGGGGTCGTTGCCGTCGGGCAGCACCACGCAGCGCAGATCCATCGAATCCTGCTCGATAAACTGAATCGCGCGGCGGGCGGCCTTCTGTCCCGCCGCATCGCCGTCGAACATGTACACGATGCGCTTAGCAAAGCGGGTGAGCGTCTTGACGTGATGCTCCGTGAGCGCGGTGCCCAGCGTAGCGACAACGTTTTTAATCCCCGCCTCCCAACAGGCGATGCAGTCGGTATAGCCCTCTACCACGATGGCGGTATCCTGCGCGACGATAAACTCCTTGGCCCAATTAAAGCCGTAGAGGTTTCGCTTTTTATGAAACACGCTCGTCTCGGCGGTGTTGAGGTACTTGGGTTGGCCGTCACCCATGATGCGACCGCCAAAGGCGATGTTGTGACCCTGCTCGTCAAAGATGGGGAACATCACGCGGTCGTAGAAGCGGTCGGCAAGCTGCCCGCGCCCTCGACTCACGGCAACGTTGGCGTCGATCATCTCCTGCGGAGTAAAGCCCGCCTGCGACAGATGAGCCACCAGCATATTACGACCCGGCGCAAAGCCCAGGCAGTAGCGGCGGCAGACGTCGCCGCCCATGCCGCGGCTGGCAAAGTACTCACGTGGACGGCCATCCTTACCGCGCATAAGCATGGTGTGGTAGAACTGGGCGGTCTCGGCACACAGATCGTAGATGCGGGCACGCTTGGTACCGCGCTCGCGGCGATCTCCGGTGTCGTGCAGCTCAATACCTGCACGATCGGCCAAATAACGGATTGACTCGGGAAAGCTCAGGTTCTCGCGCTTCATGATATAGGTGAAGACGTCGCCACCCTCGCCGCAGCCAAAGCAATGCCACACCTGTGTGGCGGGGATAATGTGGAAGGACGGCGTCTTTTCGCCATGAAAGGGGCAGCAACCCCAAAACTCATGGCCGCGGGGCTTGAGCTCAACCGTTTCCTGCACGATGGCAACTAGGTCGGACGCAGCGCGTACCTGGTCTTTTTCATCATCGCTAATCACGGATACTCACCCCCTGCTCGCCCAAGTTGTGACGAATATCCTCGATATTACCCTCGACGGTCGAGATCAACTCATCCAGCGATTCGAACACACGCGAGGGACGCAGCCAGCGCGTAAACGCCAGCGAAACGGAAGCGCCGTACAGGTCGCCCGTATAACCAATTAAGTTAGCCTCGAGATGCGATGAAGCGGCATCGTCGGCATACGTCGGCGGCAGGCCGACGTTAACGGCAGCAGGCCATACGGTGTCATCGACGAGCACCAGGCCCTCATACACGCCATCGGCAGGCACCTGAATGCCGTCGGAAACCTGCAGGTTTGCCGTGGGAAAGCCCATGCCAGAGCCCTCGTGACGGCCGCGAACAACACCGCCGCGCAGCATATACGGGCGGCCGAGCAACTCAGCAGCCAGCTCCACATGGCCCTGTCCCAGCTCATGACGGATGCGGGTGGCGCAAATGGCCTCACCGCCCTCGCAAAGCAGATCGTGACCATACACGTCAACGCCGTGCTCGGAACCCCAGACGCGCATCTCGGCAACACCAGAAGCACCGCCACGACCCAGCCTAAAATCGCTGCCAACGCGAATCGAACGAATGTCGACCACGCGTGACAACAGTGCGAGAAAACCGACATGGTCGAGTGCCGCAACCTCAGGCGTAAAGGGAACGGCCACTACCGCATCGACCCCGGTCTGAGCCAAGGCATGTAGACGGTCGGCCGTCGTCATCAATTTTTGAGCGGGCGAAGGGCTCACCACGACGTCCGGGTCGGGATCGAAAGTAACTACGACCGCCTTACAGCCATGGGCACGGGCATCACGGACAAACGCCGCAATGAGCTCCTGGTGTCCACGGTGCACGCCATCGAACACGCCAATGGCGATCGAGGCAGCACCCAGGTGCTCACACTTATCAAACGCATCGGCAGTAACGATGCGAGCCTCTTCCGACTCGCCCGCGAAAAAAATACGCGCGAGCTCGCGAGCGGCCAGCATCATCGAACACCGCCGATAGCCTGCGGAAACACGTGTTCCATGACAAAGCGGCCACTTTCAATGCGGGCGAGCGCCTTGAGTCCCCCATCGAGCACCAGCGCAAACGGCGCCTTCGAGGCATCGAAATCGGCAAGCGCACGCTCAACGGAAATGCGTCGGCCGCAGAGCAGGTCATCGGCAAGATTGCCAGGCAAGTCAACACGCGTGGCGCCCAGGGCCGCAATGGGATCCAGGGCAAAGCCAGCCGCGGACTCGGGGGATAGTTCCTCGACCGCATGACAAGCGCCAATGGAAACAACACCGGAGGCCGTGCGGCGCAACGCAGAAATGTGCGCGGCGCTCTCACAGGCGCGGCCCAAGTCGCGAGCGAGCGCACGGATATAGGTGCCCTTGCTCACTGAGAACGCCACGGTCCACACACACGTATCACCTTCGCCTCCCACGGCGATCAGGTCGGCGGCATAGACCTCGACGGGGCGCGGAGGTAGGTCCACCGCATTGCCCTCGCGAGCAGACTTGTAGGCGCGAACGCCATTGACCGAGATAGCCGAAAACGCCGGCGGCACCTGCATCTGCGGACCCAGCATAGCGGCCAAGCGCTCACGGGCATAGGCAGGATCGCGGAGCTCGTTGGCAACAGCCACCGTGCGGACCGCCTCGCCCTCCGCATCATCGGTATTGGTCTCGGCGCCAAACGAAATGTCGGCGACATAGCTTTTGGTATCGAGGGTTAGCATGCCCAGCAAACGAGTAGCCTGGCCAACACCCACCACCATGACACCCGATGCCATGGGGTCGAGCGTGCCGGCATGGCCGACGCGCCGCTCATGGAGGGCGCGCCGGCATTTCGAAACCACATCGTGGGACGTGCAGCCCACCGGCTTATCGACGGCGAGCAGCATATTCAGTTGAGAAGGCGTACGACGAGCCATGTACCATCCAAAAAGTTAAAGCTCGACGGTCACCGAAGCGGGATCCTCCCCCACCAGCTCGGCCAGCATGGGAAGTGCCACGGTAAGCGTCTCGAGAATCGTTCCGTTGTTGGAGAAACCGGCGGCAGCGGGATGTCCGCCTCCGCCAAAGGCAGCAGCGATCTCGGACACGTTGAGGTCGCCCTTGGAGCGCAGGTTGCCGCGCACCTTGGTATCGCCCTCAATGCCCTTCAGGAACAGACAGACCTCGACGCCCATCACCGAGCGCACCACGTCAACCAGACCGTCGCACTCATCCGAGGTGACACCGCACGCCTCAAGGTCACTCTGGTACGCGTAGCTATACGCGACGCGCCCGTGGGCCACCGTCTTAATGCGGCCCATAACGATGGACTTGAGATGCAAAAACTCAACGCGCATGCTCTGGTAGACCTCGAGTGCCACACGCGCCGGATCGGCACCGTGGGCAACCAGACGCGAGGCTGCATGGAACGCGGCGGCGTCGGCGTTTTGATACTGAAAACGGCCGGTATCGGTAACCAAGCCACACAGCAGGCAGGTCGCAACGCCATCACGTGCGACAATGCCGCAATTGTCCAAGAAGCGGTCGATGATCATGGCGCAGGCTGCAGCTTCGACGCGCCTCAGGCTGAGCTCGGCAAACTCCTCGCGCGCCGGATGGTGATCGAAGCACACCACATGCTTGGAGCGACGAAGCACCTCGGCGGAGTTGTTCAGGCGCTCTACGACCGGTACGTCCACCGAGATGAACAGGTCAGGATTGCCGGTGTACGCAGATGCCGGCACCAGGCGATCGGAGCCTTCCATAAAGCGGTAGATACGCGGAACCGGGTCATCGTCTGCCAACAGCAGCGCAATGTCCTTGTTGGGAAAAAACTTCATGAGCGAAAGGCCCAGACCCAACACGGAGCCCAAGGCATCGCCATCGGGAGAAGTATGTCCCGAAATCGCAATGGAGGACGCACCCTCGATGAGCTCGAGGATGCGCCGCTGAATATCTGCAGACTCGCACGAGGCGAGGTCGGCGGAATTAGTCATCTAAAGCTGCCTCCTGGGCGGCATCCGCTATCGGATAGCCGTCCTCGTCCTTTTCGATCGCAAGCGTGGCGGGAACGTTTTCCAGCGCACGCGTGATGCGCTCGGCCTCATCGGTCGAGCGATCGATGCGAAAATCGAGCTCGGGCGTAACACGCCAATCGAGCGAGCGAGCCAACAGGCTGCGAATACGGCCCTTGGCGCTAGCGAGCGCCTCCATGACCTCGTCGTAGCGGCTCGCATCGCACGACACGTACACACGCGCGAACGAACGGTCTACCGCGACCTCAACCGCGGTCAAAGTAACCAGGTCGAGACGCGGATCGGAAACCTCAAAGAGCAGGATATAACCAAGCTTCTCGCGAAGCTGCTCGCCCAGACGGCGGGTTGCCTGCGTTTGCTTCATAGCGCTACCCCCTACTCGGTACGGGCAACCTGGTCGATGCGGTAACCCTCGATCTGGTCGCCGGGCTTGATGTCCTGGAAGTTCTCCAGGCCAATGCCGCCCTCGGAACCGCTCTTGAGGCTCTTGGCCTCGTCCTTGTAGTGGCGCATCGAGGCGATCTTGCCGTTGAAGACCACGATGCCGTCGCGCACCAGACGCACGGAATCGGTCGCGGCGATCTCGCCCTCTTCGACACGGACACCGGCGGCGATACCGACTTTGGGCACCTTAAAGGTGTCCAGGACGGTCGCGGTACCCGTGGAGACCTCGACCTCGGTGGGCTTGAGCATGCCGATACGGGCAGCGTCGAGCTCCTCGAGGCACTTGTAGATGACGTCGTAGCAACGAATCTCGACGCCCTCGCGCTCGGCGGCGGAACGGGCCTTACCGTCGGGGCGGACGCCAAAGCCGATGATGATGGCGTTGGAGGCGTCGGCCAGGACGACGTCGGTCTCGTTGATGGCGCCAACGGCGGAGTGGATCGTGTTGATGCGAACCTCGGACTGATCCATCTTGTCGAGCGAGTCCTGAAGGGCCTCGATGGAACCCTGGACGTCGGCCTTGATGATCAGGTTGAGCTCCTTGACCTCGGCGTCGGCAATGGTCTCGAAGAGGTTCTCGAGCGTGACGTGCTTGACGCGGCTCTGCTCCTCGATACGGGCCTTGAGCGAACGCTCGTCGGCAAGGGCGCGAGCCTCGCGCTCGTCCTCGAACACACGGAACTCGTCACCGGCGTTGGGCACGGACTGCAGGCCCAGGATCTCAACGGCGTCGGAGGGACCGGCCTCGGTGACGGCGCGGCCCTTG
>CAJMOP010000115.1 GCA_905215115.1 uncultured bacterium | reverse complement strand
GCGATTCGGTCGCACGGAGAGCATTTCCCAGTTGACAAAACTATAGGAACACCCCTCAATACGACAGCTCAAAAACCCACCGTTCGCAGAAGATAAGCCGCGCCCCAATACCGTTGCCCGAAGTTTCGAGCGTCTATGGCGTCCGCTATGCCATCATGCGCGTATGGGAATCGTTCTGTCACATACCACGGCACGCGCTGTATACCAAACAGTCAGCTCGCTCGCAAGCCACGCGACCGATCCCATACCTATGGAAAAGATCAAGGTGTCTGCGCCGACCACGTCCAACCTGGAAGCGGCGCGAGCATGGCTCAACAGAAAGAATGTCGATTCTGAAAGCATCCATGTGCTGACGTTTTCCAATAATGCCAAAAGGCACCGCAAGGGCTGCATCTGCCACTGCACGCGCTATACGTTTGATGCAGAAAGCTACCTAGAACTCGAGCCGAACGTTTACATCGTCGATATCAAGCTGTGCGCGTTAGAAGCAGCAGCCGACCTCAACCTTTCGGAGCTCGTTGAGTATTACTTTGAAATCTGCGGCTCCTACGCGCTTGGAACGTCCGACGAAACTCAATATCGCGAGCGCCCAGCCCTAACCAGCGTTGAAGAGCTCAGAGCCTTCTTTTCAGAGGCATCGGGGTATCGTGGATCTAATAAAGCACTTAAGGCACTTTCTTATGTACGCGAAGGCAGTCGCTCCCCACTCGAAACGGCGTTTGTCATGATGCTGACAATGCCCAAGTCAATGGGTGGCTTAGCCATACGCGCTATCAAAACGGACTATCCGATCCCAGTCCCCAAAAGATACGCCGCCCTAACGCGACGGACGGTTTTCTACCTCGACGCGCTGCTCGAAAATTCGATGACCGATATCGAATACAACGGCTTTTACCACGACGAGCCCGAACAGCAATCAATTGACGAGGAACGCCGAAACACGCTGCGAAGCATGGGATATGCCGTTATCACAGTTAGTCGTCATTCGTTTTTCAAGCAGTCCGCTTTTAGGCGGGTCATGGAAGCGATTCGCATTCGCGAGAAGATATGGCCCGGTCGACTCCCGGATAACTTCGCCATCCTGCAAGAAACTCTTCGTCAATTTGTCTTGCGGCGCTACTTCGAATACGGTCGCCGCGTCCTGGAGACACTCAAAGAAGAAGAGGCCGCCAAGCGCGAAATTGCAAGCCAATATCCGCAAGCTGATGACCCGAGCATCAACGATGTGCCAGAACCCGACGACATGCAACACGTCGGGGCCCTTGCTGAGGAAATCAATGGGCCTTGGGAATGCGACATGTTCGCAAAAATCGATGAAAACCGCACGGAAGACGACACGATTATTGATCTAATTGAGAATTCGCTCTTCTAAAGGCGATCTCTGCGGATGTCCACCTACATTTTTCGACTTATTCGGCCACCGATGTGCCAGATTGGCTGCAGCAATGCTCAATATAACTTTAGATAAAACTGATTCTGCAGGAACTCCCGTAGAGGAAGAACTGATTCTCGCGGTATTTAACACGATAAAGTACAAATATGAACAGTCCTAATGCTTCTCAAGGTGGCTTTCTTAGCATGCTGGCCGAACATCTCGAAATATGTTGGCGAGCATTGCGTCGATGTCTCCCAACCCGCAGAAAATCGCAGAGGCGGCAAGCAGTCATCGAAGTTAACGTAAATTGTATTGACATATGAACATGCGCTCATATAATCGGAAGTAAATTATATGAGCGCATGTTCATATGAAAGGATATTGCAATGAGCATCCGCGTTGATGAAACGAAACCCGACATCGAGGCCACCGAGCCCGTGATCCCCACCAGCTGCTCGCCCGAGGACCTTCCCGACGAGGAGCTTCTCTACGACCTGGCCGACCTGTTCAAGGTCTTCAGCGACACCACACGCATCAAGATCCTCTATGCCCTCATGGGCCGCGAGCTCTGCGTGGCTGACATCGCCGAAGCGACCGCAACCTCGCAGTCGGCAGTATCGCACCAGCTGCGCACGCTTAAGCAGTCGCACCTGGTCAAGTTCCGCCGCGACGGCCGCAACATTCTCTACTCGCTCGCCGACGATCACGTCTACACCATGCTTAACCAGGGCATGAGCCATATCTGCGAATAGCAATCAACCACGGTATCAGCGCGGCCGGCACCCAGACCGCTAACACAGGGAAAGGAACCCACCATGAAAAAGCAGTTCAAGCTCGACGAGATCGATTGCGCCAACTGCGCGCGCGAGCTTCAGGACGAACTTGCCAAGCTCGAGGGCGTCAAGTCCGTTTCGGTCAACTTTATGACCCAGAAGCTGACGCTCGAGGCCGACGACGCCAAGTTCGACGAGGTCCTGGACCGCGTCGTTGAGTTCACCGCCGACGCCGAGCCGGACTGCGAGATCATTCTCTAACCCGCGCATACGTTGACCTGCGAGGCCGCGCTTGCCGCGGCCTTTGCTCGCGAAATTATATGAGCGAGTGTTCATAAACTCAAATGAGAGGTTTGAATCATGACAGCCGCCGATCCCAAAAAGAAAAAGAAGAAGCGCAAGAAGAAAGAGTCCCTTGGGCATAAGCGCAACCGCATCCTGGTAGCACTGGGCATTTTTGCCGTTGTTTATGCCCTCGACGAGCTCGGCGCCCTCACTATCGCATTTGGGGAGCCCGGCAACATCTACGCCAGCTTTGTGCTGTTCCTCGTGCCGTTTTTGATTGCCGGCTACGACGTACTGCAAAAGGCATTCAATAACATCCGCCGCGGCAAGGCCTTCGACGAGAGCTTCCTCATGGCCGTCGCGACCATCGGCGCGTTTGCCATGGTGCTCTTCCCCGACACCGACCCGCACATGGCCGAAGGCGCCGCTGTCATGCTGTTCTACCAGGTCGGCGAGTTGTTCCAGGCATACGCCGTGGGCAAGAGCCGCAAGTCGATCAGTGCCATGATGAACATCGCGCCCGACTACGCTAACGTCGAGCAAGCCGACGGCACACTCGAACAGGTCTTTCCCGATGACATCGCCGTCGGCACCGTGATCGTGGTCAAGCCCGGCGAGCGCGTGCCTATCGACGGCGTCATCGTCGAGGGCGAAACCCAGCTCGACACCGCCGCACTCACGGGCGAGTCGGTCCCCCGCCCGGCCAAGACCGGCGACGATATCATCAGCGGTTGCATCAACATGACGGGCCTCATCCACGTGCGCACCACCAAGCCCTTTGGCGAGTCAACCGTCGCGCGTGTTCTGGAGCTCGTGGAGAATGCCAGCGAAAAGAAGGCGCGCACCGAGAACTTCATCACGCGCTTTGCCCGCGTCTACACACCCGCCGTCACTGGCGCTGCCGCGGTGCTCGCGCTTGGCGGCGGCCTGGTGACTGGCGCTTGGTCCGATTGGATCCTGCGCGGCCTGACCTTCCTGGTCGCCAGCTGCCCGTGCGCCCTCGTGATCAGCGTACCGTTGAGTTTCTTTGGCGGCATCGGCGGCGCGTCCAAGCTGGGCGTTCTCATCAAGGGCTCCAACTACCTCGAGACGCTCGCCGACGTGGACACCATCGTCTTCGACAAAACCGGCACCCTCACCAACGGCACGTTCTCAGTCGTCGCGGTGCACCCCGAGGCTGGCTATACCGAGCAGTCGCTGCTCGAAGTCGCAGCCCTTGCCGAGTCGTTCTCCGATCACCCCATCGCGCAGTCCGTGCGCGACGCCTACCAGGGCGAGGTCGACCCCAAGCGCGTGAGCGACTCCGCCAACGACGCGGGCCACGGCGTGACGGCAACCATCGACGGCAAGCACGTCGTCGTTGGCAACGCCAAGATGCTCGCCGCGGCCGGCGTTGAAGCACCGGACTGTGAGGTTGTCGGCACGATCCTCCACGTGCTCGTTGACGGCGTGTACGCCGGCCACATCGTGATTGCAGACACCGTTAAGGCCGATGCGGAGCAAACGATTCGCGACCTGCATGCCGCCGGTATCAACCGCACCGTCATGCTCACGGGCGACCGCGAGGAGGTTGCAGCGTCTGTGGCCAAGCAACTCGGTCTCGACGAGTTCCACGCGCAGCTCCTGCCGGGCGACAAGGTCGAGCGCGTTGAGGCGCTACTCGCGGCCGAAAGTGGCAAGGGCAAGCTCGCCTTTGTCGGCGACGGTATCAACGACGCTCCTGTGCTTACGCGCGCCGATGTGGGCATTGCCATGGGCGCCATGGGCTCCGACGCCGCGATCGAGGCCGCCGACGTGGTGCTGTTGGACGACAAGCCGTCCAACATTTCCCGCGCGATCCGCGTGGCGCGCAAGACCATGTCGATTGTTTGGCAGAACATAATCTTTGCGCTGGGCATTAAGCTGCTGATCCTTGTGCTGGCAGCGCTGGGTATCGCCAATATGTGGCTTGCCGTCTTTGGCGACGTAGGCGTGGCGATCATCGCTATCCTGAACGCCATGCGCGCGATGGGTGTCAAGAACCTGTAGCGCCTGTGGTCCCTCCGGCCGGGACCGGGCTTGGTTTTGAAAACGTCCTCGACCAATGAAGCGCCCCCGTTCTGCTCCTTCGGAGCTACGAACGGGGGCGCTTCTGGTCTGCGGAGTGTTTTCAAAAACCAAGCCCGGTCCCGGCCTGCGGTAACGTTGCTGGCGGTTCTTGGGCATCGCTTGGTGGCGGGGTTCCTTGTCTGAGTTGGACTTGGTTGGCGGGGCTACTGGTCCCGGTCGCTGTCCCGTCCCAGCATCGCCCTCAGCTTCTCAAAGCTTTCCTCGCTCAGGCAGTGCTCCATGTGGCAGCCCTCTTGCGACGCGACCTCAGCCGAAACACCCGCATCCTCCAGCAGCCCCACGAAAAAGCAGTGACGCTCCCACATTTGGCGAGCGACCTCCAGACCACGCTCCGTCAGATGAACGTCGCGCTTGCCCATTTCGACATAGCCGTTGCTTTCCAACGTCGCCATGGCCTTGGAAACGCTCGCCTTGGTTACGCCGAGGTACTCCGCAACGTCGATCGAGCGCACGATGCCCTGACGTTCCGATAGAACGTAGATCGATTCGAGATAGTCTTCTCCGGATTCACGCAGGGCCATGGGCCGCCTTTCGCGATGGCTTCTAGTTAGCCTTTGGATACTTTTGCTTGATTTACTTTACCGCAAAAGTTGCCCATGTCTTACTACTTTGCCTAAAAGTTAGCCGTGTTTCACAAAACATGCGGGACGAAAACAAAATGGGGACGCCCCGCAAGGAGTGTCCCCAGCTGCCGGCAGAAAAGGAACGTCCCTAAGTGCCGGCCGCAGCTACAGTAGCCCAAAGTGCTTGGCGGCGTTGTAAATGCCGTCGTCGTCTACGGCGGTCGTAACGTAGGTCGCCGCGGCCTTCACGGTATCCTGCGCGTTGCCCATGGCCACACTTGTGCCCACGGCCGAGAACATCGACAGGTCGTTCTCGCCGTCGCCAAAGGCGATCGCCTCGCTCGCGTCGATGCCCAAGCGCTCCAGCGTCGCCGCCACGCCCAGGTCCTTGCCGCCGTTAGCGGGAATAATATCGCAGAACAGATCGCACCAGCGCGTAGTGAGCGAATGCGACACGGAATCGGTCACGATATGCTCGTCGGCCGGATCAACAAAGGCGCAAAACTGGTAGACCGGCGCGTCAAAGGCGTGCTCAAACGGCTCCTCATGGTAGACAATCCCCGCGTTACTGCCAGCCGTCACCACGCGCTCGGACAGGCGGTTCACAAACGAATTCTCGCCCTGCATGCACAGCGAGTCGTAGCGCCCCTCGGCCACCTGGCCCACGATCACCGCAACGTCGTCCGGGTCAATCGGACAGCTGCGGTAAACCCCCTCGGCATCAAAGCAGCGCTGGCCCGAAAGCGTAATGTACGCATCCCAACCCAAGTCGAACAGCCAATCGGGCATCTGGTAGGTCGGGCGACCCGTAGCAATCACGCATGCGATCCCCTGCTCGTGAAAGCTATCGAGCACCCGCTGCGCCGACGCCGGAATCCAGTGCGTCTTAAAGCTCAGCAGCGTGCCGTCGATATCGAAAAACGCGGCTTTGATCATCCTCGTCTACTCCTCGCCCTCGAGCTTTTCGCTCGCCTCGAGCCATGCCATCTCCAGCTCGTCCATGGCGGCGTGGGCCTCGTCGATCTTTGCCTGCTGCTCGCCCAGCGCCGTGTAGTTGGTGGGATCGACCTGAGCCATCGCAGCCTCGGCCTCCTCCACGCGAGCGCGCTGCGTCTCCATCTTGCGCTCGAGCGAGCTCACCTCGCGGCGGAGCTTCTGGCGCTCGGCGTTGGAAAGACCGTTGGGCTGCCCGCTCGTCTTGGGCTTTTCGGCCGCAACCGCTGCGGCGCCGGTGTCGAACGTGCCGGTCTTGG
>CAJMOP010000114.1 GCA_905215115.1 uncultured bacterium | reverse complement strand
GGCCCGTGGGTTATACCCTAAGAGCAAACCACCCTTTTTAAGGGTGGTTCTGATTGCGCCGCAAGTGGCATTCGACACCTTCATATGAAGTGTTTGATATTGTAGACGGTTCAAAAATAAGATTGAACCGTCTATTTCTTTTCAAAATAATACGTAATAGGTTATCTTATAACGTATAAAAGTTTCATAGGATGTTGTACGGAGAACGTTATGATTAACCCAACTAGTGCTGTGCCGCTATATGTACAAGTGGCTGATGATTTGCGCCGCCGTATTGAGATGGGCGAGTTTTCCGAAAGTGGCGTGTTGCCTAGCGAAAATGGTTTTTGCGAAGAATACGAAGTTAGCCGCGCGACGATACGGAAGGCAATTCAAACTCTTGTGGATGACGACGTGCTTGATACGCGTCATGGTAAGGGCACATTTATCCGGCAGCCTAAAATCGTCTCGAGCTTGAGCACGTTTAAGGGTTTCACTTATTTTTGCCATGAAAATAATATCGAAACCTCATCTCGCGTTCTCGCTCTTCAGGAGGTCGAGCCGCCCGTTGCCGTCCGTCGTCATTTGCGAATGGAAGAGAATGAATCTGCGGTTTACCTCAAACGCGTGAGGTCAATTAACCACATAAATGCAATGATTGAACATATTTATCTTCCAGTAAAGAACTTCGGGTTTTTACTGGGTGTCGATATGGAGAACGCATCACTTTATGAAACGATTGAGAGAGAGACGGGGCTGCGACTAGAGGATAATTGTTTCCCGTCTATTGTGCTTGAAGCAGGGCTTGCTACGGATGAGGAGAAGCGCATCCTTAATATCGCAGGAGAAGCTGCGATGTTTATATTGAGTGAGACCGTTTATATGAGCACTGGTAAGCCAGTGCACTTTACTAAGCAGGTGATGTTGGGTGATTATTTCAAATACTTCTTTTCGATTAAGGCTAATCAACTCGGCATCAATTGGCAGGGACTTGAAGCCGTTGAGTGTAGAAAGCAATAGGTTGAATAATGGTTAAAGTGGAGAGCGCTGTTCCATTGTATAAGCAGATCGTTCACGATCTTGTGAGTCGAATAGAAAGTGGCGTATATAGCGAAGGGGATAAGCTTCCTACTGAGACGGAGCTTATGGAGGAATATGGCGTTAGTCGCATTACTGTTCGATCGGCAATCAAGGAACTAGAGGATGCCGATATCGTTGAGCGCACGCGAGGGAAAGGTACTTTTGTTACCACGACGCGCAATGCCTATGCGGCCGATGACCAGGAAAGCTTCACCCATTCCTGCATTCAGGAAAATAAAAAGCCTTCGACCGTAGTGCTCGAAGTAGCTTGGATTTATCCTACGCTGCGCGACGTGCGTTTTCTTCAGGTCCAGGAGGACGAGAATATTCTTCAGACTAGACGTTTGCGCTTAGTCGATGGCGTGCCAACGATGTTGGAAACCAATAGCTACACTCCTTCTCTTGCCTTTTTGGAACATGAAGATTTATCGGGTTCTCTACTTGAGGTGCTGGGAAGACGCCATATCGAACTTGGCAATAACGAGCGAACGTTGCAGGTGTGCTTTGCAAGTGCTTACGAGGCAGAACATTTGGATGTAAAGCCGGGATCTGCCCTTTTATTATTTGTAGATAAGCGTTGCAGCGCGCAGGGAGTGCCATTGTTTATTTCGCGGCAGGTGTACTGCACTGAGCGCTTAAAGTTTTATCTCTAGCGAAAGCCAAACCCCGGATTTTTCTTGACCGAATAACAAGAGGTTGAAAACGCCCCGACAAAGGGGCGTTTTTTTTGCCGTTTACGGGCGAATTATTACCGCTTAGGAAGCTTGATTGATCTGTCTTGACAAAGCGAAAGTTTCGAGGATACTGTAGATAACAATACAAAATATAACGTTCTATTAACAGATGATTGACTGAGATTGGGAGATAAATGAGGAAGTTGCTTTTGGCCAGCCATGGGCCACTTGCTAGAGCGATGCGTGAAACGCTCCAGCTATTTTGCGGTGAAGATCCTCGCGTTAAGGTGCTATGCGCATATGTCGATGAGGACACGATGGATGTAAACGAGTTGATAGATTTTTGGGAACGTTCTCGCGACCCAGCAGACCAGTGGATTGTCATCACTGATGTCTATGGTGGGTCAGTGAATAACGCTTTTATGGAAAGGTTGGGCGACGATTCTCTAAGGCTCATTGCCGGTATGTCGCTACCACTAGTGCTCGAAGTGTTTTCGAAATTGAGCACACTTGATGACGCCGAGCTCGCTGCATTGGTTTCAAGTGTCCGCCAAAAGGGCACCCGCCTATGTTCGCTGCCAAATTCGGTAGAAGAAGACGAGGATTTTTGAGAAAGGAACAAAGATGATTAAGCTGCTGAGAGTTGACCATCGCTTGCTTCATGGTCAGGTTGCCATGACTTGGACGCAAGAGCTTGACACCAATTGCATTTTGATTGCCTGCGATGCGGTTGTGAAAGATGACGTGCGCAAGACGACGCTTAAGCTGGCGCGTCCGGCAGGCGTCAAATTGGTTATCAAATCGGTCGATGATTCTATCGAGGCTCTTAGGAGCGGTGTGACCGATAAGTACCGTTTGTTCATTGTCGTTGAAAGCATCGAAGATGCTTACCGCTTGGCAAAGGGCTACAGCGAAATCGAGCATATCAACATTGGGGGAACGAAACCGCGTGAGGGTGCAGATGTTCGCCTATCTTCAACGGTTTTCGCTACCGATCGCGACGTGAAGCTTCTACGTGAGCTCAGTGATGCCGGAATCGAGGTGGAAATCAGGCAGGTACCTAGAGACGAGAAGATTTTGATTTAAGCACATACACTAGAAAGGGGATTTCTCATGTTGACTCAAGCGATTCTTATCGGCCTCGTCGCAATGTGCGTGACATTTGAGTGGGCACTTGGCACTTGTCTCGCTTCTCGCCCGATTGTCACGGGCGTTCTCATCGGTCTTGTGATGGGTGATTTGCAGACGGGCATCATTGTTGGCGCCACGCTTGAAATGGTGTTCATTGGATCGGTTACCATCGGAGCTGCCGTTCCGCCAGACGTTATCACCGGTGGTATCTTGGGCACTGCCTTTGCAATTTCGACGGGTCAAGGCGCGGAAGTTGCGCTGACGCTCGCTTTTCCGATCGCGTCGCTTTATCTCATCATTGATAACGCGCTTACGCTGATCGTGATGCCGTTTTTCGTCCATAAAGCGGACGACTGTGTGGCAAAGGGCGACCTCAACGGTATGGAGCGGATGCATCTGCTTGGTGGATTCATCGTCAAATCGCTTCCTCGCTTTTTCGTGTGCTCCCTTGCTTTCTATCTCGGAACGCCGGTTATGAACGCGGTGCTTAACGCAATTCCCGAGTTTGTAAGTAACGGCCTGGTTATTGCAGGTGGATTCATCCCTGCGCTCGGCATTGCACTGCTCGCTTCAATGATTGTCAATAAGCAGACTGCTATTTTCTTCGTGCTCGGGTTTGCGCTCTGTGCCTACATGAGCATTCCAATCCTTGGTATTGCCATCATTGGACTTTGCCTCGCAGTAATCCTCGTGGCGGTCCAGCCAAACTTCATTGCTCAGACGCCACAGCTTAGTTCGGAAGGGAGCTTCGACGATGACGACTTCTAATGACACCAGTTCCAACAAGATTACAAAGCGTGATCTAAAATCGGTATTTTTCCGTTCGCTTACGATGGAGTACTCTTGGAACTACGAGCGCCAGCAGCACATGGGATACTGCTTCTCCATGCTTCCCATCATTCGTCGCGTGTATAAGGATAAGGATGACCAGGTTGCTGCTGCTAAGCGTCACATGGAGTTCTTCAACACCACTCCTTATGTCTCAACATTAATTCTGGGCATTTCTGCAGCGATGGAAGAGGCAAACGCTAACGAAGAGGATTTTGACGAATCCTCCATCAACAGCGTAAAGGCCGCTCTTATGAGCCCGCTGGCCGGCATCGGTGACTCTCTGTTCTGGGGAACGTTGCGTGTCATCGCCACTGGTTTGGGTGTGTCGCTTTCTATGCAGGGTAACATTCTCGGCCCGCTTCTCTTCCTCGTCGTATTCAATGTTCCGCATTATTTGATTCGTTGGTTCTGCCTTAAATGGGGCTATGGATTCGGAACCAGTTTCTTGAGCAAGATTGAGAAATCTGGTCTTATGCCAAAGCTCACCATGGGGGCCGCGATTCTCGGTCTTATGGTTATCGGCGCTATGGTGCCCAACCTTGTATCGGTCAGCGTGGCTGGTTCTCTCGGTACCGGCGACAGCGCGCAGACTATCCAGAGCATCATCGACGGTATCATGCCGAGCCTGCTGCCGCTGCTTGTGACACTTGGAGTTTACGAACTCGTCCAGCACAAGGTCAAGATTGCTTGGATTCTCGTTATTCTCATGGCGGTTGGTATCGTCGGCTCCTTCTTCGGAGTGTTTGCAATCTAAATGGTTGATTTCGCCGTCTGGCCCAATTGAATTAGAAAGGTATATCTCATGGTTTCATTTGATGAACAGGCAATTCTCGATAAAGGTGCTTATATCTACAACCAACGTGCCGAAATTGAACGCATTGCTGACGAAATTTGCGAAAAGGGTTTCGATTCGATTTTCTTCACCTCGTCAGGTGGCTCGCTTGCGATGATGCAGCCGTTTGACTATATGGTTTCTGTTATGTCCGATATTCCCGTCCAGTCCCAAATTTCGGCAGATTTCCTCACGGCTGGCAATCGGCGCATCGGTAAGGGAACCTTGGCGTTCATGGCGTCCAAGTCGGGCGACACCAAAGAGACGGTCGCGGCGGCAAAGGCGGCAAAAGACGCAGGCTGCACCATTGTCTCTACGCTTGGCGTGGACGGTTCACCGCTTGGTGAGCTTTCCGATTATGGAGTGGTCTATAAGCAGGGCCGTCCTATGGAGCTCGTGCTGTACCTTCTGATTGGAAAGATTCTCAAGAACAGGGGCTTTTTCGATGACTACGATCGCTTCGCTGATGAGCTTGTGAATCTCCCTGCTGCTCTCGTTTCCGTCGGCAAGAACGCTGACGAGATGGCTCGCGCATATGCTCTGAAGCACAAGGACGACCCGTATCAGATCTGGATCGGTTCTGGCAATCTGTGGGGCCCCACGTATTCGTTTGCCATGTGTGTGCTCGAGGAGTCCCAATGGCTGCGCACCAAATCCGTTACATCGCCTGAGTTCTTCCATGGCACTATCGAACTTGTTGAGCCGGGCGTTTGTGTCGCGCTCGCAATGACGGAGGCACAGACTAGGCCTCTTGATGAGCGCGTTGCACGCTTCTGTAAGCAATATGCGGATGATTTCACCGTATTCGATACACATGATTATGAGTTGCCGGGTATCAGTGATGAATTCCGCTGGATGCTTTCTCCGGTGGTGCTCAATGCCATTCTCTCGCGTGTGAGCAAGAATTTCGAGGAAATTCGTGACCATTCGCTCGACATCCGCCGTTATTACCGCAAGGTCGAGTACTAATAAAGACCGTACGTGATGGGAGGCGTTGAGGTGAAAATCGCAGCAATTGGTGACAACGTTATTGATCGCTATCTCAACAAAGGCGTCATGTATCCTGGTGGCAATGCCGTAAACGTCGCTGCCCATGCAAGCATGCTTGGCGCACAGTCTGCGTATATTGGGGAGATCGGCAACGACCTGGGAGGGCGAATAATCACCGATGCCCTTTCTTCGCTGAACGTTGACCTTTCGCAATCATCTATGCCTGAAAAAGCGACAACCAAGACTTGCGATGTAAATGTTTACGACGGTGAACGTGTCGAAGTTGGTTACGATACAGGGGCTTGCTGGGCGCACAAAACCCACATCAACGATTCTGATGTCAAGTTTCTTCAGGGATTCGATGCGGTTTTTACCAGCGTCAATGCAAAGCTGCAGGATGATGTGCACCTAGTTCAAGATCTTCCCGCTGTGGCGGTTTACGACTTTTCCGTTAAAGATAAGTATCGAACCGACGCATATTTCGATCTTGTTTGCCCTGCTACAACCCTTGGTCTGTTTTCCTGTTCCGGCGAGAGCGATCAACAGATTCAAGTTCTACTGAAGAGGGCCATAGAGCATGGTTGTCGCTACACGATTGCTACACGGGGATCTACGGGGCCTGTGTTCTTTGACGGTTCCCGATGGTACCAGGGAAATATAAGACCCGTAGATGCGCTTGACACCATGGGCGCGGGAGATTCGTATATCACTGCGTTTGTTGTGAGCTGTCTCTCGCATGGCTGGAGTAAAAAGCAACCGCTCGATGTGGGGATCATTCGGGATGCAATGGAGTTCGCTGCTGACTATTCAGCTAAAAATTGCCTTAAACCCGGCGGCTTTGGATTCGAGCATAAACTCGCCGAGATGAAAGACAGTCAGGTCCCCCTTTCCTAGAAGGGTTTTTATTTAGACCATTAAGTATTAATACGTAACAAAATGACAAGTTGTCATTGGAACGAATTTCGTTCTATTAAACGAAGGGATAATTGCTATGTTCAATTTCGATGAGCCTCGTTACGAGAAGGTTGTGAGCGATGCCCTCGCTC
>CAJMOP010000113.1 GCA_905215115.1 uncultured bacterium | reverse complement strand
AGGCGACGGCGGACGAGGCGAAGCCCACGAGCGTGATGGCGACCTGGATGGTGGCGAGCAGCTGGTCGGAGTCGGCGGCCAGCTTAATGGCACGCTCGGCGCGCTTGTCGCCTTCCTCGGCCTCATGCTCCAGCACGGCGCGCTTGGCCGTGGTGAGCGCCATCTCGGACATAGAGAAGTAGCCGTTGATGAGGGTCAAAACGAGGGTGGTGATAAGGGAGATGGTTATGTCCATCGGGAGTTTCTCGAACCTCCAAGATTCGGGACGTCAGGTCAAAACGTTGATGACGGATACGGCAATTGCACCGGCGCCCAAACGAGGACGCGGGCGCGCAGGCGCGGTCGCTAGATTACGAAGAGAATCACCGCCATGAACTGGAAGATGCTGCCGGCGAGCACCCACAAGTGGAAAACACTGTGCAGATAGCGCACGTTTTTGGCGATATAGAACGGCACGCCCACGGTGTAGCACACGCCGCCGACGGCGAGCAGGGCAAGCGCCACGGGGTTCAGCAGCGCCACGAGTGCGGGCAGTTTAAAGACAACGAGCCAGCCCATCAGCAGATAGACCAGGCCGCTTACCCAGTGCGGCTGGCGCTCGCGCATAAAGCACTCGAGGGCAATGCCGATAATGGCGATGGCCCACACGGCGAAGAACAGCATAGGGCCGCCGTCGTTTGCGAGCGTGATGAGGCAAAACGGCGTATAGCTGCCGGCTATGAGCAGGTAGATGCAGCTGTGGTCGATGATGCGGAACACGCGCTTGGCGCGCGCGGGTTGAATCGCATGGTAGAGCGTGGAGGCTAGGTACTCGAGGATGATGCTGACGCCATAGACAATTGCCGCGGCCATGTGGGCCGGGCCACCGCCGCGCAGGGCAGCGAATACGATCAGGAGCACCAGGCCCGCGATACCCAGCAGACAGCCGACACCATGGGTGACGGAGTTCATGATCTCCTCGCCCACCGTGTAGTGCGGAACGGCCGCGGCCTTGGGTCGCGGCTTGGAACTGTCGCTCGAATCGGACATGTCGGTTACATCCTCCAACGTAAAGAGTTCTCAACACTATATCAAAGCGTCTGGGTGCGTGCGAAATTTGCACCATACGTGACCCTTTGTTTACCCATTCTTTGTCTGTTGACGCATCAACGGCGAACGTCCATAATGCGCTTGCATTAAATGTTGATGCATTAACATCTTATAGGAGAATACCGCATGGCTCAAAACGCACATTCCCATCGAAAGCTCAAGATAGCCGGCATCGTTGCACTGGTGGTTGTCATTGCGCTGCTCGGATTTGCCGGCAACTTTCTGTTTGACTTCGCGCTGAATCCCCGCGCGCCATACACCATGAAGATGATGCAGGACGGCAAGGACGACAAAGAAAGTGAGCAGCCGGATGCCGAGGGAACCGAGGCGCGGGCATGGTTTAAAGAGAACCGCGAGAGCAGCAGCCTCACCGCAGATGACGGAACCGAACTTGCCGCTTGGTATTTTGCCGCCCCAGAGAGCACGCACAATTACGCTATCTGCCTACACGGATACACCGATGAGCCCATCGGCATGGCCCGATACGTCAAACGATTCCACGACCGCGGCATGAACGCACTCGCACCCGCCGCCCGCGCCCACGAGCGCTCCGGCGGCGACTATATCGGCATGGGTTGGCCCGAGCGGCTCGATGTCGTTGCATGGATTGGGCGGATCGTTCAGGCTGACCCCGAGGCGCGCATCCTGGTCTTTGGCGAGTCGATGGGTGCGGCAACCGCCATGGACGTCGCGGGGGAATCTCTGCCCGCAAACGTGAAATGCATTATCGAGGACTGTGGTTATACGAGTGTTTGGGACGAGTTTTCTCTGCAGCTCAAGGACGTGTTCGGGCTGCCCAGCTTTCCCTTGCTCGATGTAGCAAACTTGGTGTGCAACGTGCGCGCGGGCTACGACTTTCATAAGGCGAGCAGTGTGGAGCAACTCAAACACGCGACGGTTCCCATGCTGTTTATCCACGGCGACCAGGACACCTTTGTGCCGTACGACATGCTCGACCAAAACTACGACGCGTGCGCCAGCAAGGTCAAGCAAAAGCTCACCATCCATGGCGCCACCCACGCCAAGAGTGCGCAAGTTAACCCCGAGCTCTACTGGAACACGGTCGACGACTTCCTCGACGAGTATTTTTAGGCAAATAGTACGGTTTACTGGTCTATCTGACCCCTAGCACTTCCGAAAATCCGCCCGCGAGCGCTGTGCTCGCGGGCGGATTTTGCTTGAATTAAGCCACGAATGCGCTTGATATGTCCAATAACTAGGTGCTATTTGACCTCGATGAGCTCGTACTTGCTCGTGCCCAGGCCGATCTTCTCGGCATGCGCGATGCACGCGCGCCAGTCGGTGTCGGGATGCGTGATGCAGAAGGGATCCTTGGCCTGCTCGCCCTCCAGATGCTCGTGATTATGCTCCATCTTGGCCGCGCTGTCGGTAAGCTCGGTGTTAGGCAGCGGCTCGGATGCCAGGACGGCATCGGCACAGGCCTGATCGATGGCGACCGGGTCGAAGCTCGCGAACATGCCGATATCGTTGACGATAGGCGTGTCGTTTTCGGGATGGCAGTCGCAGTTGGGGCTGATATCCATGGCAAGCGAGATGTGGAAGCTCGGGCGGCCGTCGACGACGGCTTTGGTGTACTCGGCGATCTTGTAGTTGAGTACGTCGGCCGCGGCATCATAGTCGGGCTTGATGCAGTCCTGGTTGCACGCCGCAATGCAGCGTCCGCAGCCCACGCAGCGATCGTGGTCGATGGCAGCCACGTGAACCGTGCGAGTGCTGCCGTTGGCAAGCTCGCGCTCACGCGTACCGTCAAACGTGATGGCGCTGTGCGCGCATATCTTCTCGCAGGCACGGCAGCCAACGCAGTTGGTGGTATCGACGCTCGGCTTGCCAGCGGCGTGCTGCTCCATCTTGCCGGCACGGCTACCGCCGCCCATACCCAGGTTCTTCATGGCACCGCCAAAGCCGGCCTGCTCATGGCCCTTAAAGTGGGTGAGGCTAATCACGATGTCGGCATCCATGAGTGCCTGGCCGATCTTTGCCTCGCGCACGTACTCGCCGCCCTCGACCGGGACGAGCGCCTCGTCGGTGCCCTTGAGGCCGTCGGCGATGATGATCTGGCAGCCCGTGGCGTACGGGGTAAAGCCGTTCTGGTAGGCGGTGTCGATGTGCTCGAGCGCATTTTTGCGGCTACCCACATAGAGCGTGTTGCAGTCGGTAAGGAAGGGCTTGCCGCCCAGCTCCTTCACGACGTCCGCGACGGCTCGGGCGTAGTTGGGGCGCAAAAAGCTCAGGTTGCCCAGCTCACCAAAGTGAATCTTGATGGCGACAAACTTGTTCTCAAAGTCGATCCGCTCGATACCAGCGCGGCGGATGAGGCGCTTGAGCTTGTCGAGCTGGCTCTCGCGAGCATGCGTGCGCAGGTTGGTGAAGTACACCTTTGCCGGTGCTGCGGGTGCGGTTGCGGTCATAGATCTATCCCCTCGGTCTATATGGCGTTACAGACATAGAGGATGGTACCCGTTGAAGTGGGGTTGAAGTCAAGCACAGGCACTCATTGGGGACAGACTTAAATGAGTGCTTGCCGCCCGGCCGGCGAGCCGGCGATCCGGCAAAGACTGTCCCCAACGACTAGTCGTTTAAGAACGTCCCCAATGACTACTCCTGCACCTTGAGGGCTTCGGCCAGGCCGACGCGCTTGATAGAGCGCGTGTGTAGCAGCGCCACGACCAGGTAGGTCGCAAAGCCAATGCCGACGCATGCAGCCATGGACCAAGCGGGCACGTAGATCTCGATATTGCCGTTGTAGGCGAGCAGCATCGAGCGGAAGATGGCCGTGAGCGAGCCAATAATGACCGGCAGGCTCAGCACGAGCGACGCCGCCACGCACAGCGTGATCGAGCGGATGTACAGATGCGAGATCTCACTATCGCGATAGCCAAAGACTTTCATGTAGCTGATCGAACGGGCGCTGTGGTCGATCACCGCTTTGGTCAGCAGGTACATAAACAGCAGGAAGATAAACACCGCGAGCCCGATCATCATTCCGATCATTTTGCTCATCATGCCGATGAACTGGTCACCCACGGCGCGCATGTCGTCGGGCGTGGTGTCGCCGGCAAAGTAGCGCGCGTCGAGGTCGAGCTTCTCGTTGCTCACATAGCCGTTAAAGCAGGCGGCATCGTTGTCGAACAGCTCGTTAAAGTCATCGATGCTCATATAGATGTTCATGTCCGACTTGGAGCCCCAGGCACAGTCCTTGCCCGCGTACTCAAAGGAATAATGCTCGCCCTCGTACTTGTCGCTGAGCGTGACCTTCTGGCCCTCGCTCCAGCCAAACTTATCGAGCAGACCGCCGCCAAAGACGACGCGGCCATCGCCGATGTTGAGGCCCTTCCAGTAGCGCGAGCTTGCCGAGATGCCGTAGACAGAAATTGTCTCCTCGCCGTTTCCGTCGCCGCGATCGTACTGCAGCTGGTAGACAGCGTATTTCTCGGCCTGTGCAATCTTGGTCGCACCGTTGTCGGTCGTGTTAACCGGGTGAATGTCATCGTTGTCGGTGTCGATCTTAGAGGCCTTGTCGATCAGGTCGATAGCCTCGTCGCGGTTGCAGCCGAGGGCATCGGCAAGATCGTCAAGGCGCGCGTAGAGCGCATCCTTCTTGTCCTGGACCTTGGCAAGCGCATCCTGCGCCGCGGCCAAGCTCTCGGCAGACGGAGATGCAGTCGCGGCATCGGTCGCCGCCTGCGCCGCATCGGCCGCGTCGTCAAGCTCGTCATCGGCATCCTGGGCGGCGGAAAGCAGCGCGCCGTCAACCGACTGCAAGCGCTCGAGTGCCGACCACTGCTCGCGCTCCTCGGCAGTGCCCTCGAGCTCCAGCGGAGCCTTAAGCGTGTACTGGTGCTCGGCGACCAGGCTCGTCTCGAGGTTGTCCGCGTAGTGCGTCATCGTGGGCAGAATCGCCAGGCCAAAGAGCAGCAGCAGCGAGGCAAACGCAATGCCCACGAAGAGCGTGGCGAAGTTGCCCAGGTTGCGCAGGAAGACGCGCAGGCGGAAGCGCGAGACAAAGCCCATGCGCTCCGGCAGCCGCAGACCGCGCTTGGTGCCCGATTTGCCGCTCGCCTCGTGACGAAGGAACTGCAACGGCGTCTTGCCCATCTTGCGAAGCAGGCCCACCAGCGTGATGAGAATGAGCGCGGCGGCGGGAACCACGGCACACTTCACGAAGATCTCCCAGCTCCAGTACACCTGGAAGGGCGGCAGGCTGTACGAGCCGTAGTAGAGACCGCGCATGGGCTCGGTAAAGAACGCAACGCCGAGTGCGGTGCCCAAAAGCGCCGCGACCACGCCCACGATGGCGGGAAGTGCCAGGTAGTGCAGCACGATCTCGCGGCGGCGATAGCCGCTGGCGAGCAGCGTGCCGATAATGGCGCTCTCCTCCTCGATGGTGGCGTCGGTGAGCACCACAAAGACAAACGCCATGATCACGATGATGATGTCGAGCAACGTCATCCACATCATGGAGTCGCCGTCCACGTCGTCGCGCGCATAGCCAATGCCCTGGTTGGAATCGGCATCGATCAGATCGTCCACGCGCGCATCGGCATCGGTCAGCGCCTCGACCATATCCTGCTCCGCATCGATGCGGTCCGCGGTGGGGAGGTCGCGGTCGTTAAAGGTAAAGGAGTACGTATAGGCGGGTGCGCCGCCGGCATCCTCGAGCGCAACAAAACCGGCGTCGGTGACCTCGGCTACGCCATACGTGATGGTGTTCACCGTAAAGTCCGAATTGTCGAGGAACAACGCCTGGCTATCGGGCTGCGTCATGATCCCGCAGATGGTATAGGTGCGCCCCTCGAGCTCGACCTTATCGCCGATGGCGAGGTCGTTATTGGTGGCAAAGACGCGGTCGATGGCCACCTCGTCGTCCGCCTTGGGTTCCTTGCCCTCACAGTAGGACGCAATGTCCACCTTAGCGCGGTGCGCATAGGTGCGCAGGGTCCGCTTGGTGCCGTCGTCGCCAGCCGCCTTTTTGATGATGGCGTCGATAGAGAAGTTCTTGTAGAACGTAACGCCGCCGACGTCCTCAGCCGCGTCTTCGGCAGCCTTGAGCTGGTCTTTGGTGGCCTCGAAGGAGGTAGTCACGCGGCCGTCCTCGATCGTGTATGCATCGCGCATGTCGTCAATGAGGCAGCCGATGGAATGCGCCGCGAGCAAAAAGCCCGACGTGAGGGCGATGCTTCCGCACATAAGCAAAAAGATGCCCAGGTACTTGCCGATATTGCGGCGCAGCTCGCGCGGGAGACGTTTGGCGAGAGGTGTCATGGCGCCGCCTACCAATCGAGCTCGGCGGCCGCGACGGGTGACTCGTTGAGCTCATCCTCGACGATGCGCCCGTCGCGCAGGCGCAGCACGCGATTGGCCATGCGCGCGATGGCCGCATTGTGGGTGACGATGATGATGGTGCAGCCGTAGGTGCGGTTGACGTCCTCCATGAGCTGCAGGATTTCCTTGGATGTCTTGTAGTCGAG
>CAJMOP010000112.1 GCA_905215115.1 uncultured bacterium | reverse complement strand
CGTGGCAGGCGAGATTGCCGACGCACGGCCACTCGCGGGTCTGACCTTCGTGCTCACCGGCACGCTCGTCAACCGCACCCGCGACGAGGCGGGCGCGGCGCTCAAGGTGCTTGGCGCCAAGGTTTCGGGCAGTGTTTCAAAGAAGACGAGCTATCTGGTCGCCGGTCCCAAAGCGGGCTCCAAGCTCACCAAGGCCGAGCAGCTGGGTGTGCCCGTGTTGGATGAGGACACACTCGAGCAGATCTTGGCGACTGGTCAGGTGCCTCAGGCTTAGGACATCGATAATCAAATTAGAAAACCTCCCGGAAAGGTTGATGCTTTCCGGGAGGTTTTTATTTGGGTGCGGTGACTGGCAGCGTGATCTGCGTCATGTAGGTTGCTGAGGGTGATCCTGCGGACCGGTGCCGTCCCGGAGCGATAAGAGGTTCATGCAGAGCAGAGGTGCCCGTAATGGTTGATCGCCCCCATTGTGGTAATTCTTATACACGTTAATATTAACATTAATGTGTATACTGATCAGTGAAGATATATGTTGAGAGGAGCCGTTATGGTTACCGTCGCGTTTTCGGAGCTGCGCCAAAACCTTACGCAGGTGGCCGAAAAGGTTGCCAATGAGGGCGAGGAGGTTGTGGTCTTCAAGCGGAGCAAGCCGTTGTTCAAGATTGTGCCGCTCGACTATGAAGGCCCCGTTGCAGTGGAATATGACGCTGCCCAGGAGCGCGGGGGTGCAAAGCCGACGCGCGACTCGGACAAGTCCAAGCGCGACGTGGGTACGATGTGGCATCCCAAGATCACCTGGAAGGAGATTCGCGAGATGCTTGCAGAGGATGAGAGCTACCAGGAGTATCTCGATATCGTGGCTAAAATGCCAAAGGGAACGCCGCTCGATACGATGACGGTTGAAGATGAAAAGCGCGTCGCGAGGGAGCGCTACCTATGAGGGTATTTCTCGATACCAATTTTCTGCTCGATTGCGTGCTCCCGGGCCGGCCAGAGCACGCAGCGGCGCAAACGATCAAGGGGCTCGTCGACGTGGGGCTTATCGAGGGTGTTGTTTCGGCCTGCTCTCTCAAGGATGCGTACTACATTCTCACCAAACAGGCCGGCGAGGCGCGCGCACGCGACGTGGTGCGCGACTGCCTTAAGAGCTACTCGTTAGAGCCTCTCGACCAAGAAGCTTGTTTTGCCTCCGCCTATTCCGATGAGCCGGACTTTGAGGACGGCTGTATCCGCGCGATGGCCGAGCGTGCCGGCGTGGACTTTATCATCACGCGCGATCGCGCCGCTTTTGTGCGCTCGACCATCAAGACCTTCTCGCCCGCAGAGTTCATCCGTGCGTTTCCGATTCCCGAGGAGTAAAACCGCCATATCGGTGACTGTCCTCGACATGGCGGTTTTCCTGTAGCTGACGCTCGTTAGTTGAGCTGCACTTCATGCCTATCCGGGAGGTTCTTAATCGAGCACAATAACGGGCACCGTGATCTGTGTCACGTAGGTTGTGGGGTCGTCGCTGATGATGTCGTCGATCAGGGCAATCTCGCGTTGCCTCGCTACGCTGCCAGCTTGTCAAAAGCCCCGCGCCGGTTGAGCACGGTAAACGCGATAACACAAATGACCGCCGACAGAATCGACCCGCACGGTGAGGCGATGCCCATGGGAAACAGTGTGTTGGAATAGGCGTTCGACAGCAGCCACGCGCCGGGTACGCGAATGAGCGCCACGGCCAGCACGTTGTGCGCAAAGCCGATGTAGCTCTTGCCGTATGCAGCGAAAAAGCCGCTAAAGCAAATGTGGATGCCGGCAAAGATTGCGTCGAAAATATAACTGTGCATATAGCCGGTACCGGCCGCGACCACCGCGGGGTCCTTGGCAAAAAAGCCGATAAACGCCGGCGCCACCAGCCACATCAGCATCGTGATCAGACAGCCGTACACCACCGAGATCGTCATGGCATCCTTGAGTACCTGACGCGCACGACCGCCCTTTCCTGCACCGGCGTTTTGCGCCGTGAGCGCGCTGACGGTGGCGCCCATGGAACTCGGAACAATGAACAAAAAGCTGATCATCTTCTCGACCAGGCCCACGGCGGCGGCGTCGACGAGCCCTCGGTGGTTGGCGATGACGGTGATAAACATAAACGCCACCTGGATGCAGCCGTCCTGCACGGCCACAGGTACGCCGATCTTAAGAATGCTGCCGAGCACCTCGGGCTGGGGGCGCAGGTCGCTGCGCTTAACGTGGATGTTCGTGCGCCGGCTCTTGAGCCACACGAGTGCGAGGGCAACGCTGGCCGTCTGCGCGGTTACCGTGCCGAGCGCCGCGCCCACGGGGCCGAGCCCCATGTGGCCGATAAGCAGAAAGTCGAGCGCGATGTTGATGATGCATGCCACGCCGATCACGTACATGGGCGAGCGCGAATCGCCCAGGCCGCGAAAGATGGCCGAGAGGATGTTGTATGCGGCGATAAAGGGAATGCCGACAAAGCAGATACGCAGGTAGGCGGCGGTGCCTTCGACCGCCTCGGCAGGCGTGCCAATGAGTGCCACGATTTGCGGGCACAGTGCGAGCAGGACAGCGGCCAGCACCACCGAGACACCCATAAAGAGCGTGATGGTGTTGCCGATGGCGGTCTCGGCGCGGTCGAAGCGACGCGAGCCCACGGCGTGGCCGACGATGACCGTCGTTCCCATTGCCAGGCCCACGAGCGTCACGGTAATGATATAGAGCGTCTGCGCGCCATTGCCCACGGCGGTGATGCCGGCAGCGCCGCTAAACTGCCCCATCATGTACAGGTCGGCCATGCCGTAGAGCATCTGCAAAAAGTACGAGAGCATATAGGGCAGGGCAAAGACCGCGATGGTCTTAAGGACATTGCCGCGTGTGAGGTCGTGTTCCATGGTCGGGGCACTTTCTGGCTTGGGTCGTTTACGTACCAGTGTAGTGAAAACCCTACACCGATTGTAGAGTCAAGGTTTGTGTTGGCGGCGGGGCGAAAAAGTCGCGGTCGCATTCATTTCCAATTGAATACAGAGATGCACCTTGCAAGCTTAGCGCCTGCACTAGCCTTGCAGAAATCGATTTCGGAACACTTGACACCGCCGCACGGCGCGCCATAATACGTGGGTTTGCGAACGACGTTTGATGGGGGATGAACCTGCGTGCGCAATCTCAAGATTCTGTTTTCCTATCTGGGGACATACCGCCGCGATGCCATACTCGGCGTGTTCTTTGTGACGGCCGAGACGGCGCTCGAGCTGTTTATCCCGGTCATCATGGCAAATATCATCGACGTGGGCGTGCCCGCGGGCGACATCAACTACATGCTGTTGCAGGGCGCGTATATGTTGGTGTGCGCCGCATTTTCGCTGGTACTTGGCTTGGGCTATGCGCGCACGTCTGCCCGCGTTGCCTCGGGGCTGGGCGCTAACCTGCGCGAGGCGGAGTATCGCAAGATTCAGACGCTCGCCTTTGGCAATCTGGACAACTACGATGCCAGCTCGCTCGTCACGCGCATGACCACCGATATCACCGTCATCCAAAACGCCGTAGGTAACGGCTTCCGCCCCATGGTGCGCGGGCCCGTGACGCTCATCGTCGGCTTGGTCTATGCGCTGGTGCTGTCGCGTCCGCTTGCTACGGTATTCGCGATCATCCTGCCGGTGTTGGCGATCGTACTGGGCGTTATCACCTATCGCGTCAGTCCGCTTTACCGCCAGCTGCAGACCTCGATGGACCATCTCAACGGCGTGGTGCAGGAAGATCTCACCGCTGTGCGCGCCGTCAAAGCGTACGTGCGCGCCGAGCACGAGGAGGCCAAGTTCGATGCCGTCAATACCGAGCTTGCGCACACGGCGACGAAGACCTTTGGCAACGCCGTGTTCAACCTGCCGGTGTTTCAGCTGTCGATGTACGTGGCGGCGCTTTCCATTCTGTGGATCGGCGGGCGCATGATTCTTGCCGGCGAGCTCGGCGTGGGCTCGCTCACGGGCTTCATGAGCTATGTGCTGCTGATCATGAACTCGCTCATGATGATTTCCAACGTGTTTTTGCTGCTCACGCGCGCACTTGCCAGCGTGGAGCGCATCTCGCGGGTGCTCGACGAGCGTTCGCTTATCCAGGCGCCCGACGCTGCCACTGCCGTGCACGGGGTGGCCGACGGAAGCATCGAGTTTCGCGACGTGTCGTTTAAGTACCGCGAGGATGCTGCCGAGGATGTGCTCGAGCATATTGACCTTTGCATTGAGGCGGGCTCCACGGTGGGCGTGCTCGGCGGCACGGGCTCGGGCAAGAGTTCGCTTGTGCAGCTAATCGCGCGCCTGTACGACGCCACCGAAGGCGCCGTGCTCGTGGGCGGGCGCGATGTGCGCGATTACGACCTGGCCGCCTTGCGCGACGCCGTGGGCATCGTGCTACAAAAGAACGTGCTGTTTACGGGTACCGTGCGCGAGAACCTGCAGTGGGGCAATCCACAGGCGTCGGACAATGAGCTCCTCGCGGCTTGCCGCGCGGCGTGCGTGGACGAGTTCCTGGATCGCATCGGCGGACTCGACGGCGAGTTAGGCCAAGGCGGCGCCGGTGTTTCGGGTGGCCAGAAGCAACGCCTGTGCATTGCGCGCACGCTGCTCAAACATCCGCGCGTGCTCATTTTTGATGACTCCACCAGTGCGGTCGATATGGCGACCGACGCTAGGATTCGCGAGCACATCGCTCGGATTCCCGATACGACCGTGCTCATCATCGCCCAGCGCATCGCGAGCGTCATGGATGCCGATTGCATTGTGGTGTTGGACGACGGTCGTATCCACGGCGTGGGCACGCACGAGGAACTGCTGGCGGATGACAACATCTACCAGGAGATTTACGCCTCGCAGATGGAGTTTGCGGGGAACGCAGACACCGGCGACGGCTGCGACGATGGCTGCGCGAATGATCCGTTTTCCTGCGTTCCCAGCGGATCGCCCTTGGAAGGGGGTGAGCGCCATGCCTAAGACATCCGCTCAGGCCCGTCCCACCAATCTGACGCAGACGCTTCGCCGCCTGCTCTCCTACATGGGGCATGCCAAGTTCTCGTTGCTCGCGGTGGGCGTGCTCGCCTCCGTCGCCGCCATCGCGAGCCTCGCCGGCACCTACATGGTGCGCCCCATCGTTAACGGTTTGGCCACGGGCGGGGAGGAACTGCTCGCCAAGCAGGTCATCCTGACGGCGATCATCTACGCCGCGGGCGTGCTCTCGGCTCTGGGCTACTCGCAGATTATGGTGCGCGCGGCCCAGCGCGTGGTCTCCGATATTCGTCGCGACCTGTTCGCGCACATCCAGACGCTGCCGCTCAGTTATTTTGACAGCACGCGCTCGGGCGACATCATGAGCTTCTTTACCAACGACGTCGACACCGTCTCCGAGGCGCTCAACAACAGCTTTGCCAACGTGATTCAGGCCGCCATTCAGGTTGTGGGCACCACGGCCATGCTCATCATCCTTAACTGGCAACTCACGATTATTACGCTCGTGTGCGACGCGGCCATTGTGCTGTATGCGCGCTACTCGGGCATGCGTTCCAAGCGCTTTTTTGCCGCCCAGCAGGCATCGCTTGGCGACCTGGACGGATATATCGAAGAGATGGTTTCGGGCCAAAAGGTCATCAAGGTCTTTAACCACGAGGCAGCGAATGTCGTCGGCTTCGCCTGCCGCAACGATGAGCTTCGCCGCACCGGCACCGCCGCCGTGAGCTATGCCAACTCCATGGTGCCCATGACCGTGGTGATCGGCTATGCCAACTACGCCATCGTCGCCGTGGCGGGCGGCATGCTCTGCATCAAGGGGCTCGCCGACGTGGGCGCGCTTGCAAGTTACCTGGTCTTTGTGCGTCAGGCCGCCATGCCCATCAACCAGTTCACGCAGCTGGGCAACTTTTTGCTCAACGCGCTGGCCGGTGCCGAGCGCCTATTTGCCGCCATGGACCTTAAGCCCGAGGTGGACGAGGGCTGCGTGGAGCTGGTGCAGACGGGCGACGCCGCGTGGGCATGGAAGATTCCCGAGGGCCAGGGCGTGGGCGCGTACGGGCACCTGCATGATGTGGCTGCCGTTGATGAGTCGGGCCGTGCGGTGGCTGCCGACGGCACCGAGCTCACGTGCGGCTTGGTCCCGCTCGCCGGCGACGTGCGCTTCCATGCCGTGGACTTTTCCTACGTGCCGGGCACCCGTGTGCTCACGGACCTCAACCTGTTTGCCAAGCCGGGGCAAAAGATCGCGTTTGTGGGCTCGACGGGCGCCGGTAAGACGACCATCACTAACCTCATCAACCGCTTCTACGAGGTCGATGACGGCGAGATCACGTACGACGGCATCGACGTCAAGCACATTGCCAAGGCCAGCCTGCGCGGGTCGCTCGGCATTGTGCTGCAGGACACGCACCTGTTTAGCGGCACCATTGCGCAGAACATCCGCTTTGGCAAGCTCGACGCGACCGACGAGGAGGTGCGCGCCGCTGCCGAGGCGGCCTGCGCGGATTCGTTTATCCGCCGCCTGCCTAGAGGGTACGACACGCCGGTCACGGCCGACGGCGCCAACCTGTCGCAGGGCCAGCGCCAGCTGCTCGC
>CAJMOP010000111.1 GCA_905215115.1 uncultured bacterium | reverse complement strand
TGCATTCCGACGACCCTATCGCCGGCGCGGGCTCCTTTGTCGTGCTGCCGCGCGGTGTCGAGGAACTGCTGCCGAGCGACGCTGCCGAGCTGGCAGAGATCGGCATCGAGGTGCTGCCCGAGGGCACATACCTGTGCATGAGCCGCTGGGGTATGCCGTACGAGCCCGAGGGCATCCGCGCCATCGTTGCCTGCATGGACGAGCACGCGCTCCAGCCCGTTGGCAACGCTTTCGACTTTTGCTACCTCGATACCACGAGCTACGACGAGTCCCACCAAGAGGACTTTTGCTGCATCCAAATCCCCGTCGCCCTCCAGATGTGACAACGGGACAGTCCCTTTGCCACATCCATTTCTTAGAAACTTGCAAAATCTGCAAGTTTCTAAGGCGTCATCTTATAAACTTGCAAAATTTGCAAGTTTCTATGTTTTCACGTCTGGTCGTGTGACAAAGGGACAGTCCCTTTGTCACATTCCGTGCGAGCTCCTGTGCCATCTGGGGGTATAAGGCTAGCAAGTGTTTATTTGCGAGGCCAAGGGGGCGCCCCGTATGGATATCGATAACTTTGAATGGTGGTATAGCGAGGGCGAGGCTCCGGACGAGGAGTGGGACGAGCCCGCGCCGCGTGGCGTGTCGAGCGACGAGGACGAGAGCGGCAACGATGTCGTCGAGACGGACGCCGCTTCCGACTCCGCCGAGCCCCTGACCTTTGAACAGGCTTGGGCCCAGGCCGAGGCCGACGAGGCAAAGGCCGATGCCACGGCCACGCTCGGTGAGCCGGCCGATATGTCCATCTCGCCGGCAAAGACCCCGCAACCTCGCCATAACATCGACCCCGACAGCACGGCATCCTTCAGCATTCTCGACGTGCCCTCGCAGGGTGCTCAGGCGCCCGCGCCCACGCGTCGCCCCAATCTGTCTCGCGAGGAAGATGCGGGACGTCGCTCGCCGCTCGGCCCCATTCTCATCGCCTTTATGGCCGGCGTCATCGCTTGCTCGGCGATCGGAAATGTCTGGAGTCACGTGGAGCAACAGCGCAAAGACGCCGCCAAGGTCGAGATGTCCGTCGAACAATCGCTCAGCCGCACGCGCTCGGTGCATGTGTCGGTCGAGGTTAAGGACGGCGCGACGTGGGATACCGCGCGCGGCGATAGCCAAATGCTCGTCCATATCGTGGGCCGCACACTCAAGGGACAAGCAATCGACGAGTATCAATACGTCAATTCCGAAGGTGACGGCATCGAGCTCAAGCCCGGCGACTACGAGCTCACGGTCGATGAGCCGCCCGTCGCCACCGACGGCACGCGTTACCGTGCCTCAAAGCGCATGGTTCCGGTGAGTTTTAATTCACAGGCGCCCGATACGGTCGATAGCACGCCGCAGGGCGGGTTTGACCTTTACGCTATTGCTCAATAACTGCACCTGTCGCTCAACCCCGCCGCCAAGAGTGGGACAATAGCCCTCGACACTGTTGTTTACTTTTGGAGGAAGTAGCATGTCCACCGTCACTACCATCAAGCGCGGCGGCCTCACCGCGGCCATCGATTCCATGGGTGCCCAGCTCACGAGCCTTGCCCTCAACGGCAACGAGTATCTGTGGCAGGGCGACCCCGCCTTTTGGGGCAAGCATGCGCCCATCCTGTTCCCCATTGTGGGCTCGCTGCGCAACAACACGGCGACGTCTGCGGCCGGCACCTGCGAGATGCCGCGCCACGGACTCGCGCGCATCGTCGAACACAAGCTGGTCGAGGTTTCGGAGGACGGCTCCTCGGTAACGTACGAGATCACCGACACGCCCGAGTCGCTCAAGGCGTTCCCGTTCCACTTTAAGCTCAGCATGACCTATGCCTTGACCGGCGACGCCACCCTCACGCAGACCTTTGCCGTCACCAACACCGGCGACGTGGACCTGCCGTTCTCGGTGGGCGGCCACCCCGCGTTTAACGTACCGGCTCCCGGTGCCGAGGACGAGGCGTTCGAGGATTACGAGCTGGCGTTTACCGAGGCTTGGACTAACGAGGCCCCCGTCATCACGCCCGACGGTCTTATGACGTTCGAGGGTAGTTACAAGGCTCCCGATAACTCGGACGTGCTGCCCATCGCGCACCGCAGTTTCGATAACGATGCCATCATGTTCACCGATACTCCGGGCTCTACGCTCACGCTGCGCGGTCGCAAGTCGGGCCACGGCGTCAAGATCGACTTTGAGGGCTTTAAGTACATCGGCGTGTGGTCTGCCGCCAACGACGCTCCGTTTGTGGCGCTCGAGCCCTGGACCGGCCACACCACCATGGACACCGAGGACGATGTCTTTGAGCACAAGGTCAATACCATTACGCTGGCGCCGGGCGAGACGGACGTCCGCAGCTTTAGCGTCACCCTGCTCTAGAGGTTCCGCCGTTCTGACGAACGGCGGACCGGTCGACGCTGCGCGCCACCCAGAGCGACAATTTGCCATTCAAAAGGCACGGCATGACCAGAAGGTCTATGCCTTGCCTTTTTCATGCCAAGTGGTACATGGGGGCAGGCTGCTTTGCGCCAATCGTCTTCGTGTGTCTATTATTTTTTCGCGCACATGCCGCGCTGCTGGTTGTTGACGTATATCCTGTCTTATTGTCAGCAAAACGACATAGGGAAGGCATCAGATGCAACCTCGACTACAGCGCGACGCGCAGACCCAGCCGGTGTGCAGTCGTCGCATCTTCTTGGGTAGCGCCCTCGCTGCGAGCGCAACCGTTGTCGCCGGCGCGCTTGCCGGCTGCCAGCGTCCGTCCACACTCAAGGTGGTCCAGCCCACGACGGGCGGCGGTCGCGATGACCTGTCCGATTCCGTTATCGGCAAGGATAAGATCCGCATTGGCATGGAGGCGGCCTACGCCCCGTACAACTGGCAGGTTTCCGAGGCCAGCGAGTTCACCATTCCCATCGACAACGTGCAGGGCGCCTATGCCGACGGCTACGACGTGCAGATCGCCAAGATCGTCTGCAAAGCCCTCGGCGGCGAGCCTGTTGCCGTCAAGCAGAGCTTCTCGGGCCTTATCGATTCGCTTAACAACGGCCAGATCGACCTCATCATCGCCGGCATGAGCGCCACGCCCGAGCGCGAGGAGTCCGTCGGCTTTTCCAAGCCGTATTTTATCGGCTATTTTGGCCTGTTCGTAAAAGAGGGCTCGCCCTACCAAAACGCGACCAAGCTCAGCGACTTTAGCGGCGCCACGGTGCTCGGCCAAAAGGACACGATGCTCGACACCGTCATCGACGAGATTCCGGGCGTCGTCCACAAAAATCCGGTCGATTCGGTACCCACGGTGTTCTCGAACCTGCTGCAGGGCACTTGTGACGCCGTGACCTACAACACCGAAAACGAGAAGGGCTATATGGCCCAAAACCCGGGCATCGTGCCCATTCGCTTTGCGGAGGGCGAGGGCTTTAAGCAGGAGGTTACGACAAACGTCGGTTGCCGCAAGGGCTCGGACAAACTGCTTAAGCTCATCGACAAGACACTCAAGGGCATTAGCCAAGAGGAGCGCGACCAAATGTGGGACGCGTGCCTCGACCGTCAGCCGGCATAGGGAGGCAGCATGAAAGCCATCAACCGTCTGGCCTCCTTTATCAAGGCCGACCACCGTTATGTATACCTGGGCACGAGCGTCATCGCGGCGCTCGGCCTGGCGTTTAGCCAGCGCAACCCCACACCGCTGAGCTTCTTAGCCCCCACCGGTATCTTCCAGGATTGCCTTTGGGCGATTCTTTGGGCCTGGATTGTCGTGTCGGCAGCGGCGCTTGTCACCAAGCTTATGCACTGGAGTGACTATCGCGAAAAGTCGCCGTTCGCATCCGAGCGTTTCCGCCGCGGCGCGCGCCTGGGTAGCTATGTTGTGGTCGCTATCGCGGCGATCTTCTTTATCGACCGCTGCGTCATGTCGTTTATCGACCTGGTGCAGGTGAGCATTGTCTCGGATTCCAACCCCAGCGACTTTTTGTCGAGCCTGGTCTACATGACCTACAAGAGTGGCGACTTCTTTATCCGCGGTATCGAGATCACCATCGCGCTTGCGACCTTCGGTACCGTCATCGCATTCTTCCTGGCGCTGCTCTTTGTGTTCCTGCGTATTCAGACCTTTGACCGCGTGGACAACGACCTGGTGCGCTTCTTTAAGAGTATCGGCCGCGGCTTTGCGACCATCTACTCCACCATCGTGCGCGGCACGCCCATGATGGTCCAGGGCCTGCTCATCTATTACGCGGGCTTTACCGTTTTGCGCGGCATGGGCTTCGAGACCGCTCAGGCCAACCAGATCTGGAGTACCTTCACCGCCGGCCTCGTCACCATCTCGCTCAACTCCACCGCCTACATGATGGAGGTCCTGCGCGGCGGCATCGAGTCCATCGATCCCGGCCAGGCCGAGGCAGCGCGCTCGCTGGGCCTGTCGCAGTGGCAGGCCATGCGCAAAGTCGTGTTCCCCCAAGGCATTAAAAACGCGATTCCGGCGCTCACCAACGAGCTCATCATCAACATTAAGGACTCGTCGGTGCTCTCGGTCATCGGCGTGTTCGACCTTATGTACGCTACTACCACGGTCGCCGGCGTGTACTACCGCCAGATGGAGGTCTACTGCGTGGCGCTCGTGGTCTACCTGATCCTGACACTCGTGGCGAGCCGCCTGCTCGAAGCCTTTGGCAAAAAGCTGGGCGCCGAGGCCCCTGCCACGCTGCCCAGCTCCAACTAGGCGCAAGACGAGGAGAATCATCATGGCAGATACCGCCACTACCGGCACTGCGGCAGCCGTGCAAAACCAAGAGCCGCTTATCCGCGTCGAGGGCCTGCGCAAGAGCTTTGGCTCACTCGAGGTGCTCAAGGGCATCGACCTGTCCGTCAATTCCGGTGAGGTTGTCACCATCATCGGCGCCTCGGGCTCGGGCAAATCGACCTTCCTGCGCTGCCTCAACCTGCTCGAGACCCCGGACGCGGGCCACATCTGGTTCCACGGCCAGGACCTCACGGCCGAGCGCTGCAACATCAACAAATTGCGCGAGGACATCGGCATGGTGTTCCAGGGCTTTAACCTGTTCAACAACATGGATGTGCTCGACAACTGCACGCTCGCGCCCGTCACGCTCAAAAAGATGAGCAAGGCCGAGGCCGAGAAGGTCGCGATGGAGCATCTGACGAGCGTGGGACTCGAAAAGTTCGCGCACGCCGCCGTTGGCCGCCTGTCCGGTGGTCAAAAACAGCGCGTGGCCATCGCTCGTGCCCTATGTATGAATCCGCAGATCATGCTGTTCGACGAGCCGACCTCCGCGCTCGACCCCGAGATCGTGGGCGAGGTGCTCGAGGTCATGCGCAAGCTCGCCGCCGACGGCATGACCATGGTCGTCGTCACGCACGAGATGGCCTTTGCCCGCACGGTGTCCGACCGCGTGGTCTTTATGGACAAGGGCGTGGTGCTCGAGGATGCCGCGCCGGCCGAGCTCTTCGGCAACCCCAAACACCAGCGCACTCGTGAGTTCCTCTCTCGCTATCTCGAGGACAAATAACCGACCGCAAACGCTTACGTTGCAGGGCCGCTCCCGTGGGGCGGCCTTTGTCGTCACAATCGAAAGGATGTCATGGCCGAGGTTTGGCGCTTCTTTGCGCATGAGGACGATTTTGCCGATATAGACGAGGTCAGCGCGTGCGAGCGCTTGGGCCGCGTGCTGTCGTTTCCGACCATTTCGAGCATGGATGCCGAGGCGGTGGACTGGCAGCCCTTCGACGACCTGCGCGCCTATATGCAGCAGGCCTGGCCGCGCGTGTTTGCGGCGGGCGAGGTCGAGCTTATCGACCACTCGCTGTTGGTGACGCTTGTCGGCTCCGACCCTGCTCTCAATCCTGTTATGCTCATGGGCCACATGGACGTGGTCCCCGTGGTGCCGGGTACCGAGGCCGACTGGACGCACGCCCCCTTTAGCGGGCACGTGGACGACACCTACATTTGGGGCCGCGGCGCTATCGACATGAAGGATCAGGTCGCAGGCATTCTCGAGGCGGTTGAGTATGCATTGGCGCACGGTTGGGAGCACAAGCGTTCGCTGTTGCTCGCCTTTGGCCAGGACGAGGAAACCACGCAGTACGGCGCTGGAGCTATCGGCCGCGTGCTCGAGGAGCGCGGTGTTGAGCTCGAGTTCCTGATCGACGAGGGCGACTACCGTATTGTTTCGGCTGCCGAGTACGGCGCGGGCGAGGGCTGGCTTATGCATGCCGACCTGGCCGAAAAGGGCTATGCCGATATCGTGCTCAAGACGAAGAGCGCGGGCGGGCATTCGTCTAACCCCTACGGCGGCACGTCGCTCGAGGTGCTCAGCCGTGCCATCGCCGCAATCTGCGATATCGAGTGGCCGACGCGCGTGACCGATCTGCTTGCCGCGCAGCTTGTCGAGCTGGGGCTCTACACGGCGGATGAGATTGCCGCCAACGGGGGCGCCATTGTCCGCGATTGCCTCGCCAGCAAGAAGCTCTATCCGCTGGTGACGACCACCTGCGCGCCCACGCAGATCGAGGGAGGCAGCGCCGGCGCCAACGTGATGCCGCAGGATATGTGGGCCAACATTAACTTCCGCATGCTCGAGGGCACGAGCGTGGCCGACGTTGTGGCGCGCTGCCGTGAGGCGGTTGCCGGGGCGGACCTTGCCGGTCGTGTCGAAGTGGAGCTGGGCCCC
>CAJMOP010000110.1 GCA_905215115.1 uncultured bacterium | reverse complement strand
CCGTGGGCCACAAGGAGGGCGTGCTCGTGGGCATTTCGTCCGGCGCCGCCGTGTGGGCCGCACTGCAGCTGGCCAAGCGCCCCGAGAACGAGGGCAAGACCATCGTGGCGCTGCTCGCCGACACCGGCGAGCGCTACCTGTCTACGGCGCTCTTCCAGGACTAGAGCTTCTCGTTCTTAGAACGAGTCCAAGGCACGCCGGTCTCCCCTCTCTTCTGGCAGCCTGAGCTCATCCCAACAGGGTGTCCCACAGGACGCCTGAACTTGCTACAATGTCTGCGGCGCGGAACCAGCCTCCCGCGCCGCTTTTCTTTTTTGGCCATATGCCACCAAGGAGAACCTCCCCATGCACAACAAGCGCGTGCTCGTCGCCATGAGCGGCGGCGTCGATTCCAGCGTGACCGCGTATCTGCTCAAAAGTCAGGGCTACGAATGCGTCGGTGCCACCATGCGCCTCACCTGCCCCGCACCCGACCCCGCCACGGGTATGAGCAAAGTCGACCGCGACATCGCCGACGCGAAGGCAGTTTCCGAGCGCCTGGGGATACCCCACCATGTGCTCGACTTGCAGCAAACCTTCGACCGCAACGTGATCGAGCGCTTTGTGAACACCTATCAGGAGGGGCTGACGCCCAATCCGTGCATTATCTGCAACCGCCACATTAAGTTTGGCGCGCTGCTCGATACGGCGCTGGACATGGGCTGCGACTACATCGCAACGGGACATTACGCCAAAACAAGCCAGGCGGCAGACGGCACCTGGCAGCTGCATCGCGGCGAGGACCCCAAAAAGGACCAGAGCTACTTTTTGTATTCGCTTACGCAGGAGCGCCTGGCGCGCACGATTTTTCCGCTGGCAGGCTTGGACAAAGAGTGCGACGTGCGCCGCATTGCCGCCGAACAGGGCTTTGTTAACGCCAAGAAGGCCGAAAGCGAGGATATCTGCTTTATTCCAGACGGTGACTACGCGGGCTATATCGAGCGCCGCTGCGGACATCCCGCTGCACCGGGCGACATTGTGTGGCGCGACGGCAGCGTGGTCGGGCGCCACAACGGCGCGCTGCGCTACACCATCGGCCAGCGCAAGGGCCTGGGCGTCGCAATGGCGCATCCCGTGTATGTGACTGGTGTCGACGCCGCCAACAACACCGTGCATCTGGGCGAGGCCGAGGACCTGACCGCCGCTGCCCTCACGGCCAACGACTGGATCTGGAGTGCGCCGGACGCACGCATGGAGGCGGAGCTCGACGCCGGCGGCATTCGCGTAGGCGCCAAGTACCGCTACCGTCAGAAAGACCAGGCAGCGACCCTTACGCGTGACGAAGACGGGCAAATGCTGCTAACTTTTGACGAGCCGCAACGAGCCATCGCCCCCGGCCAAGCCGTTGTAGTCTACCGCGGCGACATCGTCCTGGGCGGCGGCACCGTTACGGCAGCCATCAGGTAGCCACGGGATTATCGCCGCACGTGTCGAAGCACTTCAACAGCAGCATTCACCTCGATAACGCGACGCTCGAGGCCGCGGCGGATGGCCTCGAGTCGACCCTCCGCCGTGGCCCATTCGCTCTGCGAAAGAATCTCGATCGCCTCATCAACAAATCCGTTGAGCCGCGATGAATCGAACCAATCGAGCGAATCCGCAAGCGCCAGCTGGACGGAAGGGTCGGGCCCAAACGGCTTAGCGGAAAACCCAAACTCCCCAGCTGCGAGCACGGCAGTTGGTACGTTGTACCACAGACAGTTGCCGCTATCGAACAGCGGAGCAGGTTTTATCTCCAGGGTGTCGACATTACGGATGATGCCGAAGTTTCGCCAATGGCGGTCGCTGTTGGCCAAAAGGGCATCGCAGACAATCATCTGCGACATAGACCTTCTCACAGCGGCCTCATCGGCACCATGCTTGCCAAGGCAGCGACAGTATCGATCGTATGTCGAGTTTCCCCGCTGGCTACCAAATGCGCCCTTAACGTAAACAGCCGGAACGTATTCCTCGCGGCCGTCAAGAAAGTCGTCGCACAGACACACGGGGCCATCGAACATCCGCTCAACCGTATAAGGAACAAACTCGCCCTTGGGAAGCAAACGACGATGTAGAGCCGTTGCAACCGCCTCGTTAATGGGACGCTGATCGTCCATCCCGCACCCTTTAGCCAAAACGCGAATGCCGTTTCGGATCATCCACGATTTAGGGAGCTCGCCCTCGGACGTGTTATCCGGATTTTTAAGACCGATGCCCTCCAGCCAACCCGAACGCCCCTCGGGCGCCGATCGCTCAAAATCATTCTCGAAGTAATTGAGGTTTCGCCATTCGAGCCCGTCGCATTCTGCCGGCCGCAGCCAATAGCAATCCGAAAGCGATAGGCCCAGGCACTGAACCGGCGCCTCAACGCCGTTGACAATTCCCAGCTCGCGGTAGCGCGAGATAAGCCCGGGGCGAACATCGGGCACCGACCGATGCCCCCACCACGCGTTGAGCTCCCGCTTATTCACCGCAGGAGAAGAGCTCGAGCATGTGCCAAACGGCATTCGTTGCGCATCGAGGACCTCGGCGATTTCGAAGGGAAACTCGCGCGTCGGATCAAATGAGACATGAGCGACCTCATGGTCGGCCGACATCAGCGTAAACTTGCGTCCAACATCGGCCGCAGGACGGCGTCCTCGCTTGCGGACCTTTTGGTAGGCAATCGCAGAATTGTACTCGACCATCTTCCGGCCGCCCACAATATCGCACACAAGCGTCCCCGATGCGGCAAGTTGCGATATGCGGGCTTTCGTAACGCCCAACAGGCGGGCGGCATCACCCATAGATAAGTACTCAGATGTATTCATATGCTGCATCACCTCGTTAAGTAATTTACGCGTTTAGTTAACATATTACATACATCATAATACTAAACGACCTAAGGCGAAAAAAGGCCCGAGAAATCGGGCCTTAGCGATTGGTCAGCCGAGTCGCAAACTACTTCCCTAGCGCTGGACGTAGGCGCGGACGAGCTCGTAGGTGTTGCGCACACCGTCGATGTGGCTGCGCTCGTAGTTGTGGCTCGCGTACACGCCGGGGCCGATCAGGCCATGGCGAATGTCGTAGCCGGCCGAGAGCGTGGCCTCGACGTCGGAGCCGTAGTGCGGATACACGTCGATGGCGTAATCGAGCTCCAGCTCGCGCGCGATGTTGGACAGCGTGGTCACCAGGTCGTAGTTGTACGGACCGCCCGAATCCTTGGCGCAAATCGAAACCATGCGCTCGGTGCAACCCAGGTCGTCGCCCACGCAGCCCATGTCCACGCTGATCATCTCGCGCGTGTCGTCCGGCACAAAGGCACCGCCGTGGCCGACCTCCTCGTACACCGTAAAGAGCAGCGATACCTTGCGCGAAAGCGTCACCTCGCCGCCAGCAACGGCGCGGGCCAGGCCCAGCAGAATCGACGCCGACAGCTTGTCATCCAGGAAGCGGCTCTTGATGTAGCCGCTCTCCGTCACCGTGGTACGCGGATCCATAGCGATGATGTCGCCGGTCTGAATACCCAGCTCGAGCACATCGTCCTTGCTGTCAACGTTCTCGTCGAGCAGGATTTCCATGTTCTTCTCGATGGTCTTGACCAGCTCATCGGCCACATGCGCCGAAGGCTCGGTGTTGAGAACCACACCCGTGTAGACATTGCCATCGCGCGTGTAAACGGTGCAGTTCTCGCCATCGGCCGTAGACCACTGATGCCCGCCGAGCGTCGTGGGACGCAAGCGACCATTGTCCTTGATGGAGCGCACCATGGCGCCCAGGGTATCGACATGGCTCGCCAATACGAGCGGCTCGCCCTCGCCACCAAGCTCAACAAGCACATTGCCCTTATTGGAGCGCTCGGGGCCAAAGCCCATATCGCGCAGGGTCTCCATCAGATAATCAGTCGCCGCACGGGTATAGCCCGTAGGCGAAGCAATCGAGGTAAGCGCCTTCAACTGGTCAGTAATATAGGAGAGCGTAGAATCCATCTTGGACACCAAAGTCACCCTTTCATATCGAATTAAACCCACAGCAACAATACCACCGCGAGCCATCTTTTTACCTAGCGAGATGACCCATCGAGCTCGCCAGGACTGCGCCCGCCACGATAACGAGCCGGCGGCCCCCTGCCGTTAGCCCCACAATCTTTCCGCAGGACGGAGGAAGCCCCCGCCGCACGAAGTGCGCAGCGGGGGCTTCCGACATGTCCGAGGACGATTGTGGGGCTAACGGGCAGGGGCCCGCCGAACCAAGTTAGGCAGCCGGGCAGATCTTCTTGAAGAGCTCGATGACGTCGTCGAGCGTCGCCTCGCGCGGGTTACCCGGGAAGCAGGCGTCAGCCATGGCGTCCTTGGCCAGGACCTCGATCTCGTCAGCCTTCATGGCCTCGCAGACGTGCGGGATGTTCACGTCGGCAGAGAGCTGCTTGACGGCGGCGATGGCGGCGTCGGCGGCCTCGTCGGTGCTCATGCCCGTGGTGTCAACGCCCATGGCGACGGCAACCTTGGCCAGACGCTCGGCGCAAACCGGCTTGTTGAACTCCATGGCGATCGGCAGCAGCATGGCGCAAGCGACGCCGTGCGGGGTGTCGTAGTGAGCGGACAGGGTGTGAGCCATGGCGTGGTCGATGCCCAGGCCGACATTGGAGAAGCCCATGCCGGCGACATACTGGCCAAGAGCCATGCCCTCGCGGCCGGAGCCGGGCTGGCCGGACTTGGCCTCGGCGACGGAGTCGCGCAGGTTCTCGCTGATCAGCTTAATAGCCTCAAAGTGGAACATGTCGGAGAGCTCCCAAGCGCCCTTGGTGGTGTAGCCCTCGATGGCGTGGGTTAGAGCGTCCATGCCGGTGGAGGCGGTCAGGCCGGCGGGCATGGAAGCCATCATGTCGGGGTCGACGACGGCGACCTCGGGGGCGTCGTTGGTGTCGACGCACACGAACTTGCGGACCTTCTCGGGGTCGGTGATGACGTAGTTGATGGTCACCTCGGCAGCGGTGCCGGCGGTCGTCGGCACAGCGATGGTAAACACGGCGTGGTTCTTAGTGGGAGCAACGCCCTCGAGGCTGCGGACATCGGCAAACTCGGGGTTGTTGATGATGATGCCGATAGCCTTGGCGGTGTCCATGGAGGAGCCGCCACCGATGGTCACGATAGCGTCAGCCTCGGTGGCCTTGAAGGCCTCGACGCCGTCCTTGACGTTCTGGATAGTGGGGTTGGGCTTAATCTCGGAGTAGAGGCTCCAAGCGATGCCGGCGGCGTCGAGCTCGTCGGTCACCTTGGCGGTAACGCCAAACTTGACCAGGTCGGGATCGGAGCAGACAAAGATCTTCTTGTAGCCGCGACGCTGGAGCTCGCCAGGGATCTCCTTGATAGCGCCGGAACCATGATAAGAGATGGTATTGAGAACGAAACGATTAGCCATTGATAGCCTCCCATCGTGTGCGGGGCACCCATTACGCCCCACGCTATGAGTCCCATCCTAACGCTTTTGAAACAAAAAACACGTGAGAACGTCAAAATTGTTAAAGCGTTTCAACAGAAGATGAAAAATATTGCGGCAAAGGGACAACCCCTTTGCCGCATTCGGTTACTTTCGACAGCCCTCTTTCCAAGCCTCGGCCGCAACCTTCCAGCGAAAACGCAAGTCGCGCTCGCGGTCGATGAACATGATGGCAAACGCGACAAACAGCAGCACGCTCGCCACGACGATGGCGTGCAGGCCCATGCGCTCAATACACCAGTTGCCCAACACGGCGCCAAACACAAAGGTAAAGATCACGCCAAAGTACAGCAGGCCGTTTTCCAAAAAGCCGCGCTTGTGGGTGATGATGTAGTCGTCCACGTTTTGCAAGGCATTACGGAGGTTGCCGATACACATGGTCGTGGCGATGCCGTGACCGTGGATCTTGCGGAAGCTCTCGACCTGCATGCCGCAGGCAAACGAGGTGAGGCAGTTGGCGAGCAGGTTGTAACCGCCGCCCGGGATAAAGCTCACGCCCAGCAAGATAACGGCTTCAAAAAACACCGTCACCTGGCGCCAGTGAATCACACTGCCAAACCGCTCGTGAACCAGGTCGGCAAGCATAATGCCCACAGCAAACGACACCACGGGGAAGAAGTAGCGCCCCGCCAGTGCCCAGTTGCCTTCCGAGATGCTCACGCCCACGAGCAGGATGTTGCCCGTCTGCGCGTTGGCGAAAACATGATCGCGCCCAATGTACGAATACACATCCATAAAGCCACCGGCGAGCGCCAAGATGATGCCCAGCTCAATAGACTCCGATATCTGTTTGGCACGCTGCATCGTCGTGCATCCTCCTTGTTGACGACTCTCTCGTGCGTTGGCGGAAACATAGCCGCCGTTCATACTGTAACCCATTGACAACATGGCATGCGCGCGAGACGGGCTCCCCAACGCGCGGATACACAGTCTGGAAACAAACGGCGGGCGCGGCGCCGACACCCGCATCGACACGCCGATCCGCCAGCCCATGTACTCCACCAGTCTTTTTAGCCCCGTCCCAAAAAGACTGGTTACAATTACGTGCAGCATACAAACACCGGGAGGGATCGTGGCAAAAAAGCCTCAGCACGCTCAGAACAGCCAACGCGGACAGCAGGGCAAACAGGGCCAGCAGCAAAAGCGCGGCGGCAAGGCGCAGGGCTCGCGACCCACGCATGCCTCAGCAGCGCCCTCACGCCCCTGG
>CAJMOP010000109.1 GCA_905215115.1 uncultured bacterium | reverse complement strand
TCGAGCGGTACGGGTAGCCGGCGAACAGCGTGTTGAAGCACTGCGCCTCGGGCAGCGCGTGGGGCGGCCTGTCGAGGAAGGCCCAGGCACCGCCGAAGTAGTCCTCGGCTCCCGTCGAGGTGACCGTGGGGAACTCCTCGTCGCCGTCGAGGAAGAACTTCATCTCGCCCTCGCCCCACCAATAGCGCTCCAGGGCGCACAGGGCCATGTAGGTGCCGACGTAGTAGCCCTTGCCGCGCACGCCGTCGAGCACGGTGTAGTCGACGCCCCTGCGGGTGCTGCGCTCGCGGTTAAAGCGGGCGTGGAAGTACATGGCGTCGTCCGGCACGTCGGTGAGCGCGTAGTTGAACGTGTAGAAGATGTACTTAATGAACCCGGGGTGCTCGCTCGTAAGCGTGACCTTGGCGTGCTTCCTGAAGGGCATCTCGAAGTAGCAGTTCATGCCGCCCGTCGGGTTCACGCAGATGGGCATCGAGTTGACGATGGCGCGCTCACCGAAGCCGTTGCAGAAGAAGTCGCCGACAGGGCACTCGACCGAGGGGGTCTCCTCGTCGTCCCAGTAGAAGCGCAGCACGAGGTCACGCATGACGAAGCTGCCAGCGGCGGTCTTGTCGGGGACGGTCATCCAGATGTGGCGGATGATGCCGGGGCCCTCGATGTCCGCGAGCGTGATGGTCTCGCCGGACTCAAGGGGCACGCAGCACGAGCCCTTGCGGCCGACGCCGAGGTGGCTGGCCGACATGGCGGCGCGGCCCTTCTCGCCCGTGATGTTCTCGGGGGTGATGGCGCGGCTTTCCTCACCGCCGTGCATCCACACGTCCTTAAGGAACTCTCTCATCGTCGACCTCCTCTATTCGTCGTCGTCGCACTCGGCGGAACTGGCACCGTTCACGTAGATGATCTGCTGGCGCGCCTCGTTGACGAGGGCGTCGAAGTCGAGTTTCTCGTCGGGGCGCGCGAGCGCGACCGTCATGGCGAGCGGGAGGTTGACACCCGCGATCACGTGGATCCGGTCGGAGGCGAAGCGGGAAAAGCGCTGGTTCACGCTGCCGCCGTACGCGTCGGTGAGGACGACGACCTCGTCAGTGCCCGAAAGAGCCGCCTCGACCGCCGCGTCGAGCCCCTCGCCGTTGTCGTTCACGTAGGCGCACACGGCGTTGACGGCGTCGCCCTTACCCGTAAGGAACTCGAGGGTGTCCTTGAAGCCCTGGGCGAGAAGGGAATGGCTCGCCACAACTATCTTTCTCATTGATTCACCAATCTCTTGGGTCGAAGCTAGGCGAGGATGCCGGCGGCGGAGGCGACCATCGCGAGGACGATCACCACGAGGATGAGGGCCGTCATGCTCGCGTTCTTCTTGGTAAGAAGGTAATACGCGCTTCCCGTGATGGCGGCGGGGATCATGGCAGGCAGGATCTTGTCGAGCAGCGGCTGAATCTCCATCGCGACGTCGCCGAAGCTGAAGCTAATCGGGCAGGTGACGCCGATGACCGAGGCGATGAGGCAGCCGACCACGGTGAGGCCGAGCACGGAGGCGGCGGCAGTGAGGTTGGGAAGCTTCTCGCTGAAGTCGGTGACGAGCTTCACGCCCTGCTTGTAGCCGAACTCGAGGGCGTGCATGCGGACCCAGAAGATGGCCAGGATGAGCGCGAACCAGATGCCGGCTCCCACGGGGTTGCCCTCGATGGCCATGTAGGCGGCGATGGAGCCCATGATGGTCGGGATCATGGTCATGAGCAGGGAGTCGCCAACGCCGGCGAGCGGTCCCATGGTGCCGATCTTCAGGTCTTGGACGGCGTCCGCCGCCGCTAGGCCGTCGCGCTCCTCCATGGCCACGCAGGCGCCAAGGATGATGGCGGCGAGCCAAGGCTGGGTGTTGTAGTAGCGGAAGTGGTTGTTGAGCGCTTGCTTATAGTCCTCGTCGTTCGTGTAGATCTTCCTCAGGACCGGCGGGAGGGCGTAGGCGACTGAGGCGCCCTGCTGGGTCTGGTAGTTGAAGGTGCACACGCTCATGAGCCAGCGCCAGTTCGCGTTGCGCAGGTCCTTCTTGGTGACCTTGTAGCCGGAGGGCTTGCCCTCGGCGACGGCGGTGATGTTCTCGTTTTCCATGGTTACTCATCCTCTCCGATGAAGGCGTCTGCGGAAGCGTGGGCGGCGAGCTCGGTGTCCCTCTCGGCACGCTGGTAGAACGCAATCGCGAGGGCAACGCCGACGATGGCGGCGCCGATGATGGGCACGTTCAGGAAGGCCGAGAGGAAGAAGCCGGCGAGCAGGTACTGGAAGTACTTGGCGGTTGGCATGTAGCGGAGCAGCATGGCGATACCGACGGCCGGGAGCATCTTGCCGGCGAGGGTGAGGCCGGAGAGGAACCACTGGGGCATGACCTCGAGGAGCCAGTTGACGGCGGGCTGGCCGAGCGTCACGGAGACAAAGACGGGCAGGGCGGCGCACAGGCCGAAGAGCGCGGGGCAGACCCACAGGATGGCGTTCATCTGATTGAACTTACCCTCGTTGCAGAACTTCTGGGACTTCTCGACGACAAAGCCGTTGAGGATCTTGACGACGACGTCGAGCTGGATGCCGAGCATGCCGACCGGCAGGCCGATGGCGAGGCCCGTGTCGGAGCCCAGGGTCACGCCGTAGGCGGTGGCGATGATGGCCATCGTGCCGTAGTCGGGAATGGAGGAGCCGCCGAAGCCCGCGACGCCGAGCTGCATGAGCTGAATGGTGCCGCCGATGACAAGGCCGGTCTTCCAGTCGCCCATGACGACTCCGGTGATGAGGCCCCAGAAAACGGCGTAATTGACGAAGATCATCGGGATGCCGTAGTAGTCCACGTGCTTGATGAAGGCCAGCAGGGTCAAAAGGACGACCTGCAGGATAGTGAAGTTGACCATATTTCCCCCTTAGATGAGGTCTGCGACGGAGACGGGCTTGTCGGCGGGCACGAACTGGGCCGTCACCTTGACGCCACGGGCGATGAGCGCCTTGTAGCTCTGGACGTTCTCGGCGGAGGCGTAGGCGCGCTGGGTGAGCTGGATGCCGTCCTCCTTGACGAGCGAGCCGCCGACGACCAGCGACGGGAGCTCGACGCCCGACTCGACCAGGCGAAGCATCGTCTCGGGCTCCTTGGCGATGACGAAGACCTTCTCGCGGTCGTACTTGCCCGCGGCGAAGTTCTTGAGCGCGGTCTGCTCGGAGATGATCGAAACGGCCATGCCCGCGGGGCGCGCCATCCTCATGGTGGACTTCAGGACCTCGTCGCCGGCGACCTTGTCGTCGATGACCATGACTCGGGTCGCGCCCGACACCGGGGCCCACTGCGTCACGATGATGCCGTGAAGCAGGCGATTGTCGATTCGTGCCATAACAACACTCATGTTTGCTCCTATCAAATGAAGTTTTGCGTTCGGTACTGCCTCGGCGCTATCCGGATTCGCGCCGGGCAAGGGGTTATCGGATTATTGAGGACGCGCGGTCAGCTTGCGGCGGCGTGGGGAAGGTCACTCGTCGAGCAGGAGGTCCGAGGAGCCGAGGCGCTCTTCTCGCGCCGGGGCGGCGCTCACGCTTATGTAGTCGAAGACATATGCGATCTCGCTTACGGGAACCTCTACGCGATAGCGCGTCGAGATGCTCGAGAAGCTCTGCCTGAAGGACTCGATGAAATCGGCGCGTTCCTCCTCGAAGCGGTCCTGGCCAACGTAGGTCTCAATGGGGTTTCTGGTAACAAGGCGCTCGACGAGACAGCAGAGGTGAACGTAGAGCCCAATGATGGCGTTGCTGCCGATCTTCTCGCCTGTCCTGCGCTGAAGCTCGTGCACGGCGCTCTCGATCTCATGGAATAGCCGCTCCGGGTCGAGGATGGTGATGGAGCGGATGACGTTCTGCAGCGTCATGTTCGAGAGCAGCTTCTCGTGGAAAGAAGAGAGCTCGGAAGCGTCAAGCCACCTGCCGAACACGGCATCGACCTTAGAGGCGGACGCCGTCGACATGATGTCCTCGAGGGCGACGAAGGGGACGGAGGCGATCCCGGGGTCTCCCGTGCCGATGACGGCGCAGACGCGGTGCTCGGAGAAAACGGCGTCGTTCGACCCGTTCGTGACGAGCTGCTTGAAGGGCCGCGTGAGCAGGCGCGCGCCTATGGTGCGCGGGAGGCTCTGCGAGACGAGCTGGCGTATCCTCTCCGCGGCGTCGACCCCGGACTCGGAGCAGAAGACGATGGCGTCCTCACGGTTGACGCGCTCGATCACCTTGCAGTGCGTCACGCACGCGGCGGTCGCATCGCCAAGAACCTCGGCGATGGACTTGCCGCCGAGCAGCCCGGACCCGATCTCGAGCGCGAGCCCGGTGGAGACGTTGTTCACCACCCCGATGGTGGAGTCGGTAACGTTCTCGAGGGCCTTATAGGCCTCCTCCAAAGAACCCATGTCAACAAGAAACACGACCCCGGTGCAGTAGGAATGGCGGTCGACGAGGCGCTGGAGCGGACCGACGATGTCCTTCAGCTGCTGGTCGTAGGGCATGTCGACCGCCTCGTACACATGCACGCCGAGCATACGGTTCGCCGCGTCGGCGATGCTCGTCGCCGTCGAGTAGCCGTGTGACAAGATGACGCAGAGCGTCCGAAGGGCCTTCGCGTCGCGAGACTCCGATGCGACGCACAGCGTCAGAAGCGTCTTCGTGAAGTGATCGAGCGAGATGCCGAGCGCCCCTTCCATGTCTGCGGCGACCTGATCGGAGACGCTCGAGGCAAACGGCAATTCGGAGGTCACGGCACCGAGGAGATGGGAGATTTGCTCCGCACAGGCAGACTTTCGCTTAGCCAGGCCGATGCCCGGCCACAACTGCAGGCAAATCTCCTGGGCCAGTAGAAAAGTGACCTTCCTCGAAAGCTCGATGCCATAAGAAGAGCCTGCGTCGGCAAGGACCGCGCCCACGACGCGCTCGAAGGCGCGCGACCTCGATGAGGCGACGCCGTGGCCGAAGATCAAGTGATCCTCAACGCCGCGCACGGCGGAGACAGCTTGCGAGACGAGCTCGGAGACAGAGAGCTCCCCGGCGCAGAATCGCTCATCGAGAGAGCACAGGGCATCGAGCGCCTGCTCGACCGGCCCTGTGCTCTCAGCGGCATCCAGGGACGCGTCGATCAGAACGCCATCGTCGGGCTGCTGATCGATCTGCGCGGAGGAGAGGAGCCCGCTGGGAAGAAGATACGGGCGAACGACGACGTAGTCGCCCTCGCGATTGAGGAACGCTTTGGCGCAGCAGTTCGTCACGCAGGCGCGCAAGCCGGCGATGTTATCGGAAAAGTCCGCGTTCACGAGGCAACGGTATGCGCCGCGGCTGATCTTCACATCAGAACCGATTCGGCACCCCTCGCTGCGCAGGAAGCTCAAGATGAGATCCTCGCGCTCCTCGGGGGTCCGCTCCTTGAGTGAGGGGACGCGGGCACAGATGGGCATTTTGCTGTAGGCCGAGGAAACCTTCAGGTCATCGGCGGAAAGCGTCGTCGAAAGAACGAGACGAGCGCGCGGCGCATCCTGGGAGGCATCGAGTCCGAGGGCCGTCGCAAGACAGTGCTCCATCGCAGAGGGAGAGAGTGCCTCGATGCCGTTGACAAAGACCACACCCCCGCGCGATTTCGCGATCGACTCGTCAAGAAGCCCGTTGAACGAGGCGGCGTCCGGGACCCCGGCGCAGTCGATGCGCACATAGGAGGAGTCGCGGGGCAGCAAGCCCTGGTTCTTGCCGTACTCGTACACAAGGCGAGAAAGGAAAGACTTACCGACACCCACGCCGCCGCTCAAGAGGATGGGCAGGCCAAACGGAGGGTACTGAACCGCAGCCTTGCACTGCTCGACAACGGAGCTGAGGCTCATGTCGAAGCCCACGGCACGCGCGAAGTCGCGGTGATCGGCGATTCCCGTCGCCTGGATGAGGTCGGCGAGCGAGGCGTACTCGCTTGCAGAGAGCTTTACCTGAAAATGCTTCTGGAACGCGCGGCGATGAAAATAACGGACGGGCCTGCCCGCCACCTTAACCACAAGACCGGCGCGAACAAGGTCGTTGAGGTACTGGCTCGCCAGGCTCCTGGAGATGATGAGCGTCTCGGCGATGTCGGTGGTGGACAGACGGGCAAGGTCGTCGAGCGAGACGGCAGAGGTGAGGGCCTCGAGATGCTCGAGAATCCTGTCCCTCATGTCGACGGGCTTCTTTGCCAAGCTGTCCTGCGCGGTCTTGTCCATGACTTCTTACCTCCTCGTACAAGGAGTATAAGGGGAGAACAGAGAACGGAAGGGGGCGCGTGGGGGAATCAACAGCTCCGAGGAAAAGTCCACCACTTGAGGGGCAGAAAACAACGGCCATTGAACATTCAGGGCCGACGCTCAACACTTCGGCTCGACACTTCGCTTTGGAAAGGGCCCCGGCGCGCCGGGCCTAAAGCTTAACCATGCGCGCGGCGATGCGGGCGCAGTCGCAGGCGGCCTTCTTCTCGAAGGTGTTGTAGTCGACGACCCGGCCCTCGGCGCAGGGCTTGTCGCTGATGGCGCGCACGACGACGAGGGGCACGCCGTTGAGATAGGAGGCCTGCGCGATGGTGCAGCCCTCCATCTCGCAGCACAGGTCGCCGAAGGTCGCGAGGATGCGCTCCTTCTGTTCCGTGGGCGAGACGGCTCGGTGGGCAAGGTCCTCTCAAAAGGGGT
>CAJMOP010000108.1 GCA_905215115.1 uncultured bacterium | reverse complement strand
CGCCGAATGCTCGCCATCGAAATTTATCGATGGCCTATTTCAGACTGTAATGGGCGGACAGCAGCCACGGTGCCCGCCCCCCTGTATTTGATACGCTCGGTATGTTTATCCCTCACAAACAATCAAAGAAATCTCGACCGCAATCGGTCGACCGTGAAGCAGATGGCAAAAACGCTTGCTACGTTTATTAGGCAGTCAATTAAAATCGAAACGCATTGACCGTCCCCCAACGGGGTCACGCCGCAAATCCACATGAGCATCGAGGCTGGAAGCGGAAGCATGGAATTGGCCCCGATCTGTATGTAGATCGCTACGACGTTGACAAGCAGCAGCATGCCAATCGGACCGAAGCCGGCCCCAAAATAGGAAACAGCGATCACGCAAGAGACCACATATGCAAGACAGACGGCACTCGCCAGAAGAAGTCGATAGCAAAATATATTCAGGTTGAAACACTGTTGAGCATCCAAAACGATCGTGCAATTAAGGCAGTACAAAACGACGCTCGACAGGATAAAAGCGCCCAAAAGCGCGAAAGAAGACAGCATCGCTCGCGCAACGATAGCGCACACACGCTTCCCTCCCCGAGCCTCCGACAACCCCCACGGTTCCTCAATAAAGCCCGAACTGACAAAGCGCGGTACAATGCAAGCCGCGATGAACGGAAAGAACAATGCATGAGCCAATGGGGCTACGTTGAACAGCAGACCACGAAAAACCTCTGCATTACCAAATAGAAGGACATCCTCCGCCGATAGCGGAAGCGTCGGGTCTGGGAAAAAGCCCAAGAAACTGTTCTCACGGAGGCTACAGAACCACATCGGGAAAGAATTAAGCTGCAATATCACCATGTACGCATAAATTACCAGGATTAAGGCGTACGCCCATTTGCTCACATGCTTCAATTCTGACTGGAGAAGTCTTTTAATCTGACGAGCCATTGAGCACACCCCCAGCGCGAAAGCTCAAGAGAGCGTAAATCGATACCGATAGACAGCTGGCTGCCACGCCATATCCCAGAAGCGTCAGCTGCCCCATATCGCTATACCCAAGGGCACATCCGACTCCAAGGTACGGCCCCGGAAGGAAGAAGATCCATCGCAAGGATGGTATAGGTGCCTGAAGGAAGGCTCCGTAGAGCGTCAAGCTCATGACAAATCCAATAATTATCGCAGCCCCGCTCAATACAGCGCTGCCTGTAATCCGATAGATGGTCACCGTCTCCAGCGCAATCGATATCACCAATACGGCGTTAATCATCATTGCGGGCAAAAATGCAGCCAGCATGCTATGCGCATAGTTTTGCCCTCCGCGTGTTATCGCTATTGCAAACAGAAGAAGGCAAAGCGCGCTATACGCTGCGCCAATTATTAAAGCAGACGAAAATGCATGGGCTAGAGCCCCATAAAAGCGGTTGAGACCTCTTGCCGAAGAAATTCGGTGCCCCTCTTTATAGCCATGCTCCTGTAAAAGCACCAAACAAACGATGAGTGGAACGAACAGGGATGTACCGGCAAAAGCGCTGCGCGCAAGGGACTCATCAGGCGCAGAAGGATCGATTGCATTCCAGAGGAAACCAATATCCTCCCCACAAACGCCATAGCCAAAGGCGAGCAACGTTGTTCCGTTTTTTAGAAAGATGCCGAAGAGAAGGCCGAACGCCAGCATAAGCGCAAGACCAAACTTCGCCGGAAATATCCTGTGCAAACGCATCATATCTGCCTTTATGGGATGGATCGCCCGCTTCATAGCGAGACCGCCTTCATCAAGCGCCTGTAATACTCTTTTAGGGATGGCGCCTCATCCCTTATGACGTCCATCGATTCCTTTTTCAGCAGTTCGCCGTCATGAAGAAACAGGCAGCTTGTTGCAACCGATGCCAGCTCATCCAAATCATGACTAGAGATGAGCATGGTCTTACCCTGCTCTCGATTCAATCGACCGATAAGGGCCCATATACTCTCGATGCCCAGCGGGTCCAACCCGTTTGCTGGCTCATCAAAAATAAGCAGATCAGTGTCACCCAACAAAGCTGTAGCTATATCCAGCCGCCGTTTCATTCCCAGAGAAAAACTGCTCACGCTCTTTTTCTCATCGGCATCCAGCCCGACTAGGCTCAAAACGCGAGGAATCTCACGCTTCTCATCAAGCCCCCATTCCGCACATCGGATTTGAAGATTCTCAACCGCACTGAGAGATTGGTATGCTCCACTGGAATCTGGTACATAGCCGACACGCGTCCGCATCAGGCTAAGCTCTTTTTTTGATTTGCCTCCGAAGAGTTCCACGCTTCCCGACGATGGCCCACAGAGGCCCAGCACTATTTTAATAAGCGTGCTTTTACCCGCCCCGTTTGCACCGACAAGGGCACAGAGCTCAGACTGATGCACCTCGAAGGAAACGTCATGCAAAACGTGCCGTTTCCCGTAGCGTTTTGAAACTTTTGATAGCTTTATCGCTGATGCGTTCATTGTCCTCCTGTTCCGCTTGATAGCAAAACAGCTCATATCGTTCCTTCCTTTATCGTTTTCCATAGTTGTTATTGTTTTTCGATAACACATATTTGTCAAGATAATCTAAAAGAAAGAACCCGTGTTAGACACGGGTTCCTTCACGCTGATATTTCGTTTTAGTTGTTCGCCTTAAGCTACTCGTCACTCAAATCGACAGCAAAGACTGATGTCGGAAGCGACGCCTCGTTGCCTCCGCCATCCCGCATCTGTCTCACAACATTTTTTGCGCGCTCGACAATAAGCTCCTCAAGCTCTTTCTCGCTCACGCGCTGAATAATATCTCCCGGTTGACAATCAAGCTCATCACAGATTTCGAGAAGCGTCTTAAGGCGAATAGCTTTTACTTTTCCGTTTCTTAGCTTTGAAATATTCGCCGGAGTATGCCCCGTCGCCCGAATCAGATCAGCGCTGGTCTTTCCGGTCTTAAGCAGCTGCGTCTCAAGCTCGATGATGAGATAGCTCATGTTTCCTCCTACACAAGCTCGTCAGACTGCTCTTGGAGCAGCGAGGCATAACTCCAGATCGCCGAGATAAACAGACAGACAACTGCGCCGATAAACGACCCCGCATCAAAGGTAGCGCCTTGGCAAATCTCAATAACGAAGGAATGAGGCACGATGTAAAGCTCCAGTCCGCCAATGGTGAGATTGACCGATCCATAGGCACCAACAAGCGAAACCGCGGCGTTAACAGCAAAGGCAAGCGCGAGAACACGGATAAGCCGCACATGCGTCTTGGTAAAGGGCGAGACGCCCCGAGAGATGTTATGGCTGATTCCGCACAAAACGACAAGCGAAACACCCACGACGAGTGCCAGGCACAGCCCGCTTGGGATAACGATGCTCCCGCCATCGAGAAGCGTCACGACACCGAAAGAATCGACAGAAACAACGTTTGCAACCGCATACCAGATCACGTAAACAACCAACGCGGCAAAAGCGACGAGCATTCCCGCAAAAACGACCGCCATGCAAAAGCCAAGCTTCCTTACAGTCTCGCCCGCCTTGGCCATACGCTGAACGCTGTTGGACATACACTCACCCTCATCGAATCTATCGTTATCCGAATAGTTTATCGAACAACGATATGGATTGCATGCGGAAAGCCCCGCCAGTGCGCATAGGCCATTCACCAATCAGAAGGGGTGAGAGTGGATTTTTGGACACGTATCGAACGAGAGTGGATAATCTCCCACTTTGAGGTCGCCACCGGGCCTAAAACGGGAGATTATCCACTCTCATAGCCATCAAAGCTCGCGAGCTCTTACTCGGCCACCTCGCGCAGGGCCGACATCGTAGCCGCATATTGCTGCTGCAACGCATGCATTCCCGCGCGAGCGCCGTCAACGGCATCGGCGCCGCGCAGCGCCTCGGTCACCACGACCGCCGGCTCGTACAGATTATCGAATCCCAGGTTCTGGCTCACGCCCTTGAGCGTGTGAGCTGCCATAAACGCTTCCTTGGCGTCTCCTGCCGCCATGGCGGCCTCCAGCTTGTCCATGCTCTCGTCATCCAAAAACTTGAGGGCAAAGCGGGCAAGCATCTCCTCGCCCATCAGCCGAGTGCAAGCGTCATCATAATTGGCGCCGATCTTCTCATACGCTTCACGCATGGAAATCATGGATTCAAACTCCTTTGGTCAAACTAAATCGTAGGAAGCGCAACGACCTCGGCAGGGCGCGCCAATGTTTCGGCAATACGGTCTTGCACCTCGAGCAGACAGTCGAGCAGCAGCGGGTTAAAGGTGCCGCACTTACCGTCCAGGATCATCTGGATCGCCTCCTCGTGCGGGATGGCATCCTTGTACACGCGCACGCTCGTCAGCGCATCGTATACGTCGGCCACCGAAACCACCTGTGCGGCGATGGGGATATCGTCGCCCTTAAGGCCATCGGGATAACCCTTGCCGTCCCAGCGCTCGTGGTGCCAACGCGCAATCTGGTACACATATTCCATAAGCGCATTGCCGGCGTGATGGCGGCCCAGCTCATGCAGCATGTCGGCGCCGATCGTGGTATGCGTCTTCATAATCTCGAACTCCTCGGACGTGAGGCGCCCGGGCTTGTTGAGAATCGCATCGTCAATCGACATCTTGCCGATATCGTGCAGTGCCGAAGCCAGGGCAATCGTAGAGCGCTCCTCGTTGTCGAGGGAGATGCTGTCACTACGGTGGACCAGGCAGCCAAGCAGCAGCTCGGTCAGCTTCTCGATGTTCGTAACGTGCCTGCCGCTCTCGCCATTGCGGAGCTCCATGACGCCGGCCATGATGTCGATGAGCATGCGGCTGTTCTTGACGCGCTCGTTGTACTGTTGGGACAGCAGGCTCGTCAGACGACGCTGTTTGGCGTACAGGCGGATGGTGTTGCTTACACGGCGGCGCACGACACGGGAGTCAAACGGGCGGTTGACATAGTCCGAGGCACCCAGCTCATACGCGCGCAGCACCACATCGTCGGAATCTTCGCTCGAGATCATGATGACAGGCAGATTGTCGATACCCGTTCGGCGCGACAGATCGGCCAGTACCTCAAAGCCGTTCATGCCCGGCATGACAATGTCCAGCAGCACGAGCGACAACTCATCGCCATAGCGGTCGACCATGTCGAGTGCCGCGCGACCGTTATCGGCCTCGAGGATGCAATACTCGTCCTTGAGCATCTCGCTGAGAATAGCTCGGTTCATCTCGGAGTCATCGACAATAAGCACCGTAGGCTTTTCGCTTTGGAAGGCCTCGATGGAATCGGTATCGGTCATGACCGTACCAGCTTTTGCCTTAGCGCGGCTCAATAATTGGACAGCGCGGCCAACGCCCTCATCGACCGTCTCGCCATTAATGCGAACGCCACCAACACATGCTGTCAAGCTAACGCGCTCATGCCCCGGAATAACCGTGGAATGAACGGCATCGGATACGTGACGCAGACGACGGGCGAAGTCATCGGAGGGGATATTGGGCATGACGGCCACAAACTTATCGCAACCATAGCGGACAAGCTCGTCAGTCGAACGAATACCGCTGCGTATGGCCGTCGCCACAGCACCGAGCGCAAGGTCGCCGGCATGACGGCCACAGGTATCGTTGAAGACCCTAAAATCATCAAGGTCGATCATGGCCACACCGGCCTGCATGCGGGCGCTGCGAAGCTTTTCCTCGTAATATCGGCGATTGCGCACGCTCGTCAGCACGTCGGTGTAGACAAGGTCCTCTTCTGCGGCCTCTTGTTCATCAATCGGACGCACCATCAGCAGAACGTGAGGCTCGCCCTCAACCATCAAAGAGCGCAGGCGAGCGCGGTACTCAACGCCATCGTTGAGCAGCCGTTCCGACACCTCATCGGAACCCGCCGCCAAGGCTTCAAGACTTGACTGGCGCAGACAGGGACACCGTTCGCCGGCGAGCAGGCAGTTAGGATCGCCCTTAATCTGATCGAAAGACAGCAAACGCACCACGGGGTAGGTCTTCGCGACGCGGGCGACCTCGGCGGCAGCCTCCTCGTCGGTTAGATTGGCCTCGTGATTATTGAGCATAGGGGGCCCTTTCAGTAGTTTTGCTTGGTAGCAGTGGGTGCCAAATGTTACAAGGGTAGCACCTTGTCGATGCAGGTACGCACGTGAATACCGTTTCTTTTTCATGAGTTGGCAGACGGTAGGGCTGAAGCCGCAGACGTTGGGTTTTGAGCGCCTCTGTTAACACAGCCGAAACGTTTACGGAAAAGCCTGTTTGATTATTGCGGCTGTTAGAGCTCTAGGATGCCACGGACGGCCTGGGCAGCCGCTGCCGGGCGATCGCGCAGCCCGTTGTGTGCGCCGGAAACCGTCACGAGTGGACAGCCCAAAAGCTCAGCCGACGCTCTCGTGCCCGCTTCGCGGGGCGTGCCAATCGAGAGCTCGCCCAAAAACACGGCGGCCACCGTTTTCGATGCGCGGACGCGATCCCAATCGGGAACGCAGGTCATAATGATCCCGTATTCGTTTGCCATAAAGCTGCGGCCGTTGCGCAGGGCATGCTTGGCTTCCGCCTCGGTTGTCTTGGGAGCTTGAGGATCCGAATCACCGATGGCACTCAGGAAGGCTCTTAATGCCCTCGAGACCTTTCCCGCAGCAATCATCTCGAGCAAAACCGGGGCCGTGCCCAGGCCAGCGCCCTCGTTTGTCACGGCGGGTTCGTGCAGCATCGCGCGCGAGACAATGGCCGGGTTTGTACGGAGAAGCTCCAGGGTCACCAGCGTACCGGCGCTGTGCGCGAGGACATTTGCCGGGGCGCCGACATGCTCGATAACGGCCTGCAGGTCGGCGGCCTGGG
>CAJMOP010000107.1 GCA_905215115.1 uncultured bacterium | reverse complement strand
CTCGTATGCACGACGATCATCGAGACCGGACTCGACATCTCCAACGCGAACACGCTGATCGTAGACCACGCCGACCGGTTCGGCCTCTCCCAGCTGCACCAGCTGCGCGGGCGCGTGGGCCGCGGCAGCGTGTCGGGCACCTGCCTGGTCATGACGCACTCCAAGGGCAACGGCGGCGCTTCGGCGGCGCAAGACCGTCTCCAGTCGCTCGAAAAGACCTCGGACGGCTTTACGCTCGCCCAGATGGACCTGCGTCTGCGCCACGAGGGCGAAATTCTGGGGTACCGCCAGCATGGCGGTGTGACCCTGCGCTTTGTCGACCTGGATGCCGACGAGGAGCTGATCGAGTGGGCCCATTTGGACGCGGTCGAGCTCTTGCGGTATGCTTGCACCCTTGACTCCGTGGCGACGCGCCCCCTGCGCGATGCGGTCGCCATGCGATATCGACACATTTTTAAGGAGGTCAGCGGAGGATGAGAATCATCGGCGGCGAATGGCGCGGTCGTAAGATCGAGGAGCCCCGTGGTCGCGATGTCACCCGCCCCACGACCGATCGCGTGCGCGAGGCATGCGCATCTATGGCCATGTCGGCATTTGACTTCGATCTGGACGAGGTCCGCGTGCTGGACGCCTTTGGCGGCTCCGGTGCCTTAGGTTTAGAGATGCTCTCACGTGGTGCCCGCTCACTCACGACGTTCGAGATCGATCGGAATGCCGCGCGGCTCATTACCAAGAATATCGAGTCGCTCTGCCGTGACCGTGCGCGTTGGCGCGTGGTAACGGGCGACATGCTGGCGAACGCCTCGCGCGGTCGTGTGCCGGGCGGCCCCTTTGATCTGGTCCTGCTCGACCCGCCCTATGCTTTTGGTGCCGAGCCGGTCGAGGAACTGCTGCAGAACCTGGCTCAGCAGGGTCTGCTTGCACCTGGCGCTTATGCCCTGTTTGAGCATGCCGCCGCCGATGCGGGCGCGCATCCGGCAGGCTTTGAGATCGTGCGCGAGAAGCGCTACGGCATTACCTCGGTCGACCTGCTTCGTTGGGTCGGCAACGGCGAGGATGATGGTATCGATAGCGACGCACCCACGGAGGACGCCCATGAATGACACTATCAACCGCGTGATTGTCCCGGGCACCTTCGATCCCATCACGTTTGGCCATATCGACGTCATCCGCCGCGCCCGCCGCATCTTTCCCAGCGTGATCGTCGCTGTCGCCGAGTCGCAGGGTAAAAACGGTGTGGGCACCACGTTTATGCTGGATGAGCGCGTAGCGCTGGCTCGTGAGGCGCTCGGTGATATCGACGGCGTCGAGGTCCTGCCCTTTACCGGCCTCTTGGTCGACTTCGCTCGCGAGCAGGGGGCGGGGGCCGTGGTCAAGGGCCTGCGCGCCATGACCGACTTTGAGTACGAGCTGCAGCAGGCAGACCTCAACTATCGCTTGGATAACGAGCTGGAGTCCATCTTTGTCATGAGTGCGCCGCAGTACGGCTATATCTCGAGTTCGGTCGTTCGCCAGATCGCCTCGCTCGGCAGCGATGTATCGACGTTTGTCCCGCCCAACGTGGTCGAAGCACTCAGACACCGCTTTTCGTGACGTTTTTTATTGCCTGGTGGCATGTGGTACACTAGCACGATGATATGTTACCTATGAAAGGAGACCGGATGCCGGGCGAGAATTTTCCTGGCGATAGGATCGTCAGCTTGGTCGATGAGCTCGAAGGGCTGATCGAGGAAGCCAAGCCGCCTTTCGGCAAGAACGCTCAGTTCAAGGTCATCGACGCCGACGTGTTCTTCAACATCCTCGACGAGATCCGCATGAGCTATCCCGAGGAGTGGCAGAAGTCCCGCCGTATCCTTAAGGAGCGCGAGGAGCTTATGGCTTCCGCCGCCGCTCAGGCCGATTCCATCATCGCCGACGCTCAGCAGCAGGCCCTCACCATTGCGGGTGAGCAGGAGATCGTCCGCTTGGCACAGCAGCAGGCCGACGACATCCGCGATCGTGCCCAGCAGTACGAGCGCGAGACGCGTTATGCTGCCGAGGACTACGCAGAGCAGGTCTTTACGCACCTGGAGGAGAACCTCAAGAGCCTGACCGGCACCGTTACCCGTTGCCGTCAGCAGCTCAACGAGGGTGCCGCCCAACAGAATGGTCAGTGGTAATGGCTGAGTTCCCGAGCGTTACCGTCGATCTTTCTGAGCAGCTCGAGTTTCCTGGTGATTCGTATCCGCTGACCGGCAAGGTCGATGTTGCCACCTACACAGTGGGTGAGAAGGAGTACCAGCTACAGGACGGCATCGACTACGACGTTGTCTTTACCAATGCCGGTACCGGTGTCTTGCTCACGGGCATGGTCCGCGCGCACGCCACCGGCGAGTGCGACCGTTGCCTGGAGCCTGCCTCGTTTGATATCGCCGGCGAGATCGAGGAGTTCTACCTCTTCGAGGAGCCCGAGGATCCCGAGGCCTACGTGGACGGCTACGAGCTCCTGGGTGAGGACCGCATCGTCGATCTGGGTGAGCCCATCAATGACGCGGTCGTCATGGACACGCCGTTTGTCGTTCTGTGCAAGCCCGATTGCCGCGGCCTGTGCCCCACTTGCGGTTGCAATCTCAACGTCGAGCAATGCGATTGCGCCGCCCAGGCAGAGGCAGAATGGGCCGCTGCCACGGAAAATCCATTTGCAGCATTGAAGAATCTCAAGCTCGACGAGTAAAACTGTGGTAGTATCGCTACTTGCGCGTAATCGCCACACTGGATAGTTCATAAGGAAGGTCACTATGCCCGTACCTAAACAAAAGCAGGGTCGTATCCGCACTCACACCCGTCGTTCCGCCAACATGAAGATCTCGGCTGCGGCTCAGTCCACGTGCCCCCGTTGCGGCGCTGTCAAGCTTCCGCACCACGTGTGCCCCAGCTGCGGTTTCTACAAGGACCGCGAGGTTATCGTTACCGAGTAACGGTATACTCTGGATGCGATGCCGTTCCAAATGGAACCACAATGGCCGGCTCAATGAGTCGGCCATTTTTGTATAAGGAGTATGTATATGAGTAACGTTCGCGTTTGTGTAGACGTTGTGGGCGGAGACGAGAAACCTCAGGTTGTTCTCGATGGTATCGAGGCTGCACTTGCCGCCGATCCCGATATCGAGGTCCTGGCAGTCGGTCCCGCCGAAATCGTCAATCTCTTTGCCGCGGCCCATGCACGTGTGGAGGCTCTGGAAGCCCCTGACATTATCGCCATGGATGACGATCCCATTCGCGCCGTGATGACCAAGCGCAAGTCCTCGATCGTGCTTGCCTGCCGCGCCATCAAAAAGGGCAACGCGGACGCGTTTTTCTCCGCCGGCTCCACCGGCGCCATGACCGCTGCCGCGACCGCCTACGTCACACCGTTTAGATATATGGCCGAAGGCAAGAAGCAGCCGGTGCGCCCCTGTTTGACCAATGCGCTGCCCAATCGTGCCGGCGGCCTGACGGTGCTGTGCGACATGGGCGCCAACCCCGATGTCGAGGTGGACGACATGGTGCGTTTTGCCCAGATGGGTAGCGCTTATGCCCGCGTTGTCCTGGGCATCGAGCATCCTCGCGTGGGCTTGCTTGCCAATGGCACCGAGGACGAGAAGGGCTCCAACTTTACCAAGGCCTGCTTCCCGGCCATGAAAGCCGCCGTTCCCGGCTTTGTGGGTAACTGCGAAGGCACCGATCTTACGTCGGGCAATTTTGACGTCGTGGTCGCCGACGGCATGTCGGGCAACATTGCGCTCAAGGCCACCGAGGGCGCTGCCAAGTTTTTGTTGCAGGAGCTCAAGGGCGTCTTTATGTCTTCGCTTGGCACCAAGATCGCCGCGCTGCTCATTAAAAAGCAGATGCGTGAGATAAAGGCCAAGCTCTCTGGCGACGCCAAGGGCGGCGCGATTCTTTTGGGCCTGCGCGGCGTGGTTCTGATCGGCCATGGCGCCACCTCGGTCGAAGCTGTTAAAAACGGTACGCTTGCGGCGGCCGAAGCCGTGCGCGCCGGGCTGGTCGAGAATGTCGCCAACTCCATGGACGGCATCGTTTTGTAAGAGCGAGTTAGAGCGCTGTTATGTGCCTCGCGGCCTGCTTCGTGGGGTAGAATCAGAACCGTGTCTTGGTACCGCCCGGGCGGTACCATTCTTTTGGTATTCATGCACTATGAGAGGAAGCGCTATGGACCGCTCCGAAATCTTCGACAAGATCGCCGAGGTCGCTGCTGACGTTCTGGGCGTCGATGTTGCCGAAATTAGCGATGAGACCACCTTTGACGATCTCGATGCCAACTCGCTCGAGCGCCTGCAGCTGGTTACGGCTATCGAGGACGAGTTCAACCTCGAGATCGATGACGAGACTCTGCTCTCGCTCAACTCTGTCGCCGACGCCGTCGACGCGATTGAAAACGCCAGGGAGGCCTAGGTCTTGGCTTTGTCTGAACGACTTACGCGTGCCCAGGAGATTCTGGGCCACGAGTTCAATGACAAGGTGCTGCTGCGCGCGGCCCTTACGCATCCTTCGGCCGTCGAAGGCCAGCCAGTCTCGGCAAGCTACGAGCGCCTTGAGTTCTTGGGTGATTCCATCTTGGGCGCCGTTGTCGCACGCTCCCTGTTTGTGTCCTATCCGGAGTTTGACGAGGGCAAGCTCACGCGCCTGAAGGTGTCCCTTGTCTCGGGCGCCACGCTGTCCGAGGTGTCGCACGAGCTGGGTATCGATGACATCATCATCTTTGGTGCCTCCGAGACCGGTACCGGCGCGCGCGGCCTGCACTCGGCGCTCGAGAACGTCTACGAGTCGCTCGTGGGCGCGCTGTATCTGGACGCCGGCTGGGATGCCGCGGCGGAGTTTATCCACCGTACGCTTAAGCCACATTTGGCATCCGAGCGTGCCGAGCACCCTGCGAACCCCAAGTCGTATTTGCAGGAGTGCGTGCAGGCCGACGGCCACGAGCCTCCCGCGTACAAGCTGGTCGGCTCCGAGGGCCCTGCGCATGCGCCCACCTTTACCGCCGTGGTGTTGATCGATGGTATTCGCCAGGGTCGCGGCTCCGGCTCCTCAAAGAAGGAAGCCGAGGGAGCCGCTGCACTCGAGGCACTTGACCGCATGGGCTACACCACCAACGGCGTGATTCTCAACAAGAAGCCTGTTTAAGCGAGGAACCGTGTATCTCAAGTCCCTCACACTCAAAGGGTTCAAGTCGTTTGCCGACCGCGCCCATATGACGTTTGAGCCGGGCCTGACCGTCATCGTCGGTCCCAACGGCTCGGGAAAATCGAACATCTCTGACTCGATTCTGTGGGTCCTGGGCGAGCAGAGCGCCAAGCAGCTGCGCGGCCAGGCCATGGAGGATGTCATCTTCTCGGGCTCGTCAGCGCGCAAGCCGGTGGGTGTCGCCGAGGTCACGCTGGTGCTCGATAACTCGGACCATATGCTGCCCGTCGACTTTGACGAGGTCGCCATCACCCGTCGTATGTATCGCTCGGGCGAAAGCGAGTACCTCATCAACTCGAGTCCGTGCCGCCTGATGGACATTCAGGACATCCTGCACGATTCGGGCTTGGGCAAGGATACGCATTCCATCATCAGCCAGGGCAAGCTCGACGCCATTTTGCAGAGCCGCCCCGAGGAGCGCCGCGCCCTCATCGAGGAGGCCGCCGGCATTTCCAAGCACAAACGCCGCAAGGAGCGTGCGCTCAAAAAGATTAAGTCGATGGACGAGCACCTGACGCGTGCCCGCGACATCAATAAGGAAATCGCCCGTCAGCTGCGACCTCTGGAGCGTCAGGTCGATCGTGCGCGCAAGTACAAAGAGCTGTCCTCGCGCGCGAACGAGCTTACGCAGATGCTAGCCGTCGACGAGCTGCGTTCGCTGCAGTCGCAGTGGAACGACTTGGAGAGCCGCTCCAAGGAAGGTGCCGCCGAGCTGGAGCTTGCGCAGTACCGCTTGGGCGAAAAGGAACGCGAGCTCGAGAAGCTCCAGGTCATGCTCGAGGAAAAGGGCCTGTTTGTGGGCGATCTGGGCGAGCAGCGCCGCCATATGCAAGACGTGGTCGGCCGCATTAACTCCGATATGCGCCTGCTCGAGGAAAAGGGCCACAACATGGTGTCGCGCCTGTCCGACATGCGCGGCCAGATCTCGAGCTCCGAGCATCAGCGTCGTCGCGTGGTAGAGGAGCTCGAGGACGCGCGTGCGCAGCTTGAGGAAGTGACCGGCGCGCACATGCAGGCCCAGGAGGACGTTGACGCCGCTGGTCCTGCCGCCGCTCAGCTCCACGAGCGGCGCGTGGCGCTCGACAATCAGATTTCGCAGCTTACGCGTGAGCAACGCGATGTGCAGCGTGTGGCCGATAACGCGGCGCTCGAACTCGCCAAGGTGAAGGACTCGCTGAGCAACGCCGAGGTCGAGGACAACATGTACGCCTCACGCCTGGAGCAGATCGACGAGCAGCTCGAGGAAGTCATGGCCTCACTCGAGAGCCGTCGCGACCGCGCCGAGGAGCTCGACAGTGCACTTGATCAGGCCCGTCAAGCCCAGATTGATGCTCGCGAGGCTACCGAGGTCGCCCGTGCAGCCCTGAAGGACCTGCGTGTCCGCGAGAGCGAGGCGCGCAACAAACTGTCCGAGGTGCGCTCGGAGCTTGCCAGCCAAAAGAAGCTCGATGCCCGCATGGCTGACAGCTCGCCGCTGGTGAGCCGTCTGATGGGTGCGCTGGGCGACGATGTCTCGGGTCGTCTGGGCGACGTGCTCGAGGCCCCGCGTGAGCTTGAGGGCCTGGTTGAGCAATTGCTCGCCGGCGATATCGATGCGATGCTGTTCGACGATGCGTCCGCGCTTGAGCGTGCCGGTCGTGCCGCTCTGGACCAGAAGAAGGCCTCGGGCGAGGCGCTGCTGGTCGCGCGCGGTGTGAGC
>CAJMOP010000106.1 GCA_905215115.1 uncultured bacterium | reverse complement strand
GCTCCCGCGGCGGTCGTGCCGGCGGTCGCGATAACCGTGGCAGCTATGGCAACAATCGTGGCGGCAAGCGCGGCGGCAGCTCCCGTCGTCCCGGCGACGGCGGCGGCAAGCGCAAGTAACATACGCATCGCGCGGTAAGGCGAGATGAATTTGGGCCCCGAGCAGACTATGCTCGGGGCCCTTTTTAGAGGGCGCAGCTTGAGGTGGGGCGGCTCCCTAACGAAAATGCACGGAGACGGTCGCGGCAAGAGATGTGGGCTATCGGCTTAGTTGGAGATTCGCGTATGCGGGGTTCTGGCATCGACGGAGAACGTGAAACTCCCCACTGACACGCGGCGGCTGCGGTGCCCGGGCGGACACGCCAGGGATTCCGCTCGCCGTCTGGCGCCCCTGCTGCCATCTGGCTTTCACGCTCGCATTCTTTTGGATGTGAGCGTGTTTTTTCACGGCATGCACGGGTCCCCCCGGGTGCACCGTGCATTTTTGGGAGTATTCAGCAGGCCGGGGCGGCTGTATACGCACCGGAAGCGTCTTTTTGGGCCAGCGAGATCCTTCGACAGACTATTTGGGTTGGCGGACGGGGTCCGGCGCGGCAATATCACGCGTTTCGCGTCGCGCCGGGCCCCAAAATGACGCCGATCGCGCGGCTTCCCCGATTCGCGGCGTCGCCGACGGGGACCGCGATGCTGAATACTCCGGTTTTTGCACGGTCCAAGCAGGGGTACGTTGGGACGGGAAGGGGTGCCCCCGTCTTTTTATGCATGACGCAAGCGAAATTATGCAAGACAATAGGGCACCATGCACCGGATACCCAGATTGGGGGCGACATGCGCCGCGATACGGGGTCGGGTGCCTCACCGGGAATAGCCACGAGGGTTACAAAACTATAGAGACATCCAAATATCGCCTAAATACCGTTTATCGAAGAAAAAATACCGCTCACCGGTCATAATGATTGTTCTGGCTTTGGGCTTGTCTACAATAACTCCCGTAAAAAGAAATGCGGAAGGTTACCGAGTCCCTCGGACGTGGGCCTAACCAAAGTCTTTGAACGGGTGTGTCTCTATGGATGCATTCGCTTGATTTTGGTTGGGCTATATTTATGAAGGGACATGCCACCATGGGTTTCTTTTCTCGCCTGATGGGCGGTTCGGATGAGCAGAAGACTGCAGCTTCCGAGTTCGAAATCCTCGCTCCCGTTTCCGGCGAGCTTGTTCATCTGGAAAATACCAATGATCCCGCTTTTAGCAGCCGTGCGGTGGGCGATGGCGTTGCCGTGGTTCCCCAAGAGGGAACGGTGTGCGCTCCTGTTTCCGGTACCGTCGCGGCGCTGTTTCCGACTGAGCACGCGCTGGGCATCATGTCCGACGACAGCTCTGCTCAGGTGATGCTGCATATCGGAATCGATACTGTTAAGCTTGAGGGCAAGGGATTCCATGCGCTTGTTGCCCAGGGTGACCATGTCGACGCGGGCCAGCCCCTCGTCGAGGTCGATTTCGACGCGGTTCGCGCCGCCGGCTTTGATCCCACGGTCTTCGTTATCGTGTGCGAGCGCTCGGAGAACTCGACTCTTCGTGAGCATGCTTCCGGCCCTGTTGCTGTTAAAGAGCCTGTCGTCTGGCTTTCCGAGTAAATTCTTGTGGTGGGTGCCGTGGTTATCAAGCGAGTTTTCAACAACAATGTCGCAATGGTCACTTCGGACGATAGCTCCGAGCTCATCGTCATCGGTCGAGGTCTCTGCTTTGGCCGCCATGCCGGCGATGCCATCGACGAGGCGTCAGTCGAAAAGACCTACGCGTTGCAGGAGGGAACTTCTCAGGATTCGCGCACGATTGACCGCTTGGCACATCTTTTGGAGTCCATCCCCACCGTCAACCTCGTGATTTCCGAGGACATCGTTCAGATGCTTCGTCGAGAGCTCAATGTCGACATCAACGACAAGATCCTCATCGCTCTCGCAGACCATATCAGTCTTGCTTTGGAGCGCGAGCGCAAGGGCGTCCCCTGCGAGAATCCGTTGCTGCTCGAGATCCAGCAGTTCTATCGCAAGGAGTATGCGCTTGCGGGCCGTGCCCTTCAGATTATCAAGGATTATCTGGGCATCGAGATGAGCGAGGAGGAGCAGGGCTTCATCACCTTGCATATCGTCAACGCCACCATGCCGCAGCGCTCTGACCGTCTGATTGTTTCGGTCCAGCTTGTTCGCGACGTGCTCGCGATTGTTTCCGAGCACTATGCCACGACCCTTGACGTCACCTCGTTGCCGTACGAGCGTTTCGTTCGCCATCTGCAGTTTTTTGCGCAGCGAGCGCTCGATCCCGCGGCGGGACAGGTCAATGGCGACGCGCTGTTCCGTATCGATGAAACGGCGTATCCGAGGGCATTCTCGTGTGCGGAGTCAATTGCCGACCACTTAGCGTCTACCTATAACGTTGTCGTTACCGATGCCGAGAAGAGTTATCTCGCATATCACATTGTTAACCTGCTTGGAGAACCTGGTCTCTAGGCATAACGTGCCCACACATCGATTGATACAAGGCAAGGCTCACGGTCTTGTCCAGGGCACACCTATCTCAATTTGCGGAAAAGGAAGGGGAGTACCGCTATGACCGCAAAAAAGAAGTTCAATTTCAAAGCGCCGTTGGAGGTGTTCGCGAAGTCGATCGTTCAGCCGATGATGTATCTCTCGGTTGCCGGCATCCTGCTCATCGTGGGCATTATTCTGACCAACAAGACCATCTGCGCCGTGATCCCTGTGCTGGGCTCCGGTCCGTTCCAGCTTGTGGGCGCCGTTGTCTATCAGTCGCTGATGTTTATCATCAACAACCTCTCGATTCTGTTCTGCGTGGGCATCGCCGGCGCCATGGCAAAGAAGAACAAGGGCCACGCTTCGCTGATTGCCCTGATGTCGTTCTTCCTGTTCCTGCAGGCTAACAACATCGTGCTCAACGCCACCGGCTCTCTTGCCGAAGCGAGCGGCATGCTCGGTCTTACCGGAACCGGCCAGAGCACCGTTATGGGCATTCAGGTGCTCGATACCGGCGTGTTTGGCGGCATCATTCTTGGTTGCATCACCGGTGCCGTGTTCAACAAGTACTCGAACAAGCAGTTCCCCATTGCCCTTTCGATGTTCTCGGGCGTTCGCTTCCCGTTCCTGATCATGATCATCATCTCCTGGATCATGGGCGCTGGCTTCTGCATCGTTTGGCCTCCGGTTCAGGGCGCCATCTCCTCCGTTGCCGGCATCATTAAGGAGTCGGGCAACATCGGTCTGTTTATCTACGGCATGCTCAACAAGCTGCTCGTTCCTACCGGCCTGCACCACCTCATCTACACCCCGTTCCAGTTCTCCGATGTGGGCGGCACCCTTACGCTGGGTGATCAGGTTATCGCCGGCGCCTATCCCATCCGTGTTGCCGAGATGGCAATGACGGGCCAGCCCTTCTCCGATAGCACGTATTTCAACAGCTACACCTTCAACAACCTGTGGCCCTACATCGGTATCGGTCTCGCCTTTATCTTCACCGCCTACAAGCAGAACAAGGACAAGACCAAGGCTGTCATCATCCCGCTGATCATCACCGCCGTGCTTTCCTGCGTGACCGAGCCCATGGACTTCCTCTTTGTCTTTGCCGCTCCCGTGCTCTTTGTCGTCCACTCGATTCTTTCCGGCGTCTTCCTGGTTCTTCTTAAGGTTCTCTCCGTGCCCGCTTCGACTGCAGGCGGCATCATCAACATCGTTGTTTCCAACTTGGTCCTTGGTGTCGATAAGACCAACTGGCCGGTTATGCTGGTGCTTGGAGTCGTCAACGCCGCTCTGTACTTCTTCCTCTTCACCTTCCTTATTAAGAAGCTCAACCTCCACACGCCTGGTCGCGAGGAAGAGTCCGAGCTTGCTGAGTCCGTTGCCGAGGGCGAGGCCGCCGCGTCTGTCGCGGTGAAGCAGGGCGCTGTCGCCGATGCTCCCGCGCAGGGTGTTGACGCGGGTATCGCTGACCTGGTCGCAGGTCTTGGTGGCAAGGACAACATCGAGGAGCTCGAGAACTGCTTTACGCGTCTCCGCGTGAACGTTAAGAACCCGGACCTCATCAATGAGGACCTCATCAATCACGTGCCCAACAGCGGCATCAACCGCAACGGCAATAATATCCAGATCATCTTTGGCATGAAGGTCGCCGAGATGCGCGACAAGGTCGAAAACGCAATTGAGAAGGAGCAGTAAACAATGATCATTACTCTGTGTGGTGGCGGATCCACCTTTACCCCCGGCATCGTCAAGTCCATCGCTCTGCGCAAGGACGAGCTCGACGTTGACGAGATTCGTCTGTACGACATCAACGAGGAGCGCCAGCGCAAGATCGGCGTGCTCGTGGACTGGATTTTGCACGAGGACCTTGGCCTGGACATCAAGCTCACGGTGACCACCGACAAAAAGACGGCTTTTACGGACGCGAGCTTCGTGTTTGCCCAGATGCGCGTGGGCGGCTATGCCATGCGCGAGCAGGACGAGAAGATTCCGCTGCGTCACGGCTGCGTGGGCCAGGAGACCTGCGGTTGCGGCGGCCTTGCCTACGGCATGCGCACCATCTTCCCCATGGTCGAGCTGATTGACGACGTTGAGAAGTATGCCAAGAAGGACTACTGGATTCTTAACTACTCCAACCCTGCCGCCATCGTCTCCGAGGGCTGCCGCGTCCTGCGCCCCAACGCTCGCATCATCAACATCTGCGACATGCCGATCGCGATTATCGACGTGGTTTGCGCCGCGCTCGATATCGACAAGAAGGATGTCGAGTACGATTACTTTGGTCTCAACCACTTTGGTTGGTTCACCTCGATCCGCCACAAGGGCGAGGAGGTGCTCCCGCAGCTGCGCGAGTACATCAAGGAGCATGAGATTCTGCTGCCCGATTCCTACCTCAAGGGCATGAGCTCGCTGATGTCCAAGAAGCCCGAGGAGGCCACCGACGAGCACCCCGAGCAGAACCGCCACACCAAGGGCAGCTGGTACTACGTCTGGAAGGGCGAGTACGAGATCATGGAGTGCTTCCCGGAGTACCTGCCCAACACCTATCTGAACTACTACCTGCAGCAGAAGGAGTTCGTCGAGCATTCCAACCCCGAGCGCACCCGTGCAAACGAGGTCGAGGAGACGCGCGAGAAGAACCTCTTCGACGGCATCGACCATTACGAGAAGACGGGCGAGATCGACGAGAGCACGTTCTATGCGGGCAGCCACGGCGACTGGATTGCCGACCTGGCCATCGCTCTGAAGAACGATACCAAGCAGCGCTTCCTGGTCATTTGCGAGAACAAGGGCGCTATCCCCAACATGCCCTACGACGCCATGGTCGAGCTGCCTGCCTACATTGGCAAGAACGGCCCCGAGGTCATCAGCCGCGACAACATTCCGCTGTTCCAGCAGGGTCTTATGATGCAGCAGCTGAACTCCGAGAAGCTCGTGGTCGAGGCCACGATCGAGGGTTCGTACGAGAAGGCGCTCAAGGCCTTTACGCTGAACAAGACCGTGCCTTCGATGAAGGTCGCCAAGGAGGTTCTCGACGACATGATCGAGGCCAACAAGGACTTCTGGCCCGAGCTTAAGTAAAAGCAACAGGGTCGCTGACTGCATGCCTGAAGCAATGCCCCGTCCACGTGATTGCGTGGGCGGGGCATTGTCATTTGATAACGCGTTTTATCAAATATGGCATTTATCTGCGGAAATGTTCGTTTTCACCGCTAAGGACGACGTTTCATACCGCCTGCCGAACCGTGTCGCTGCCAAACAATTTTATAGGTCAGTGTTGTGCGTGTAGCAACTTCGCCCGGTCTCGCCTCCGGGCTGCCATGTGAGAGGGGATCTTATGGCTCGACTGCACGTAATGGAACGCAGCCACGCTCAGGCCGTCATGGACGACCTGCACGATGCGCTCGGACGCCGTCTGGCGGTGAGTTCGCTCGCCCCGTGTCCCGTTGAGTTTACGGCTGCGCTCGTCAACCTGTGCTCCACCCAGAGCTGCGGCAAGTGCACACCCTGCCGTGTGGGCCTGAGCGCGCTGAGCGACCTGCTCGCCGATGTGCTCGAAGGGCGCGCCGATGAGTCCACGCTCAACCTGATTGAGCGCACGGCCCGCACCATCTACCTTTCGAGCGACTGCGCCATCGGCTACGAAGCCGGCGCCATGGCACTCACGGCCATTCGCGGCTTCCGTGACGATTTTGAGCATCACATCCGCGAGCACTCCTGCGGCTTTGACCGCGAGGCCCGCGTCCCGTGCGTCTCGGGCTGCCCGGCGCACGTCGACATTCCCGGGTACATCTCGCTGGTCGAGGCCGGCCGCTATGCCGATGCCGTCAAGGTCATCCGCAAGAACAATCCGCTGCCGCTCGTCTGCGGCTTGGTGTGCGAGCATCCCTGCGAGATGCACTGCCGTCGCGGCATGGTCGACGACCCCATGAACATCCTCGCCCTCAAGCGTTTTGCCGTTGAGCACAGTGACCTCAACGACCACAAGCCGCATGTAGTGGACAACACCGGTAAGCGCGTTGCTGTGATCGGCGGCGGCCCGGCCGGCCTTTCCTGCGCCTACTACCTGGCCGTGATGGGCCATAAGGTGACCATCTTTGAGCAGCGCCACCACCTGGGCGGCATGCTGCGCTACGGCATCCCCAGCTATCGTCTGCCGCGCGAGCGCTTGCAGGCCGAGATCGACTGGATCTTGAGCGCCGGCATCGATGCGGAACTCGACCACTCCGTGAACGGCGAGGAGCTTGTCCGCCTGCGCGACGAGTTCGATGCCGTCTACCTGGCCATCGGTGCCCACAATGACAAGAAGCTCGGCCTTCCGGGCGAAGAGGCGCCCGGCGTGGAGTCGGCCGTCAAGATGCTGCGCGCCATCGGTGACGACGAGCTGCCCGACCTGAGCGGCCAGCGCGTGTGCGTCATCGGCGGCGGCAACGTG
>CAJMOP010000105.1 GCA_905215115.1 uncultured bacterium | reverse complement strand
GGCCGTCAGGCATGCGTTGGCATAGCAGGCGGACCACTCGCTGCATAGCGAGATAAAGATCGCGCTATCGTGGCCGTCGGCGCGTACGCGGTCGAAGAGTGCCTTGAACTCGCCGGCGCTCGGCTGCGAGGTGTGCGGCAGCTGCTCGGAGCCGGCCATGCGGGCGACGTACTCCTCGGCGGTAATCTGCACCTGGTCGAGCAGGTCCTCGCCCTCGATAATCACATGCAGCGGAATCACGTAAATGCCGAGCTCTTGGGCGCGGGCGGGGGAGATGTCCGACGTGGAGTCGGTTATGATGGCAAAAGACATAATTGCACCTTTCGTTGGGGCGCGGCAGCGCCGCCTTCTGAAAGCAAAGTGCGACAAGTATAGTGGAGTTGCTCTACATTGCTAGGTTCAATTGTTGAATAGTCAACAGTTTGAAGCGGTGGTGTGGAAATCATCAACTGGGGAAGAAGGGTGCCGATGGCGGCATTGCAACTTTGCGAGCGGCCGGTTGTGCTGTTCGATTTTGACGGCACGGTGGCCGATACGGGTCGGGCAGTGATGACCTCGACGCGCAAGACGCTGGCTGCGCGCGGGTTTTCGGAGACGCAGATGGGTGATCTGCGCCGCATGATCGGGCCGCCCCTGTGGAAGAGCTTTCACGACTTTTACGGCTTTTCCCGCGAGGAGTCGCTTGTGGTGGCCGACGAGTACCGCGCCTTTTTTGATGAGCTGGGACCGGAGGAGTACCCCGTGTTCGATGGGATTCCCGAGCTGCTGGATGAGTTGGCCGCCCGGGGCAAGCGTATGGCCGTGGCGACGTCACGCATGGAGGCCAAATGCATCGACATGGTGCATGAGCTTGGTCTTTCTCAGTTCGAAGCCGTGGTTGGCATGAATCCGCCGCAGGGGCGCGAGACCAAGGCCGATTCGGTTCGCGATGCCCTGGCGGCGCTCGGCGCGACGGCGGACGATGCCGTGATGATCGGCGATCGCTTTAACGACGTCGAGGGTGCGCACGCGATGGGCGTGCCGTGCATCGGCATCTATTCGGGCGCGGCGGCGCCGGGTGAGCATGAGGCGGCGGGTGCCGATGCAGTGGTGCACTCGGTGGCCGAGCTTGCTAAACTTTTCTCTATCTAGGAACTAAATGTGAGGGGCGGGTACGCTTGCCGCTCATTGGTAAGGAGGCAGTCTATGAATCAGGTGGAGCAGAGCGTCGCTGAGTATGTCGACGAGGTCTGGGAAGATGTCGTCGCCGATATCGAGCAGCTGGTGAGCTATCCGTCCGTGGCAGTTTCTGCCGATGCAGAGCCCGGCGCGCCGTTTGGCCGCCCGGTCCGTGACGCGCTCGACTGTGCGCTCGGCATCGCGCAGAAGCTCGGCTATCAGACGAGCGACGACGAGGGCTATGTGGGCATTGCCGATATTCCTGGCCGCGGTGACAAGCAGCTCGCGACCATCTGCCACGTGGACGTGGTGCCCGCCGGCCCGGGCTGGAACACCGACCCGTTTGCGATGGAGCGTCGCGAGGGCTGGCTGCTCGGCCGCGGCGTTATCGACGACAAGGGTCCGGCGGTGCTGTCGCTCTACGCCGGCGCCTATCTGCTCAAGCACGGCATTGTTCCGCGCTACACCTTCCGCGCACTGCTGGGCTGCGATGAGGAAGTGGGCATGTCCGACGTTCACCATTATCTGGAGAACCACGCGAACCCCGACTTTCTGTTTACGCCCGATGCCGAGTTCCCGGTCTGTAATGCCGAGAAGGGCCAGTTTGGGGCGACATTAGTGAGCTCCAAGATCGACGGCGGGCGCATTGTGTCCTGGAGCGGTGCCGAGGCGAGCAACGCCATTCCGTCGCAGTCTATCTGCGAGCTTGCGATTGCCGCCGATGAGCTGCCGGCGCCGGTCGAGAACGGCGACCGCCTGGAGATCACGGCGCTCGATAACGGGCATGCGCAGATTTTCGCCCACGGCATTGGCGGTCATGCCTCGATGCCAGAGGGAACGATCAACGCCGTCGGGCTGATCGTGGCGTATCTGCGCGAGGCCGAGGACGCGTTTGGTGCACGCGACGAGCGCCTGCTGACGCCTGCCGAGCACGAGTTCGTCAAGTTCCTGGCCTTTGTGCATGCGGACGCCTATGGTCGCGGCCTGGGTATCGATGCGACGAGTCCGGCGTTTGGCCCGCTTACCTGCAACGCTGGCGTCATCCGCGTGGCGGATGGCCATATTGAGCAGGTCATCGACGTGCGCTTCCCCGACAGCACGAGTGCCGATACCATCCGCGAGCAGCTCGATCCGCTCGTGGGCCGTTTTGGCGTGACGTGCCGTGTGGGTCGTGCGAAGGTGCCGTTCTCGGTCTCTGCCGACGATCCGGCCGTGAAGGCGCTTATTGATACCTATAACGAGTTTACGGGCAAGCATGCTGAGCCCTTTGCCATGGGCGGCGGCACGTACGCGCGCAACTTTGCCCGCGCCGTCTCGTTTGGCCCCGAGGAGACCGGTCTGGAGCTGCCCGAGTGGGGCGGCCAGATGCACGGTCCCAACGAGTGCGCCAACGAGGAACAGCTCAAGCAGGCGCTCAAGATTTATATCGTGGCGATCTTACGTTTGAACGAGCTTGAGCTTTAAGGCTGCGGCGTTTTAACAACTTAGCACCCCTTTCGTCCGGGCTTTTTAAGTTGCGGTGGAATAGTTCCTAGAATGGGCCATTTGATGGCCAAGCAGGAACTATTTCACCGCAACTTTGTTTTTATTGGTGTAAAAGGCGGGTCATGCTTGGTGGCGGGTTTGTTATTCGTTTGTAAAGCCGAGCCGCGCTTGCGGTAAGGGTCTATCAGATGCCCGTAATAAAGCGCAGCTGACGCGGGCGCTGCCCGATCGAGACCGTATCTTTCCAAACAGCAAAGCGGGCAGGGTGCCCGCGAGTCGCTTGTATGAAAGGAAGATCATGCTCGATCAGGCTTATTCTCGTCGTCAGTTCCTCGGCCTCGCTGGTGGTCTTGCCAGCATCGTCGGTCTCGGTCTCGTTGGTTGCGGCGGCTCCAACGCCGCCAACACCGCTGCTGAGGGCAGCGCCGCTGCTGCCGAGTCCGTCTCCGGCGAGGTGACCTACGACGGCGCCTCCTCGTTCCAGGCTCTCGTCGAGGCTGCTGCCGAGAAGTTTATGGATGCCAATCCCGACGTCTCCGTCTCCGGTTCGGGCAACGGTTCGGGCAAGGGCCTGACCGCTGTTGCCGCCGGCACCGTTACTATCGGTAACTCCGACGTCTTCGCCGAGACCAAGCTCGAGGCCGATCAGGTCAAGAACCTCGTCGACCACGAGGTCGCCGTCGTGGGCATGGGCCCCGTCGTCTCCAAGAACGTCAAGGTCGACGACCTGTCCCTCGAGCAGCTCAAGGGTATCTTCTCCGGCCAGATCACCAACTGGAAGGAGGTCGGCGGCGACGACGCCAAGATCGTCGTTCTCAACCGCAAGGCCGGCTCCGGCACCCGCGCCACCTTCGAGGCCGCCGTCTTTGGCGACGAGGCCGTCGACTTTAAGGGCGACGCCGAGCTCGACAAGTCCGGCGATGTCCAGACTCAGATGGGCAGCACCGACAACGCCATCTCCTACCTCGACTTCTCGCACTTCGATGACTCCAAGTTCAACGCCATCATGGTCGAGGGCGTCGAGCCCAAGAGCACAAACGTCACCGACGACTCCTTCAAGATCTGGGCGACCGAGCACATGTACTGTGCTAAGGACGCCGACGAGGCCACCAAGGCCTTCCTGGAGTTCATGCTTTCCGACGACGTCCAGGGCAAGCTCGTCGAGGAGCAGGGCTTTATTCCCGTTTCTGCCATGAAGGTCGTCAAGGACGCCAGTGGCAAGGTCTCCGCTAAATAAGTAATCGCCCCCGGAAAGGTTTGCAATGGCAAAACAGCTGCCAAAGCGCGAGCTTGAGAACGTGGGCCTGGGCGTCACGGGTGCGTGCGTAGCGCTCGTGACGCTTGTCGTTGCCGCGCTCATCTTTATGGTCGCCCAAAAGGGCCTCTCGGCTTTTTTCAAGGACGGCGTCTCGATCGTCGAGTTTTTTACCGGTACCAAGTGGGACCTGGCCAACACGGCCGAAAACGGCCTGCCCTACACTGGCGCCCTGCCCCTGATCGTCACCTCGTTTGCGGTCATGGTGCTCTCCACGCTCATCGCACTGCCCATCGCCATCGGCTCTGCCATCTTTGCGGTCGAGATTCAGCCTAAGTTTGGCTCCAAGGTTTTTCAGCCGCTCATTGAGCTTTTGACCGGTATTCCCTCGGTCGTCTTTGGCCTGATCAGCTTTCACGTGGTCGTCGGCCTTATGAAGAGCGTTTTCCATGTGAGCACGGGTCTGGGTATCTTGCCCGGCGCTATCGTGCTGGCAGTCATGATTCTGCCGACGATGACCACGCTTTCGGTCGATGGCCTGCGCGCTGTGCCCGACAGCTACCGTCAGGGCTCGCTCGCACTGGGCTACACCCGCTGGCAGACCATCTGGCACGTGGTGCTCAAGTCCGCCATGCCGTCGCTCATGACCGCGGTCATCCTTGGCATGACCCGCGCCTTTGGCGAAACGCTCGCCGTGCGCATGGTTATCGGCGGCATCGAGGCCATGCCGACGTCGCTGCTGTCGCCCGCCTCGACCATTACCACCACGCTCACCACGTCCATGGCGGTCTATGCCGAGGGCTCGGCCCAGGACGACGTTCTGTGGGCGCTCGGTCTGCTGCTGATGGGCATGAGCCTCATCTTTATCCTGATCATCCATCTCATTGGCCGCAAGGGGGCGAAGGCTCGTGGCTAGCACGCGCATCCATATCGACGAGGCGAGACTCGGGCGTGTCCAAAGGCAAGACCGTATCGCCACGGGCGTGCTGACGGCGATTGTCGCCATCGTCATGCTTATCGTCGTCTCCATGGTGGCCTACATCCTGTTCGAGGGTATCTCGACGCTGTTCCAGCCGGGCTTTCTCACGCAGCCCGCACGCGCCAACGGAACGCAGGGCGGCGTGCTCTACCAGCTGTTCGACTCGTTCTATCTGCTGCTGATCACCCTGGTCATCTCGGTGCCCATCAGTCTGGGCGGCGCGGTCTTTTTGGTTGAGTACGCGCCCGATGGGCCCATCCGCGACATCGCCTCCACCGCCATCGAGACGCTGTCCTCGCTGCCCTCCATTGTCGTGGGCATGTTCGGCTTTCTGGTGTTCTCGGTGCAGCTGGGCTGGAAGTACTCCATCATCTCCGGCGCCGTCGCGCTTACCATGTTCAACATCCCCATCCTGGTGCGCGTGATCCAGCAGGCACTCGAGGACGTGCCGCAAGCCCAGCGCGATGCGTGCCTGGCCATGGGCCTCACTCGCTGGGAGGCCACACTGCACATCCTGATTCCCGAGGCCATGCCCGCCATCGTGACCGGCATCGTGCTTTCGGCCGGCCGCGTGTTTGGCGAGGCCGCGGCGCTGCTCTTTACCTCGGGCATGAGCTCGCCGGTCCGCCTCAACTTCTTGAGCTTTAACCTGTCGAGCCCCACCTGCGCCTGGAACGTGTTCCGTCCCGGCGAGTCGCTGGCCGTGCACATCTACAAGATCTATGGCGAGGGCAGCCCCGAGGCCCAGCAGATCGTCTGGGGCACCGCGGCACTGCTGATGATTTGCGTGCTGCTGTTTAACGTAGTCGCCCGTATCGTGGGCAAGCAACTGGCAAGGAAGATGACGGCCGAATGAGCGATATGAATGCAACGCCCGCAACCGAGGCGGCCACGTCCGACACCCCCCAGGACTTTCTGTCGAGCGTGGGGGAGAGCGAGAGGCGCGTGCGCGTGAGCGGCAAGGCCGTGAGCGACGAGGTCGTGCTCTCCGCCAAGGACGTCAACGTGTACTATGGCGACCACCATGCGCTGCACAATACGTCGCTCGACTTCCACAAGGGTGAGATCACGGCGCTCATCGGGCCTTCGGGCTGCGGCAAGTCGACCTTCTTGCGTAGCCTCAACCTGATGAATCGCGAGATTCGCCGCTGTCGCGTGGAGGGCGAGATCAACTACCGCGGGCGCAACGTGAACACCAAGACCGAGAACACGTACGAGCTGCGTCGCTCCATCGGCATGGTGTTCCAGCAGCCAAACCCCTTCCGCAAGTCCATTCGCGACAACATCACCTTTGCGCCCAAGCGCCACGGCATCACCGACCGTGACGAGCTCGACCGCATGGTCGAGGAGAGCTTGCGTGGCGCCGCGCTGTGGGACGAGGTCAAAGACAAGCTCGACAAGAGCGCCTACGCGCTTTCGGGCGGTCAGCAGCAGCGTCTGTGCATTGCGCGCACGCTGGCGCTCAACCCCGACGTAATCCTGTTTGACGAGCCCTGCTCGGCGCTCGACCCCATCTCGACGCTGGCGATCGAGGACCTCATGTCGTCGATCGTGGCCGACCGCGCCATCGTCATCGTGACGCACAACATGGAGCAGGCGTCGCGCGTGTCCAACCGCACGGCGTTTTTCTACATGGGCGATATGGTCGAGTACGACGAGACCGACGAGATTTTCCAACGGCCCAAGGATAAGCGGCTGAATGATTACCTCACCGGCATGTTCTCCTAGTCCGGGACATGCTTGAGGCCCGCGGCGGCCACGGTTGCCGCGGGACTGATTGGAGAGGCGGGTCATCTCTTGCGGGAGATGGCCCGCCTTTTTGTGTCGTGTGCTGGTGCGCTTGCCCAAAACCACCACGAAGGCGCCCGTCCCCTTTGTGGTGGTTTTCGCTATCATGGAGAACGTTGAATTTCTACGAAGGAGCAGGGCATATGGCGATTCTTTTGGGATGCGATTCCGTCAGCCTAGAGTTTCCCACCAAGCATATTTTCGATAGCGTGACGCTCGGCGTGGACGAGGGCGACCGTATTGGTATTGTCGGCAAAAACGGCGACGGCAAGTCGACGCTGCTGAGCGTGCTCGCCGGCGCGCTGGAGCCCGACGACG
>CAJMOP010000104.1 GCA_905215115.1 uncultured bacterium | reverse complement strand
AGTACGAGCGCGGCCTTTCCACCAAGAGCTTCGACGCGTTTTGCGATGAGGTCAAGGCGACGGTCGTGCCGCTCGTGCACGCCATCGGCGAGCGCGGCCAGCAGCCCGCTGCCGACTTTTTGCACGCCCGCGTGCCCGAGGCCGCCCAGCGCGCCATGAGCTTCGACCTTATGAAGCTCGTCGGCCTGGACCTGAACGACACCACGCTTGCCTTTACCGAGCACCCGTTTAGCGAGGGCTTTGCCGTGGGCGACGCGCGCATCGCGACGCACATCTACGAGGACGACTGCATCTCCAACGTCTACAGCATCATCCACGAGGCGGGCCACGCCATGTACGAGCTGGGCGTCAATCCTGCCTATGCGCGCACCTGTCTTGAAGGTGGCACCTCCATGGGCATCCACGAGAGCCAGAGCCGCTTTTTCGAGAACACCGTGGGCCGCAGCCGCGCCTTTATGGGCCCGCTGCTTGAGGTACTGCGCCGCCACGCGCCCGAGGTCTACGGCGACGTTGACGAGGACACGCTCTACCGCGCCGTGAACATCGCGCAGCCATCGTTGATCCGCACCGAGGCCGACGAGCTCACCTACCCGCTGCATATTATGGTGCGCTACCAGATCGAGCGTATGCTGTTTGCCGGCGAGGCCACGGCCAAGGATATCCCCGCGCTTTGGAACCGCTTTATGGACGAATACCTGGGCATTCCCGTTCCTGACGACACGCGCGGCTGTCTGCAGGATACGCACTGGAGCGGCGGCTCGTTTGGCTACTTCCCCACGTATGCGCTGGGTAGCGCCTACGATGCCATGTTTGTGCCGGCCATGTGCCGCGACGGTGTCGACCTCAATGGCGCCTGTGCGAGCGGCGACCTGGCACCCGTCCGCACCTGGCTGGGCGAGCACATTTGGCAGTGGGGCCGCGCCAAAGACGCGCCGGAACTCATCAAGGGCGCCTGCGGCATGGCCTTTGACGCCCGCTACTACTGCAGCTACCTGCAGGACAAGTTCACCACGCTGTACGAGCTGTAAAGATTGACCAGCACGCCATCGCCATCGCCAACCATGTTGACGCCAATGTCTTGGCAACGTCAGCGAAAACGACCCTAAGCGAGCAAGGTGACGTGAAATGAAAGGGCGCTGACCTTCTGGTCGCGCCCTTGAAATTGAACGTCAGATTGCCGCTTAGGGGCGTTTGCAGCGTCGAGCAGTTACGCAGTTTGGTAAAACCGCGTAACTACAGAGCCTCGAGTGCGTTGGCGATGCGCTTCATGGCGGCATCGGCGGATGCTTGGTCGGGCGCCTCGGCCAGCACGCGGATAACCGACTCGGTTCCGCTCTTGCGTACGAGCACACGGCCCTCGCCTGCCAGTGCAGCCTCGGCCTCGGCGATGGCGTTCTGCACGCCCATGTTCTCGAGCGCGGCGTCCTTGTCCGCCACGCGCACGGCCACCTGCGCCTGCGGTAGCAGCTTGCACGGAGCCGTGAGCTGCGAGAGCGTCTCGCGCTCGGCGCGGATCACTTCCATCACGCGCAGCGAGGTCATAATGCCGTCGCCCGTGCGCTCGATATCGCCAAAGATCGTGTGGCCCGTCTGTTCGCCGCCCAGGCTGTAACCGCCCTCGCGCATCTTGGCATACACGTGACGGTCGCCCACACCGCTGGTCACGGCACTTAGGCCGGCAAGCTCCAACGACTTGATCAGGCCAAAGTTGCTGGCAATCGTCGGAACCACGGTACCGCCAGAAAGGCGACCGTGCTTGTTCAGGTACACGCCGCACACGTACAGGATCTGGTCGCCATCGACCACGCGGCCGCGCTCGTCCACGGCCAGGCAGCGGTCGGCATCGCCGTCGTAGGCAAAGCCCACGTCCAGGCCCTGCTCCACCACGTGGCGCTGCAGACGCTCCATATGCGTGGAGCCGCAGTCGACGTTGATGTTAAAACCATCAGGCGCGGCATTGATCACGCGCACGTCGGCGCCCAGCGCGTCGAACACCGGCTTGGCCACCGAGGACGCCGAGCCGTTGGCGCAGTCGATGCCGATCTTGACGCCCTGCAGCGAAAAGTTCGCGCTGGCGATGAGCGAGGCAATGTAGCGGTTGCGGCCCTGCATGTAGTCCACCGTGGCGCCGATGTGGTTGCCCGTGGCCAGCGGCACCTCGCTCTTGCCATCGACGTAGTCCTCGATGAGCTCCAGTACGTCCTCGTCCATCTTAAAACCGTCGCTATTGACGAGCTTAATGCCGTTATCGCAAAACGGGTTGTGGCTCGCGCTGATCATGATGCCGCAATCGAAGCAGCCTTCCACGGTCTGATGCGCTACGCCCGGCGTGGGGATCACGTGCAGCATATAGGCGTCCGCACCGCTCGCGACCAGGCCACTCACCAGCGCCGCCTCGAACATATAACTCGAGCGACGCGTGTCCTTACCCACGATGACGCGCGCCTTGCGCTCGCGGTTGGCGCCGTAATACCAGCCCACAAAACGGCCAATCTTATAAGCGTGCTCTACCGTCAGCCCAACGTTAGCCTCACCGCGAAAGCCGTCGGTGCCAAAGTACTTCATATCTTACTTATCCTGTTCGAACGTTTGAGCGGTTGGCGTGGTACGAACCTTAAGCTCTTTGTGCCCAGAGTCCTTCGAAGTCGTGACCGTGTACTCGACCTTTATGTCTTGTCCAAGAAGCATGTGGACACCGCCCCATGCAACCTTCAAGCCATCGTGCGTCGCTTCGTTCATCTCGATAGAACCGGAGCCCGAAGTCTTAATGTCCGAAATGCTGCCTCCCGCAGGAGCATAGAGATAAAGCCTCAGCACCTCATCATCAATATCCTGGCTAATGCCGTTATGGCCCTGAAAATAACCAGGCATCTCGGCCTTCTCCTGAGGGGTCATCGTGTTCTTGAGCGTGGTGGTCACTCGATACGTCGTCGAGCCATCGGCATTTTCAACCGAAGAATCGATGGTGACTCGCTTGTCGAGGAACCAATCCATCTTTGAATAGCTGTAGTTGTTCACATAGACGCCCAAGATCGGAGCCTCCGACGTATCGGTTTGGAGGGCGCCCGATATTCCAAGAGCCTTCGCGGCCTTTTCCTCGTCATCGTTTCTCGAATACATGAGGATGCGACCCTCGGAAGCGCCCTTTTCGATGGCGGCAGCAATCTTAGCAATATCGCTGGAGCCCAGTTCGTCCACGATCTTGTTAAAAGCCGATCCGGCAACCGCCGCAAAAATGGCGTCCTGTTCCTCTACCGGGTAATTCCAATAAATATCGTGCAGCAGCACCTTTGCAGCGTTGCTTCCATCAACGACGGTACCGTCAGGAAGCTGTGTGCCGCCTACAATGCCGAGCATATACTGCAAAAATACCGGATCGACTGCAAATACACCGTCGATGTCATCTCCGACAATGGCCTTCTGCATATCGCTGGCAAGCTGAGCCGCACGCGGATAATCGGGCGTCATCGTAACGTCACCCATCGTGTATCCGAGCGTGTTGAATCCGGTCAGGCCCCATCCGGTCGTGAACAAGTTTGCTTCTTCATCGGTGATGGGAAGCGGGCTCAAAGGCTCTTTCATCATGTCGACTTTGACAAAATCGCCCAGTTCGAGCTTACCATCAGTCACCGACATCACGCCGCGAGAACCGGGAAAACCGCCACAGGCGCGGATCTCGACATTGCTCATCGCGAGCACAAGATAATGACGCGTCTGGCCGTTGGCGCCGAGCATCTGGGGAAGGACGGGGGCAACCTTCTCCGCCGCGTCAACCGCGCCATTGAGGGTGGCAAAGCCGTCCTTGGCCTTATCGACCAGCTCGGTCACCTGAGAAATATGAGTATCGCCAATGCCCTGGACCTTCTCGTTGGCGCTCTTGAACACCTTGGAGCTATCGGAAAGCGAATCGGCAACGGCCTGCAGCGCGGACACGTTAATCATGCCGTCCTGAAACAACTTGCCGGGCGTGGCCTGCGAAAGGTTGTCGGCCATGGGAACCAGCGCGTTGCTCGAGACATCGGACAGGGCATCAATCATGGTGCGGGCCGCATTGATATCGCTGCCATACACCGGGATAAACGAAGCCGCCGTCCACAGCGGGCTCGAAGTCTCCGCCTTCATGCTGTCGCAGAGCTCATCGATCTTCTTCGCGTCGTCAGGCAGCGTCGAAAAATCGCCCGACGTGACCTTGTCCTTAAGGCCACCGACGATCTCGACAGCCTCCTTCGCTTCGCTCTTTACGGTCTTTGCCGAGTTAAGCAGCATAAAGCCGCTTGCGCCAAGCGCAACGAGAAGCACAGCGACTACAGCGGCAATAATGGCGCCGGTGTGACGCTTTTTGCGCTCGCCCTTGCGATGGCGATGACGGACCAGACCGTCAGAGGTCGAACTCGACGAAGCGTCGCTACCGTAGTTCAAGCCAAAATCGTAATAATCTTCCTTGGAACCCGAGCCCGCAAACTCGGCACCGCTATCATCCAGGCGGGCGAACGTGCCAGTCTCGGAGGCGCCGGTGTAAATCGTGCCAAGGTTACCCGTAAGTCCCGCGCCACCGGCAGAGAGAGTATTGCTGTCGGCCTTGCCGGCATTAACGTTGCCGGCGGCATTCGCGGCGTTGGCAGCACCTGCGTTGTTCGCAGGTACCGAAGGAGCCCCGCTCGGCTGCGACGTGGAGGTTGCACCGCCCGCAAAGACATTCCCTCTTGCACGGCCGGTCTTTTTTGCCTTTTGAGACTGCTCGTACAGAGCGGTAAACATCGCCGTCTCGCCCGGGGACACGCGCTTACCGGAACCGCCCTGTCCAGCGCCACCCGGCGTGCCGGCCTTACCAGCCCCGTTCGGACGCGGCGGAACTGCAGGGCGGCCGCTATCGCTGCCCTTAAAGTGATTACCAGCCATAAAGAAATCCTCGCAATTGAGTCGTAATGAAAAAGTCCATAACGTTACTAGTTTATGGCATTTTGAGCATCGACAGCTAAACTCCAGACACGGACATCAATTGGCGAAAATGCGGCACAACACCTTTTCTGTCTTGGCGGCGGCACCAGCTACACCGTGAGAAACATCATCACGATGATCATGGCAAAGCCGATAAGGTCGGTCGGCAAAAACACTGTGCCCAGCATCACGGCGCTGGTGATGGTCGCCGAAACCGGCTCCACAGTTCCGATGAGGCTCGCACGCACCGAGCCGATGTCCTTAACGCCCTGCATATAGAGCATGTAAGCAAAAAACGAGCCGATAACCACGAACACCGCGAGTGCCTCGATACCGGCGGCATCGAGCGCCGGCATATGCGCCCAAGGCTGCACGAAGACGCACGAGACCACGCCCGCCGTGAGCATTGCCGAGCCCGTGACGATGGGGCTACCGTATTCGGGCAGAATCTTGGCGGGAATCACCGCCATACATGTAGCGCTGACCGCACACATGAGACCCGCGATCAGGCCGAGCGGCGAGATATTCAGGCTGGTGGGGTCGCCACCGGTGGCGATTAAAAAGGTGCCACCCAAAGCCAGACCGATGCCGATGACTTCGCGAGTACGTGGCATGCGGCGATCGATCACGCAGGTGTAGCCCATGATGATAACGAGCTGCAGGCACTGGAGCACCGTCGCGGTTCCGGCGTTCGTCAGGCGCACGGCCGAAAGATAGCAAAACTGGTTGAACAGCAGGCCAAAGGCGGTAAAGAGCAGCAGCTGCTTGCGATCGGCGGGTGTGGTCCAGAGCTTAATCAGGCGCTCGCGGTCGCGCGTAACAACCACGGCCATAAAGAGTAGACCGGCGAGAATCTGACGCACGCTCATAAGCCACAAGGTGTCGACGTGGAAGGTATCGAACAGAAAGCTCGCGCTGGTGCCCGAGAAGCCCCAAAACGAACCGCCCACCAGCGTAGCCAAGACGCCCGTGATCATCTTGCGCGACGAAGCACTGTTCAGGCGGTCGCGCCATGCGCGACGGGTGTTGCGGCTGAGCTCGTCGGTGCCCTCGGGCACGATAAAATCGGACGCCGCCGTCATCGGTACCGAAGCCCTTTCACGTGCACGCTGCGCCGAGCGCTCCTGTTCCATCCCACTCCCCCGAAATCAATTGGCAACAAAGCGCTCAAACTGTAGCACGAATATTGGTATGGAAAAGCGGGCGAATCGGAACATCTACGAGCGTCCCTATTGTAGGGACGAAAGGTGCGGATGAGCTATGCCGAGTGGTTGGAATCGTCGAGGGCGTCGGGGTCGGCTTCCGCACGCCCCTGGGCACGATCGTCATCGCCTGGGTCCTTGGCACTGTCCCGGCCTTCCTGCTCGCGACGGCGCTTTTCGCGAATCTGCTCAACGGCGGCTCGCAAGGCGGCCTCGTCCTCGGCGCGTGCCACCTCTTGCGTTGTCTTGACCATATGGCGAATCTCGAGCACCAGCAGCACGATCAGCGGCACCACGATAAGCGGAAAGAACAGCAGCGGATTGGTGAGCAACGAGACCACCACGCCCAGCCCCGCCGAGACAAAGACCACGCGCCCCACCACGTCGGCGGCGGGCACGGGCGCAGCATCCTCGACCGGATTGGCATCGCCCTTGGTGCGGTAAACCGGCGTGCCGTCGGCCGCATCCTCCACGGCAACGATGCGATGCGTGTTGAGCGAACCCCCCAGCGCGTCATCGGACGAATGGAAGGTGATGATGTCGCCGACCTGGTAGGCCTGGCTGTTGTCGGTATCGACGACGATAAACGAATGCACGGGAATCGCCGGCTCCATCGAGCCGGTCAGCGTGCGCATAAAGCCGTAGCCCATGATGGTGGGAATCTCGCCGGCGGGCGTGAACACCGTGCGCAGCAGCACCACAAAGGCGACCAGGATCACCACGGTCGCCAACACGTTGATCACGCGGAGCACGTGTTTCATCACTTGTCGGCGTCCTTTGCGGAAGGCTCGGGGTCGGCAGCGACCTCGCCCTCGGTGGCATCCGCCGCAGAAGCGCCATCCTCGTCAGGCGCGGCGACCACGCCCTCGCCAGCCTC
>CAJMOP010000103.1 GCA_905215115.1 uncultured bacterium | reverse complement strand
GGTCAGCGCCGCCGTCGCCGTAAGCCCGGCGCGATGTACCTCAACCATAGCCGCGGGTTTAGCGACCGCAGCGCTCGCATCGGCAACAGCCGTACGCCCCGTCGTTCGTCTCGCCTGCCCTATGCGCTCATCGCCGTGGGTTGCGCGCTCGTGCTGTTTATCGCTGCCGTCGTGGGCTACGTCAACCGCAGTGTGGACGTGGAGCTCAACGGCCAGAAGACAGCGGTGCGTGTGGGCTCTACGCTGCAGAATCTCATCGACGACCAGGAGTTGACTGACACCTACGACGCAGGCGACCTGCTGGCCGTCGATGACAGCGTGCTCAAGCGCCATGGGGGCGAAAAGCTGTCGGTGAAGGTCGACGGCAAGCGCGTGAAGCAGGGCAAATGGGATAGCCGCGAACTTGAGGGCGGCGAGAAGGTGACGGTCAAGGATGGCCGTAACACCTACGAGAAGCACGAGGTTCAGGCTACGGTTATCGAGCCCAAGCTCAAGGTCGAGAGCACGGGCGCTATCGAGTATGTGCAGACGTGGGGCGTTCAGGGCCGCTCCGAGGTGTGGGTCGGTGAGCAGTCGGGCAAGACGCAGGACCGCGGCGAGGTTGTGCCCGCCACCGATTGCGTCGTTGCGTGCGCCAGCGTGGCGCCCAAGGGCAACAAAAAGTACGTGGCGCTGACGTTTGACGAGGGTCCGAGCGGCGCCACCAAACAGATCTTGCAGGTGCTCAAGGAAAAGGGCGTCACCGCGACGTTCTTCCTTTCGGGCGATGCGGTCGAGGCCTCGCCTGCCACGGCCAAGGCGATTGTCGATGCCGGGTGCGAGATCGGATCCAACAGCTACAGCGACGATTCGCTCAAGGGTCAGGACCGTGAGGCGGTACGCGAACAGATCACGAAAGGCACCGATGCGATTAAGTCGGCGACCGGCGTGAAGACGATGCTGCTGCGTGCTCCCTACGCTGCCTTTGACGAGCAAAACTGGATTGATGCGATGGACCTGGTCTCCGCCGTGGTCTCGTGGAATATTGACTCGGGCGACTGGCTGCTCAACGGTGCCGACGAGCAGGTCTCGACGGTGCTCGATTCGGTGACGCCGGGCAATATCGTGCTGCTCACCGATAGAGACGAATGCGCCGAGCAGACGCTCGAGGCGCTGCCGCAGATTATCGACGGCCTCATTGCCGACGGCTACAAGATCGTGACGCTCAGCGACCTGGTCAAGACGGACACGTCGCTGAGCAAAAAGCTCACCTCGCTGACGAAGGTCGCCATGCCCAAGGAAGCCGTGTTCCCCCAACTTGCAGAGGACGATGACACCACAGAGTAGTCATTGGGTAGTCGTTTAAGAATGTCCCCAATGGCTATGTCACGGATACGTCAGCGTTTGGTATGCCTGCAATGTGCAGCGCATAAATTCGGTGCCGCAGCGCGATGCTGATGCTATAGTTACTGCGGTTAATGAGGGTCAAGAGAAAGGTTACAGGTGAAATCCAAACCTCGACCATACAGTCGATGACCCCATGCAGGTGCTTTTTGCGCATGCACGGGGTGTAAGCGTCGAGCGGCGTGCCGCCCGCGCATGCGTATACATATCCAGAAGCCCCCGGACGCCGCACGCGCGGCCGCGTCCGGAGGAATAATGATGGGGAGCACCATTGAATTATCTGAGTGAGATGCTCAAATTGCCAGTCTTGGACGTCGACGGCGAAAAGCTCGGCGTGGTCAACGATTTTGGCATTGCTACCGGCGAAGTTTTTCCGCACGTGACGTCGCTCGCGTTCCGCGGCCCCGGCAAGACGCCGTTTATGATCAGCTGGCGCAAATGGGTCGACCGTATCGACGAGACGGGCGTGTATCTCAACACGTCTGCCACCAATATTCGCTTCTCGTACCTGCAGCCGACCGAGCTCCTGCTGGCGCGCGACGTGCTCAACAAGCAGATCGTCGACACGCAGGGCATGAAGGTCGTGCGCGTCAACGACATCAAGTTTTCCATGTCGGGCGAAAATCAGCTGCGCCTGTTGGGTGCCGAGGTCGGCGCCCGCGGTCTGCTACGCGCCATCAGCCCCGCGCTCGAGCATGTCGTCGAGGGCTTTATGAAGCACCTGGGCAAGCCGCTCAGTGAGGACATCATCGCTTGGTCCTACATGGACCTGCTCGATCGCTCGACTAAGAACATCCAGCTCTCGGTGTCGCACAAGACGCTCGGCGAGCTGCATCCTGCCGACATCGCCGACATTATCGAGCAGCTCGACCCTCGCCTACGCGCGCAGGTGTTTGCGCAGCTCGATACCGCACAGGCCGCCGAGGCCATCTCGGAGTTCGATGACGACGAGCTTATGACCGAGATGCTCGAGGGCCTGTCCGACACCGACGCATCGTCGATGCTGGCCATGATGGACCCGGACGACGCTGCCGACCTGATCGACGAGCTTGATTACGAGAAGGCCGAGAAACTCCTGCGCCTGATGGGCGTCAAGGAGGAGAAGGCGATTCGTAACCTGCTGGGGTATGAGGACAACACCGCCGGCCGCATCATGACCTCGGAGTTTGTCTCCCTGCCCGCCACGGCAACGGTCGGTGACGCCATCGAGGCGATTCGCGAGCTCGACGAGGACTTCGAGAGCGTCTATTACGTCTATACCGAGGATCCGAGTGGCATGCTGACCGGCGTGCTTTCGCTGCGCACGCTGATCGTAGCCGACCGCGACGCCACGCTGGGTCAGTTGGCCTATCGCGACCTGGTCTATGTGTCGCCCGACGAGGACCAGGAAGACGTGACGGACGAGATGACCAAGTACGACCTGGTTGCCATCCCTGTCTGCGACGAGAACCGTCATATCCTTGGTATCGTGACCTTCGACGACGCCATGGACGTTATCGCCGAGGAGCATCAGGAGGACCTGCAGATCGCCGGTGTCGGCTCGGGCGACAGCGCGTCCGACGACTCGACGAACGTGCTCAGCTGGTTCGTGCATCGCCAGTACTGGGTTGTTGTATGGGGCATCGCGTCGTGCATCATGGCGACCGTGCTGGGAACGGCGCTCGGCTCCGCGCATCTGGTGGTGTTCCCCATGTGCGCCATGCCGCTCGTGCTGCTGGCGGCCTCGCGCATGGTGTCGTTCGTCAAGAACTACTTCCTGGAGTATGACGGTCACGACGACGAGCCCAAGCCGTATCTGGGATTCTTCTTCCAGAGCACGGGCATGGGCCTGATTCTGTCGCTCGTGACCTACCTGTGCGCCCAGCTGGTGCGCACCGCTGCGTTCCTCGATGCGCCCATGTTTGAGGAGCAGCTCTTTACCGGGTGCTTTAATATCGCTGCCATTATTTGCCTGGTTGGCAACATGAGCGCCGTGATTTACCTGATGGTGCTGTTCTGGCGTGACGAGCATGACCTCAACACGTCGGGCACCGCCATGAACGTCATTGCCGTCATGATTTCGTGTGTGGCGTATTGCATCGCCGCGGTGCTGCTCGTCATATCAGTCATGGGTTAGGTGGTCGCGTGCAAAATACCAAGCAAAAGTCGGGCACCAAGCAAAAGTTGACCATCGCGGCCATCTTTGGCGCTATGGGTCCCGGTCTGCTGGCGGCGCTTTCGGGCAATGACGCCGGCGGCATTGCAACGTATTCCAGCGCGGGCGCCAGCTATGGCTACAAGATGCTGTGGATGCTTCCTGTCATGACTGTACTGCTCATCGTGACGCAGGAGACCGCGGCGCGCTGCGGCTGCGTCACGGGCAAGGGCCTGGCATCGCTCATTCGCGAGCGCTTTGGCGTGCGCAAGAGTGTACTTGCTATGGCGGCGCTGTTGATCGCCAACACGGCTGTGACCATTTCGGAGTTTGCGGGTATTGCGAGCGGCCTTGCCCTCTTTGGCGTGCCGGCGAGCATCTCGGTGCCGTTGGTGGCGCTGCTGGTGTGGATGCTTACCATGTCGGGGAGTTTCCAGCGCATCGAGAAGATTCTGCTGCTGGTGAGCTGCGTGTTCGTGACCTACATCGTCGCCGCGTTTATGGCTGGCCCCAACTGGGGTGAGGTCGCGGTCGACCTGGTCGTGCCTAACATTCAAAATGACCCCAGCTACGTGTCGCTCGTGGTCGCAACGATCGGTACCACCATCGCGCCGTGGATGATTTTCTTGGCGCAGAACAACGTGGTCGATAAGAACGCGGGCGAGGACGACATCGTGCTGCAGCGTATTGATACCGTGAGCGGCTCGCTTGCCGCCGATGTTATTGCCGGCTTTATTATCATCACGACCGGTACGGTGTTGTTCCCGGCGGGTATTCAGATTAGCGATGCCGCCGATGCTGCCCGCGCGCTGGAGCCTATTGCGGGTCAGTGGTCCACGGTACTGTTTGCCTCGGGCTTGGTCGCGGCGAGCTTCTTGGCCGCCTGCGTGCTGCCGGGCGTTACGTCGAGCGCTATCTGCGAGGCATTTGGTTGGGAGCGCGGTGCCGACCGCAGCTGGGACGAGGCCCCGGTCTATCGCGGCATCATTACGGCCATCATCGGTATCTCTGCCGTGCTGGTGCTTATGCCCGGCGTCGATCTGTTCCAGATTATGATGACCTCGCAGGTCATCAATGGCGTACTACTGCCCGTGGTTCTGGTGTTCCAGGTGGTTATTGCCGCTGACCGTCACATTATGGGCACTAACCGCAACGGCCGCGTGTGGAATGTGCTCACTTGGGCGACTATCGGTGTGATTACGGTGCTGACGGTCGTCATGTTTGTGCTGCAAGCGATGGGCTACAGCGCGTAGCGCCTCTTTTGGGTTTCGAGCGGGCCGCGGCCATGGGCTGCGGCCTCTTTTTTGCCCATGGCCTCTCGGAGCCGGCTCGAAAAGAGCGATTTTTGGTTGGTTGCTGCGGGTGTACACAGATTTTGCTGCGTGCTACTTGTCGGTGCCCAGCTTGTGTGGCTTGTAGGCGAGGGCATTGACGAGCGCGTCGGTGGCAGACTTGACGGCCGCCGGCTGCGGATCGTTGACGTGGTCCTCGGGGTGCACGGGCAGGTCTTTCTTGACCGCATCGTGGATCAGGTTGAGATACTCAGCCACGCCGGTAGTCGACAGGTGCGTGCCGTCGCCGTCGAACAGGTCGTTACGATTGGCGCTGTATCCGTACCAGTCGATAACGCGCACGTTCTTGTAGCGCGTGGCGGCATTTGCGATAGCCTGGTTGGTGGAACCCACCCACGGCTGCGGACTGCGTGTGTTCACAAATACGACGGTACGCTTGTCGCCGGCATCGGCCATGATGGCATCGATCTGATCATCAGTTACCAAACCGTTGGTGCCCAGGGCAAAGACCACGATCTTGCCGGCAAGGTTCTGCTGGATATAGCCCTCAAATGTCGCGCGGCCCGCATCAAACTGGCGGCCCTTTTCGGCATCGATATGGCTGTGCGGGAACACGCCGTCAAAGGAATCAACGGCGCGCAGCGACACGGAGTCACCGATCATCAACAGGTCGTAGGAGCCATCGGGGAAGCCGTCGTTGTCCTTGTCGGTGTCGTCGGCCGCCTGCTGGTCGGCGGGCGCGGTGTTTTTGGCTTCCTTGTTCAGAACTTCGGCGCCCTCGCCGCTCAGCGCAGACGTCTCGGGCACAAAGACCAGGCCGCCCAGTGCAACGACCAACACGACAGCGCAGGCTGCGCAGACAGGGACGTGCGCGCGTGCCCAGTTGGCGGGCGTGGTGGTGCCATTGCGGAATTCGGCGACGGTGCGGCCGAAGGCGCCCTTCCTAAACGGCGTTTCGATAAAGCGATAGGAGCATTCGGCTACGGCGACCACCAGCAGCACCTGCAAAATGTACTGCCACCAGGGCGTATCGTTGATGTTGGCGACCGGGTTCATGAGCAACAGCAGCGGATAGTGCCACAGGTAGATGCTGTACGAGCGCTTGCCGACCCACACGAGCGGCTCGGCTGACAGCGCGCGGGCAACCATTCCCTGGGGCTGCACGCATGCCGCAATAACCATGAGCGTGAGGATGGAACATAACAGCGTGCCGCCGCGATACTGGAACGCGGTGTAGCCGTTGGTGAGCGCGACCATGGCGGCAAGGCCAACCAGACCCACGACGCCCAACACATCGATAGATGCGGGCGAGGACCAAAAGCGCACGAGGGCGCTCGGCTGTGCCGGAGCGGTCTCGGCTGCTTCGCCGGCCTTCTCGCCAGACTTGCCCTCGGCGTTCTTGCCGTGCTTGGCGGCGCCAGCCAGGCGATTGAGCCCCAAACGATGAGCGAGACGCACTGGCGCCAGGTCGTGATCGGGGATAAAGGCCATCCAGGCACCCAGCAGTAGCGAGAACACGCGGGTGTCGGTGCCGTAGTACACGCGGCTGGGGTCGGCGGCAGGGTTGTAAAGCACCATCATGGCGAGGGCAGATGCCGCGGCAAGGCCCAGAACCACGCGGCGCGTGTTGGGCTTGCTCACGTGCATGGATACCATGGCAAACAGCAGTGGCGGCCAAATCAGGTAGAACTGTTCCTCGATGGCAAGCGACCAAAAGTGCGTGAGTGGCGAGGGGTCGCCCAGAGCATTGAAGTACGAGACGTTTTGGGCAATCTGCCACCAGTTGTTGAAGAACAACAGCGACGGCAGGATGTCGGGGCGCATCTTGGTGAGCATCACGTGGTTAAAGATGGTGCACAGCGCGCAGGTCACGAACACTACCGTTACCACGGCGGGGACCAGGCGACGGATGCGGCGAATCCAGAAGCTCTTAAGGTCGATGCGGCCGGTCTTGGCGACTTCGTTGAGCAGCAAGCGCGTGATCAGATAGCCCGAAAGCACAAAGAAGATCGTGACGCCGAGCAGGCCGCCCTGGGCCCACGTGAGGTTGAGGTGATAGAGCACCACCGCGACGACGGCGAGCGTACGCAGGCCGTCGAGCGCAGGAATGTAGCGAGATTTGGGGCGAGCGGTCGCCTGCTGGTCGGTAGCGGACGAGCGTGTGGCGCCGGTGTTGGTCTTGGCTGCATAGGCGCCCTTGTTGGTGGGCGTTCGATGCGGGCTCGGGCC
>CAJMOP010000102.1 GCA_905215115.1 uncultured bacterium | reverse complement strand
TCCATGCCGCACAGCGTGATGTCCGCATCGGGCGCATGCGACTCCGTCACGGAGTTTTGCCCGGCAAGCGTCAGCACCAGGTCGCCTTCGGCGCCGATGGCCTCGCCCGCGTAGCCGTTAAGCTCAAGGTGGTCGGCATCGGTCCAGGCCCAGCCGGGGCCCGATACGCCCGGCTCGCAGTACGTCGCGCCCGCGATGATGAGGCTCTCCGCGCCCGCGGCATAAGAAGGCCCGCCCAGCAAAACGCATAGGCAGGCCATGGCAACAATCGCAATGTAATGACGGCTGGTGTAGGACTCGGCAGCAAACATACCCGCTCCGATCTTCGCAGGAGCCAATAGAATGTGCACCAGAAAATGCCCTGGTAGCAGCAGCTATTAGTTTAGCGAGATCAATGCAGGAGCAAAGAGAAATCGCGTAAGCGATGTCCACAATTAGGTGTAAATCGTTTTGTCAGTCGGTGAAAGGAAGGATAAAATTACGAATGCGAGCGCCACGTCCTCCACAAGTTCTAGAATTTCAGAGACAAAGTCGAAGGGACATGTTAAGGTGCAGTCAGTAAACCTGCCCGGCCTCTGCTTATCATGCACACTGGCGGGTCTTTTTTCAAGTTCTAGGAGCCGAGATAAGTTGGCGGCGGAACGCTTGTTAATCGGCTTCTCCGGATGCTTGCCGATTCGATCGCTCAGGAAGTAGCTCTTAGGGATCCCCGGGTCGTGCGGTCCGTTGCCAAGGTCGCAGTTGATGACTATGCCCAAAGAGGGACACGAGCACGTCGGTCAGAATGCGTTCGGTGGCCAACTTGGCGAAACCCGTCTACGGGCATGGAAACAAAACAAGCGACGCTGCTAATTAGTAGCGCCGCTTGTATCAAACGTCATTGCTCCGGTGAGCTTGGTGGATACTCATAGGTAAGCGAGTCGAGGCGTCCAAGTCTTATGAAAATGACAGTCTAACTCTTGGCCAAGCCAGAGACATATCCCAACGCGTCGGGAAACGACGAGCTCACGGCATCCAGCAGCACGAAGAGCTTGATGCAAGTCTTGCGTCGGACCGGCTTGTACATCATACCGTGCTGGAGGAACTTTCGGTTAAGCTCGCCCTCTCGCTCGCGGTTGAAGTCATCTCCCGACCTAAAGAAGTAGTCCACGGCATCGCATATGTTGGCAAAGTCGATTAACGAAATGGCCATTGCGGGGAGCTCACCGTTACTTCCATCCGAAAGCGAACGGTTCAGTTTTTCATCTCGCGAGACCAAGACCTTTGTTTATGATTGTCCCTCTCATCTCGCCTAGGCCCACAGCATACGCGAAACAGCTCTCGGTCAATAAGCGAGCAAAGCATCATGGCACAGGGCTTATAGTGCCTCTCGCGGAAGAGCGCGACGGCCTCGAGAAAGTCAACTTTCTTGGTAACACTGCTCTCAAGGCCAGCAATAAGGGCGTCAACATCGAGGAATGAGAGGTAGACGGCATCGGCTTCCCCCAGCGTCGAGGGGCAGTGCGGCGGGGAGTTGTAGGTGAACTGGTTGTTCGTGATTGCCCAGCCATACGAGCCCCAACGCCTCGAATCCTCAAGGATGGCCTCTCAGTCGAGCGAAGCGCCTATCTCCGCTAACTGCTTCATCAAGGAGGCTAGGTTCGAGCAGATGGACTCTCGTAACTCGTCAAGAACACCGAACCAGGAGCTCAGTTGCAAGCTAAGCTGGTCGGCAAAGCTAAAGAGGCCTTCGAGGTTCTTGGTGAATTGCTCGGTCATGGCGCGCACGGAGTCCTGGATCTGTGCAAGGCCTTTGAGGTGCGTGGCGCACGCGGCACAGATGGCGTCCGAAGTGCTAGGAGGAAGCTTTACGATGGCGCCAGAGCCGGCGGCGGTATCGGCAAGCTTTATTCGCTTGACTCTGAGCAAACACCGCCCTGCTGTTCATTAGACAAAGTTAGCTCCTAACACGCGATATCCGAACGAGCCAAACTCGGAAAAACAAAGGGGCTCCGAAGATGATACTCCGGAGCCCCGAATGCTTGTGCTACGCGATTGTTCAAAGGACTTGAGAAACCTCTAACATGCCACTTCTTGCGCAAGGGCAAGAGCTGAGCCTATTGCAAGCCGTATTGTTTGAGAGACGAGTTCGTAGCACCTTCAGCCGTCGCCGTAATGAATGCGAAAGAAATCGTCCTAACGGTCTTTGCAACGAGAGGTTGCCCCCTGTCCCTGGCCGCCTTCTTAATCTTGCCCCACCTCGAATCGTCCTGAATCCTGTCGAGGAAGTCATGGCCTTTCCAGCTCAGCGAGCCGACGCTGAAAGTCCAAATTTCGTCATCCGCGTATTGAACGCTGTAGTGACCAAGGCAAAACTGCTTCGAAAGCGAGTTTGCTGGTATAAGCTATAGCTTCGGCAGAATATCCATCAATCTTGAGATTGATGGGGGCCGAACAGTCATAGTCGTCTAATTTCATGCCAGGATATTGGGGTTTCGTGGCATAAAGATACGGAAAGTGCAGTTTTCGGGGTTCCAAAAACCCTGCAACATCAGCCTATTCCAGGTCGCTCTTTTTGAATGAAGTAGATAGCATCATGAGCAGAACGTCGTTCACTAACCTGCCTCGGAAATTGCAAAGCGCGGTAAATGCGGTTTTGCTAAGGAGCCCCATCTCATCATCGTCGATTCGGCCCTTTTCCGGCGGGCAGTGAACGATAAGGTCGCATCGAGAGCTCTTGCTGTTGATAATCTCTCTAAAGTCATCTTTGTTTAAATATCCGTAAACCACAATCAGCAGGAGCGCATCCTTTACCTTGGATATATGTTTATCCGAAACGCGTTGTATGTTCTTCCTCTTGATCAGACCAGAGTCGGAAAGATCCTCTTCGAGATCGTGGTAGTCCTCGTCATTCGCAACAATCATTATCTTCTTGCCGTACAGCGCAAAGCCAAAGCGCCACGCCGCTTTACCGAGACGCGTGAAGGCTCCGATAACCATTGCGATGACCGACAGGAATCCGATGAATTCGAGCACGAGAGATATGGTTCCTTCAACAGAAAGAATGCCAGAGATTACGTTGTTGATATCCATCGATTAACACCTACTCAACATTGATGAAGAACGGGTTGCTCCAACGGACGCAATAGCCCCTTCGAATTACAAAACATTGAACATAGTGTTTTCCCGTATACGCCGTCTCCTCGCGACGGGAAGTCTTTTCTATGTTTGGGAGCTCGAAACCACCCCTAGGGCAAACCTTCATAGCTTCATCGCCGGTATTCGTGACCTGCCACTTTACCTTGCCATCTTTTACCGGCCCACAGTTCACTCTGTACATGATAGTGGAGCCCTTCGGTATGGGCGCGCCATCGTTTTCGAGTACTCGTATTTCTCCTGAAGGCAATTTGACCGTTGCCGTAATTGTTGCATTTGGCTTACGAGCCTGCATGGGGAAGCCTAACGGTTGCCTGTGCTGAACAGACAATGCGTACTGTTGATTTTTTGACTTAGCTGATGACGTGGTTCCGCACGAAGGGCCTCCCGATGGGAAGTTGTTTCCAAGTATTTGCTTCCAGACACTGTTGCCGGTTCCCTCATCCGCAAGATGCGAGAGGTGCTCGTTGAGTTTGTACACGAACTGGGCGAAATCGTTATAGCAGTACTTTCCGGCAAGGTTGTTTCCCTCTATGGCTGGATCCTCAATGAAGGGAACCTGGTACGAGTCGAGTTCATCAGCGTATGCAACCGCAAGGTTTGCCATTACCTGCATAACGCAATCCTCGATTGACAACCCTGCTTCAGGGAGGTTGTCGGCGATCATCTTCTCAAGGGTGATGCCCTTAGGGAACTTCACCAAACTTGGGCAGTTCTCCCTTCTCCACCACTTCATTATCTTCACTAGAGGCTTGTAATCCCCGTTGAACTCTTTGTTAACCTCAGTCGACCAAGTGAGATGCTCTTTTGGATTCGTCTGCCTCCATTCGCTATCGTCTTTCGAACCGATGTAGAGAAGGCCGTCTTCATCATTGACCAAAGGGACAACATCGAGATGGAAGTTTGCCATGTCAATGCCGATGGAATGCGTTTGCACTCTGACGTTCTTGTAGCACTCGCGCTCACGTATCGCATCCTCGAGCTCGAGCAAGACGCAAAACGGGGAATCGTTGATGGAGTGGTTTGTCTCAACGATGACGTCAATATCGCAGCTGTCAGAATCTTTCTTCGGTCGTATGAAGGTCTGCTTGGCGTATGAACCCGAGAGGTATGTGTCCTTGCATATAGCCCCATAGGTCTCACTTGCCTTAAGATGGTCCCTGAGATTTCGGTGAAGTCGACTCGCTTCATCAATGGTGCTCTTGCTGGGATTGATGTCCTTCAAGAATGATTCAAAGTCTGCGCTATTTGTCATATAACCGCCTTTCCAAACAGATGTTCTAGTGTCTGACATTATAACAACCGTGCTTTAAAAATGTGGTTTTTAGAGCCATTGCTAGGCACAAGATGTTGCGGTCTCATTCCATCCGTACGATTCAGGAGCTGTCTGGCAAGCAGGAGGACAGAATGGAGCCTCAAAGCCTCCTTGAAGTCATTGAGATTCTTGTCGATTTTCGAAACATTTGCGCGCGACGATCGGCTTTGCTGTGCAAGGCCGCGCGGGCGCGATTTAAGCAATATGCTCCACTCGCTCGAGAGGGTTTTGCCCACAAGCGAGATGCCGGAACTCGTCAATGAGCTCGACTCTGTACTACTGAAGCATCCTACATGTCTACAGCAGAATCACGCTGGAAATCGCAAAAACAATGGTGGCTTTTTTAAGGCCGCTATGAGCCAAAGCTGCCAAAGAGCAACAAACTAACTACAAACCATTGGCCTGCAAAAGCCCCGTGCATTGCAGCCAGCAGCGGTCTGCAATGCACGGGCCTGCCGTTGTGCTATGTACGTGAGATTCATACAGTGGTCTACTGCCCCTGTGCCCTGTACATGCCCTCGGTTGCCTCATGGGTGCCGCCCGGACGGGTCCGCCCCCGAGAAGCCGCATGAAGGCGAAGAGGAAGGCGAGCAGAATGGCCTTCCTGCTGCACCTGATTGGAATGGGCATGGGGCTGTGCACGCTCGTCGTCTACGCTTGCATCAAGGTTGGGGCTGAAAGCGAAGCGGCTGACTATGCGGGCTGATCAGTGAGCGTCAAACTGTTCGGAACCGAATGGAAAAAGAGAGGCCCTTTGCAAAAAGGACCTCTCTGCTGAAAGCATTCTAGAGAGCAGCCTTGGATTACCTTAAGGTAACTGTAGCGAAATCTTTTCCTTGACTTTGGTTGCCATGGCGTAGGACTTAGCGGTTTTGGATGTTCCGCCAAGGGCCAGATAAACATCCAAAACCATGTCCGCAACTTCTTGAATAATTTCATCCGACAGCTTGTCAAGGTCGAGTTTCTCTATGTCACCGAACGTCAGGTTATCTTTTTTGGACAAGATGGAAGCAACGCCCATTATCACGTAAAATCGTATGTCGCTTATTTGGGACCCTTCTAAGTCTCTCTTAATTTGCGGAAACCTCAAGCAAACCTGTTTTCCAAGGCTAGCGGCTCTGTAGTAAGCCTCAAGGTTGCCATCCTGCCCAAATATTTTCTTATACTGAGCCTCGTCAGACAAAAGCGTCGACGGTCTTGCTCTTGCCTGATCCGGTCTGCCGAGAAGTATCGACATCATGCATTGCGCAAGAAAGGAGAGGGTTACGATCTCCTCCCTCTTCCTCCCCTGGTTTTTGTAATAGTTCTTCCGCCTTTCGTAATACAACCCATTTCTTTTCATGTAGAGTTCGATTTGAATATGGATTTGGTCAGTAGCGCGAAGCGATGTCTTTTTCACCTGAGTTTGGTTGTTCGTCGCCAGTATCACTCTGTTTCTGGTCTCATCGCTTCCGGGCACAAGGATTTTTACCATCACATTTCTGGAATCTTCGGCGTCTTCCGTACGAGACTCCATAAATTTGTATATTTCATATGACGTTTGAAGTCCATTAACGATGCGAGGCTCTTCCATTTTCACTTCTGCTCCTGCTATTTGATAGGCTTCAGAAGCCAGTATCGTTACTCCGTTGTTGAGCCACCAGAAATCGTCTTCGCTAGGATGCTCCAACGTTTCCCTGATTCCTTTGTTGACTGAAACATTTCCCTCGTAATCTCTGACGTTCGCCTCGAAAAGATAGCTACGGAGCTGCCCCTGGTCGTCAGTGAGGAAGCGGTAGTAATCCGACAAAGACACCAGGCCAAAGACGTCCGTTCTCTGAGGAACCGACGCATAGGACCCCGAAAAACGCATAACAAGCCCGCTCTCTGCGGGAGGCGACCAGATGCGCATCAATTCGTCTGCTCCAACCAAAACGCACGAAGAGCTAAATCGGCTTACGCCGACGATTTCGTCAATGGCGGCCGGAAGCTGCTCTTTCTGAATCTTAACGCCGTCCGATGGTGAATCCGCATTCGCGATGTACACGAACTTCATTCGGATTTCGTTTCCGGCCATCGCTGCTGCTTGAATCGCTTCTCTTATTCTTCTAAAAGTATCGATAACACGTTCGGAATATTTATCATTGAATTCATTTAAATTTATACCGAATGTTAGAAGGTCATTACAGGTGTCCTTCCACTTCAAGAACACGTCTTCTTTGAATGATTTTGAAACCTTGGTCTGAAGAATAACTATTTCAACCCTTGATCCACGATTGATGTAGTCTTTAATCTGGACGTCCTCACTCAAGAAATTATTGTTGGCAAAGATGTAGATCGCATCGCAGCCCCCGTCTCGCGACCCTCCAATGAGCCCTTCCGCTATCTCATCGTCGTCAAGGTCGTATGGAGCCATGTATCGAGAAGAGGCCAACAGTTCAAAGTAGTCCCCTTTAGAACTATACTCAGCCTGCTTAGAGAATTCGTCCGAAATGAATCCGTCTATCAGAATCTGGCTGTTAGTTGGCATTCTTCCTCCATCCAAAGATGAATAAACTAATGAAATGATATGACTTTTATGATTTTGTATTAAAAAAATCGTTTTATGGTTGTTCAAATTATCCTGAATGTAAGTTTAC
>CAJMOP010000101.1 GCA_905215115.1 uncultured bacterium | reverse complement strand
GCGTGACCGGCGACACCGACATCAACATCATCGACACCGCCGAGTTCGCGATCCCCGGCCTTGACGACGAGTTCCGCGTCATCGTCTCCCCGTGGATTCTGACGGTGCTCGTGACCGACCGCCTGGCTCGCTACTACGAGACGGTCACCAAGCACAACCTCAAGTATCGTCGCTACTATCACCAGTTCGACTACTAAAGAAAACGGGTGCGGGAACGTGCCGGGCTATTGAGAGGAACACAGAATGAGACAGTACATCATCGCCAGCCATGCGCACTTCGCTACCGGCATCAAGGAGAGCGTCGAGCTGCTCTCGGGCGCTCGCGACAACGTCCACGATCTTTCGATGTTCGTCGATGGCCGCATGGACGTGGCCGAGGAGGCCCAAAAACTGCTGGCAGGCATGTCTGCCGACGATGATGTCGTTGTCTGCACCGACCTCTTTGGCGGCAGCGTCAACAACGAGTTCACCAAGATCGTCCAGACGCGTCCCCGCACGTACCTCGTTACCAACATGAACCTTCCTCTCCTCATCCAGTTGCTGTTCTCTGACGAGTCGGCGCCGGTTGAGGAGACGATTCGCGCCATCGTCACTGCGGACGATACGCGCGTGAAGTTTGTCAACGATCTTTTGGTCGATGACGACGAGGAAGAAGAGTTCTAATCCGCAGCACCTACTGACACGCCGTAAGACGGCACAAGACCTTTGGGGGGTCACATTATGATTCAGCTACTTCGCGTTGACCATCGCCTGCTTCATGGCCAGGTCGCAGTTTCCTGGGTTCAGGGCCTTGGCTCCAACTGCATCTTCTGCGTGGGCGATAAGGTCGCTAACGACCCGGTGTGGAAGACGACGCTCAAGATGGGCAAGCCTGCCGGCTGCAAGCTCGTCATCAAAGATATGGAGCATGCAATCGAAGCTATCAACTCGGGCGTGACCGACAAGTACAAGATGATCATCTGTGTCGCCACTATTGCTGAGGCAAAGCAGCTTGTTGAGGGCTGCCCGCAGATCAAGTCGGTCAACCTGGGCAACACCAAGCCCAAGGACGAGAAGCGTCCCGATGCGCGTCAGGTCTCTCGTCAGATCTTCCTGACCGCGGCCGAGGAAGCCGATGTGCGCGAGATGCTGGATCGTGGCGTTGAGGTCGAGATTCGACCCCTGGCCGATGACCCCAAGGTTGACTGCGCCAGCGTGCTCTAGGCGTTCAATTTCGAAGAGTCTGAGCTCTTCGTAGTTTCCTATTAGGAAAGGGGGATATATGCTTACCCAAGCAATCCTCATCGGACTTATCGCCGCATTTGGTAAGTTCGACTTCCAGCTCGGTACGCTCTATGCGTTCCGCCCCATCGTCCTGTGCCCGCTCGTGGGCCTGGTGCTGGGGGACCTGCAGTCCGGCCTCGCGATCGGCGCCAGCCTGGAGCTGCTGTTCATGGGCTCGATCTCCATCGGCGCCTACGTGCCGCCTGATGAGACGATCGGCGGCGTGCTCGCCTGCGCCTTCGCTATCCAGCTGGGTCAGAGCACCGAGGCAGCCATCGCGCTTGCCATGCCCATCGCCACGCTGTGCCTTGCCATCAAGAACATCCTCAACGCCGCCCTGCCGATCCTGGTTGACCGCGCTGATGTCTTCTCCGGCCAGGGCAACCTTAAGGGTGTCTATGCGATGCACTTCCTGATCGGTTTGACCGGTATCATCATGGCGTTCCTGCTGTGCTCGCTGTCGTTCTATCTGGGTGCTGACGCCATCCAGGGCATGCTCGACTTCATCCCGCCCTTTGTCCTTGCTGGCTTTGGCGTTGCCGCCAACATCCTGCCTGCCATGGGCTTCGCCATGCTCGGCCGCCTGGTGCTCACCAAGCAGCTCGTGCCCTTCTACTTCCTGGGCTTCCTGCTGTGCTCCTACGCCAACGTGCCCGTCCTGGGCGTCGCCCTGATCGCCATCATCATCGGCATCGACAAGTTCGACCTGCTCGGCCTGGGCGGAGCCCAGCCCCAGCTCTCCGCGGAAGGGGATGAGGACGATGACTTCTAGTCCCGAGAACAAGATCACGCGCTCCGACCTCGTCAAGAGCGCCGTCAACGTCGGCGCCCTGGGCATGGAGTTCTCCTGGACCTACTACAAGCAGATGAACATCGCCTTCTGCCTGATGGTCGCCAACATGCTCAAGAAGATCTACGCCGGCCGCCCCGACGACTACGCCGAGGCCCTGCACCGCCACTGCGCGTTCTTCAACATCACCGTCCAGTTCGCCCCGTTCGTCGGCGGCATCGCGATGGCCATGGAGGAGAAGGTCGCCCGCGGCGAGATCGAGCCCGAGAGCGTCAACGACGTCAAGGCCGCCCTCATGGGCCCGCTGTCCGGCATCGGCGACTCCATCTTCCTGTCGAGGCTGCGCGTGGTCGCCGCCGCGGTGGGCATCAGCCTGTGCCAGGCCGGCAACCCCTTCGGCCCCATCGCCTTCCTGCTCATCTACAACGTCCCCGGCTTCGCGCTGCGCATCTGGGGCGCCGTCAAGGGCTACGAGCTGGGCGTGGGCTTCCTGGACGAGGCCCAGAGGACCGGCCTCATGCAGAAGATCATGACCTGCGTGGGCATCGTGGGCGTCATGGTCGTGGGCGCCATGTGCAAGGACATGTTCTGGGCCAGCATCCCGGTGGCCATCGGATCGGGCGAGGACGCCCAGACCCTCCAGGACATCCTGGACGGCATCATGCCCGGCATGCTCGGCATGCTCGCCTTCTGGCTGTACTACTGGCTGCTGTCCAAGAAGATCAACCCCATGGTGCTGATCGTGGCCACCATGGTCGTGGGCATCGTCGGCGCGTTCTTCGGCGTGCTGGCGTAGGTTCCTGCGTTTTATTCTGCCCCCAAGGGAAACGGCGACCCATTGCGGTCGCCGTTTTTTATTACCGAAAGCTAGCTGGAGGTGTTTCGTGATTCGATCTGACAATCCGCCCGATAATGGCGTGAGCGGGGCGATGTATCTATTTGGCACGGCGCTCTTGTGGAGCTTTATCGGCATTCTCGTTCGCGCCAATTCGCAGTCAGCTCTTTTGATCGGTGCCGTTACGGCAATATTTATGGCGCTCTTTATCCTGCTCGTCGGCAGGCCCGTCCTTCGCGTCAGCCGTCTTATTGTCCTTGTGGCCGTCTGCAACTTCGTGACGGGCACCACGTTTAACTTTGCCAACCAGCTCACGACGGTCGGCAACGCGATCGTTCTGCAGTACACCTCGATGATTTTCGTTATCGTGTATCAATCGCTCGCAACTCACACGTTGCCCTCACCTGCGAAGATCGCCTCCGTGGTGGTTGCTTTTACGGGTATGGGACTTTTCTTTTTGGGTGATTTGAGTCCCGAGGGTATGCTCGGCAACCTGCTTGCCGTCATTTCGGGCGCCGCCTTTGGGCTGTGCTTCTTTTTGAACTCTCGTCCCGATGCGTCGCCCATGGTGTCCTCGCTCATCTCCTGCGGTATCTCGATGCTGCCGATCGTCTATTTTGCTGGTGCCCTAGACTCCGTGAGACCATTTGAGTGGGGGCTTATGCTGGTGCATGGCCTTTTTTGCAGTGGTCTTGCGAGCGTGCTGTATGCCAAGGGGATTGCGCGCACCAACGCGTTTGCGGCCAACTTGGTCTGTATGAGCGAGGTCGTGCTTGCTCCCTGCTGGTCGGCGCTCCTCTTTGGCGAGGTCTTTCACTGGAATGAGTTTTTGGGCGCGGCGATTATCGTTTTGGTGATTGTAGCCAACTTGGCATCCGATGCCTTTGGCGATGGCTTTCTGGTGGCGCTTGTCCGCCATCGAAACAAAGAGCGTGCCTGATGGGATACGTCTGCCGTTTACGGTAAAAAACACCCCGCTGAGCGAGTGGTATTAAATAGTAAGAACCTGCATACCTATAATTGGTATCAAATCATTTGTACCTGGGATGGGTGTTAGCAGCACACCAGGTACGCTTCGAGCCGTGTAATCGAACTCCCGGAATTGATATCAACAACGCGCGCGACGGGAGTGGCGACGGTTCGAGTTTCCTAATTGGGAGGAACTATGCTTACCCAAGCAATCCTCGTCGGCTTAGTCGGAGCGTTTGGATGTCTCGACTACCAGCTCGGTTCGCTCTATGCGTTCCGCCCCATCGTCCTGTGCCCGCTCGTGGGTCTGGTCCTGGGGGACCTACAGACCGGTCTTGCCGTAGGTGCAAGCCTTGAGCTGCTGTTTATGGGCTCGATCTCCATTGGCGCTTACGTGCCGCCCAACGAAACCGTCGGTGGCGTGCTTGCCTGTGCGTTTGCCATTCAGCTCGGTCAGGGTACCGAGACGGCTATCGCGCTTGCCATGCCCATCGCCGTCCTTTCGCTGACGATTGGTAATATTACCAACGCCTTGTTCCCCGTGTTTGTCGACATGGCAGACAAGTTTGCCCTCAAGGGAAACCTCAAAGGCATCTATGCCGTTCATTGGGGAATTGGAATTTGGGGCTGCATCGAGTACTTCCTGCTCTGTGCCGGCGCGTTCTACCTGGGCTCCGACGCCATCCAGGGCCTGCTCGACTTTATCCCGTCCTTTGTGATCGATGGTTGCGGCGTTGCCGCCAACATCCTGCCGGCCATGGGCTTCGCCATGCTCGGCCGCCTGGTGCTCACCAAGCAGCTCGTGCCCTTCTACTTCCTGGGCTTCCTGCTGTGCTCCTACGCCAACGTGCCCGTCCTGGGCGTCGCCCTGATCGCCATCATCATCGGCATCGACAAGTTCGACCTGCTCGGCCTGGGCGGAGCCCAGCCCCAGCTCTCCGCGGAAGGGGATGAGGACGATGACTTCTAGTCCCGAGAACAAGATCACGCGCTCCGACCTCGTCAAGAGCGCCGTCAACGTCGGCGCCCTGGGCATGGAGTTCTCCTGGACCTACTACAAGCAGATGAACATCGCCTTCTGCCTGATGGTCGCCAACATGCTCAAGAAGATCTACGCCGGCCGCCCCGACGACTACGCCGAGGCCCTGCACCGCCACTGCGCGTTCTTCAACATCACCGTCCAGTTCGCCCCGTTCGTCGGCGGCATCGCGATGGCCATGGAGGAGAAGGTCGCCCGCGGCGAGATCGAGCCCGAGAGCGTCAACGACGTCAAGGCCGCCCTCATGGGCCCGCTGTCCGGCATCGGCGACTCCATCTTCCTGTCGAGGCTGCGCGTGGTCGCCGCCGCGGTGGGCATCAGCCTGTGCCAGGCCGGCAACCCCTTCGGCCCCATCGCCTTCCTGCTCATCTACAACGTCCCCGGCTTCGCGCTGCGCATCTGGGGCGCCGTCAAGGGCTACGAGCTGGGCGTGGGCTTCCTGGACGAGGCCCAGAGGACCGGCCTCATGCAGAAGATCATGACCTGCGTGGGCATCGTGGGCGTCATGGTCGTGGGCGCCATGTGCAAGGACATGTTCTGGGCCAGCATCCCGGTGGCCATCGGATCGGGCGAGGACGCCCAGACCCTCCAGGACATCCTGGACGGCATCATGCCCGGCATGCTCGGCATGCTCGCCTTCTGGCTGTACTACTGGCTGCTGTCCAAGAAGATCAACCCCATGGTGCTGATCGTGGCCACCATGGTCGTGGGCATCGTCGGCGCGTTCTTCGGCGTGCTGGCGTAAGGGTCCGGCTGCATAGATTTTCGTTGCAACCTGGAAAGGGGATGGAGCAGGCCTACGCCCTCCATCCCCTTTTTGTATAGAAGGAGTTCGTATGTTCGCGAAGGATCGCGAAGCAATGCGCCTGACGCCGGCAGAGGTCAGGCTGATTCTCATTGAGTCCCTGCAGTGGTGCGCCAACAACGCAGTCTACTTTTTGGGGCTTATCGGTGTGGCCACGTATGATCTGGCCGGCACGGCCTTTTTGGTTGCTGCCATTACGCTCGTGCGCAATCTTATGACGTCGGCGGGCAATATGGTGTCGGGCTCGGTCATCGATCGCTTTGGACCGCGCCGGACGTCGTTTGTGACGTGCGTGATTACGGCAGTGCTATCGCTTGGCGTGGGGTTAGCGCCGTTGTCTGTCCCCGGGCTTGTGTTTGCCGCGTGCGTCTTGGGACTTGCGGGCGGCTTTATCAACACCTGCACGCATGCGTTTCCGGGATACCTGGAGTCGACCACCGAGGGCCGCACCCGCGTGAACGGTCTCATGGTGTTCTACAGCAATATCGCCTATACCGCTGGCCCGCTGCTCGGTGGTGCCATCGTGAGCTGTTTTGCCACGCAATCGGTCTATCTGCTCATGGCGGGCATGATGGGTGTGGCGGCTGTGCTCTCCTTGGGCTGTCACGAGTGCGTTGTTCCCGCAAAAGGGGAGAAGCCGAAGGGCGGTATTCTGGGCGGCATGGCCGAGGGTGCGCGACTTACGTTTCGCGATCACGACCTGCGCCTCATCTTTATCTCGGGCTTTTTGGGTTTCTTTGCGTTTGGCGCGTTCGATTCGCTGGAGTCGTTGTTCTACCGTGATGTGCTCAACGTGGATATCGTCTGGCTGGGCTGGCTGTCCTCGGTCGTGGGCCTTACTTCCTCGGTGGGTGCGTTCATCCTGACCAAGCTTTCTGCTCGCCATGTCAACCTGCGATTGCTGCTCGGCGCGCTCATGGCCGTGGGCATTGGGTCCATGGTGTACGTGGGCACCGATATGCTGGGGGTCGCGATTATCGGTCAGGCGATTAACGGTATGGCCTGGGGATTCCTGGAACCGCTACAGATGATCTTGATTCAGGAGCGCGCCGACATCAAATACCTGGGGCGCATTACCGGCTTTGTGCGTTTTGGCCTGATGAGCGCCGGCGTGCTGCCGCTGCTGGCGGCTCCGTTTTTAGCGGAGGCTTTGGGCGTCCAGGCGGTGCTGTTTGGGGCATCGACCATTATTGCGCTGGTGGGAACGCTGTTCTTTGTCGCACAAGGGAGGCGTCGGCGGTGTTAGCTATACATTCAATTCTAATTTAATACCACTCACCAGAGAATTTCGACCGTTCACCGAGGATTGGAGCAGATTGAAAAGTGGTATTAAAAACACGTTAGGTGTATGTCTATAATTGGTATCGAAAAGAAACGCGATGTATAGATTCGCGTGCAGAACAGAAAGGAAAAGCCATGAAGGAAACCGAGAAGATCGAAATCATGCACTTTAGCCAGGAGGGCTACGTCGAGGACGGCAAGGCGCTCTACGAGACCGGCAAGAAGATGACCGCGCTCGCCGA
>CAJMOP010000100.1 GCA_905215115.1 uncultured bacterium | reverse complement strand
CGGTCATGGCCTCGCGGGCGGCCTTGAGCTTGCTGGCGCGGATCTGGGCGCCCTCGGGCTCGTAGAACGCACGCTCACAGGCACGGCCGCAGGGATGCGGGCAGATGGTGCCAGTAATGAACGGCAGGGCGTTGCGCTCGATGATGATGTTAAGTGCGTCCTCGTAGCGGCCCTCGTCAACAGCCGCTAGGTAGGCGGGAATATCCTGCTGGATGGGGCAGCTCGTGCGGCACGGCGTGGTAAAGCAATCGGAAAGCGGGCTCTTGCCGGCGACCTTGCGGTCGGGCAGCGGGCGCAGCGGCTTCTTGTAGAGCGGGTTGGTAAGCGAGTCGGTCTGGATCGCGGTCACGGCCTCGAGAGAGACGCCCGCGAACGGCTTGCCGTCCAGATCGGTAAACTCGCCGGCCATCTGGCTAAAGCGCTCGTAGCCACCGGGCTTGAGCACGTCGGTCGCCAGGGTAACGGGCCAAATGCCGGCATCGTACAGGGCGCGGATGTTGTAGACCGTGGCACCGCCGGAGTAGCTGATGCGCAACTTGCCATCGAACTGCTCGGTAATGCGACGGGCGGCCTCGATGGTCAGCGAGAACAGCGAACGGCCGGACATGTACATCTCGGTGGAGGGCAGCTCGTTCCTCGTCACGTCGACGGGGAACGTGTTGGTCAGCTTGACGCCAAACTCCAGGCCGCGCTCGGCGCACAGGGCAATCAGGCGCTCGAACATGGGCACGGCGTCGGCCCACTGCAGGTCCTCGCGGAAGTGCGTATCGTCGAAGACGATGTAGTCAAAGCCCAGCTCGTTGAGGCGCTGGCGGGCAAACTCATAGCCCAGCAGCGTGGGGTTGCACTTGATGTAGGTGTTGAGGCCCTTCTCGGTGATCAGATAGGTCGCGATGCGCTCGATCTCCGCCGGCGGGCAGCCATGCAGCGTGGACTCGGTGATGGAGTTGGAGACGCGCGCCGGGATGGACTCGACAAACGCGGCATCGACATGCTCAAACTTGTCCAGGTTAGCGAGCGCCCACGTGCGGCACTCGTTCCAGGCGTCAGAGCCGCTGGCATCCTTCATGCCCTCGATGTAGGCGTCGACCTTGGGGCTCTTGATGCCCTCCAGGTCATAACCCACGGACATGTTGAAGACAAAGCCGTCCGGGCTGCCCAGGCCGTACTCGCGAGCGATCAGGTGGCAGGCAAACCATGCCTTCACGTACTCGGCAAAGGCCTGCGGAACCTCGAGCTCGGTCGACCACTCGCAGTTGTAGCACTCGTCCTGCGCCACAATGCAGGGTTTGTTCACACACTTGGAGAGCTCCTCGCCGTCCATAACCTGAACAGTCTTGAGCTCAAAGAAGCGAGAACCAGCCACATAGGATGCCACGATGTTCTGGGCAAGCTGCGTATTGGGGCCGGCGGCCGGGCCAAACGGAGTCTCGATGCGCTCGTCAAAAATGGGAAGCGCACCCTCCTGGTTGGTCGTGACCATCTTGCGCACGCCAAAGATGGCGTCCTGGGTCTTGTGCTCCTCGATGATCCAGTTCATCAGCTGCGAAAACGGGATCGGCCTCATGATGTCGCTCATAGTGAGCTCCTCTCTGTAACGCCCGGCGAGACCGCGCGGCGGGCGCAAATACGGTGTAGCGCTAGCACAGCGCCGGCGACCCCGCGGAGGTCGCCTATACGCGCGTCGGATGCGGCGAAACATCCGACGCGCGCGAATCTACTTGTAATTAGTAGACGCGATCGTTGAGCGTGCTCCAGAGCTTCTTGGCCTCAGCCATGGTCCACGCGTTGATCTTGTCCTCATCAATGCCAACGAACTCGCGATCCTTGTACAGGACGCGGCCGTTGATGATGGTGGTGCGGCAGTTTTTGCCCATCATGCCAAAGAGCATGTGGCCGTCGATGTTCTCCTCGCTCAGCGGCGTAAAGGGCTTGTAGTCCATAACGATGACGTCGGCGGCAGCGCCGGCCTCGAGCACACCGAGCTTGCGATCGAAGTACTTGCTCGCCATCTTGGCGTTGTTCTCGAACAGCATCGTCATGGCCTCGCACCAGCCTACGTTGGGCATGGCGGCGTTGTGGCGCTGAATAATCAGGAAGACCTTGAGGCTCTCGAGCATATCGTGGGTGTAGGCGTCGGTGCCCATGCACACGGGAATGCCGCGGCGGAAGAACTCGAGCACGGGGGCGCAGCCCACGGCGTTGCCCATATTGGATTCGGGGTTGTTGACGAGCCAGGTGCCGGACTCCTTGACGATGTCCATCTCGGCAGGCGTCACATGGATGCAGTGGCCGAGCATGGTGTCGGAACCAAGCAGGTTGTGCTGCAGCAGGCGCTCGACGGGGCTGATGCCACCGCGGTTGAGGCGGGAGTCCCACACGTCATTCATGCCCTCGCACACGTGGATGTGGAAGCCGGTCAGGCCGTTGTTGGCCTCGGCCATCTTGTCCATGGTCTCGTCCGACAGCGTAAAGGTGGCGTGACCGCCAAACATGGCGGCGATCATATGGTTGTCGTTATCGCGACGCTCCTTGGCGGCCCACTGGGCAAATTCGGCGTTCTCGGCAATGGCCTGGTCGCATTTTTCCTGGCCGCGGCGGTCGGAGACCTCGTAGCACAGGCACGAACGCATGCCCAGCTCCCGAGCGGCGTCCTTAATGGTAAAGAGGCTTCCCGGGATCTCGCAGAAGCTCGCATGGTGGTCGAAGATCGTAGTGACGCCATCGCGGATGGAGTCCAAAATCGTGGCATAGGCGCTGGCCTTGGTGCCGTCGAGCGTCAGGTTGTCGTCGATCTTCCACCACTGCTGCTCAAGATTCTCCAGGAAGTTGGTGGGGTTGCAGCCCTTAATGGCAAGGCCGCGGGCCAGACCCGAGTAGATGTGGGTGTGGCAGTTGATGAGTCCGGGCATGATGAGGTTGCCCTGGGCGTCGACGTACTCGGCATCCGGGTACTTGACCTTGAGCTCGCACTCGGGGCCCACTTCGACGATCGTATCTCCGTCAATGGCGACTGCACCGTTTGGAATGAACGGGGTCTGAGCGTTGCGGGTAAAGACGGAACCGTTAGCGACCAGAAGCATGGATGCTCCCTTCGACATCAGAGGCGGGGTTTGACACCTCTGACATAGCGGAAGTGCGAAGCGCCGGCCTACACCGGAAACGGGCCCTCTCCCGTCAACGCTTCACCAAAGGGGCAAGCCCTTTGAAGTGCGGCCTATCGCCGCATGGCGTCGGCGGACGAGGCGATACGTCCGCCGACGAATAGCACCGAATTGGTTACTTCTTGCTCTCGGGCAAGACCAGATCCACGGCAGCGTCCTTGGCGGCATCGATGTGCTGAGCCACGACCGGCGTCTGCGGAAGGATCAGGTTAAGGACAATGGCCATGATGGCGGTGGGGGTTACGGCATTGGAGCCGATGACGGTGGACACCCAGGTGGGCATACCCTCGCCGGCAAGGCAGCCGCTGGCCATCCAGATACCCAGGCCAAAGACGACAGAGGTACCGACGATAGTGGTAGTGCGCTGCGTGAGGCCCTCGCGGGTGAACATGCGCACGCCGTTCATGGTGATGGTGCCAAAGACGCCGACGGTCGCGCCGCCGATGACGGGCTGCGGGATAGCGGAAAGGACGGCAGAGAGCTGCGGGAACAGGCCGGCGATGGCAAAGACGGCCGCGATGATCACAAAGACCCACTTGTTGACGACCTTGTTGGAGCAGATGATGCCCACGTTCTGGCCAAGGGCGCTGGTGGGAAGACCGCCCAGCAGGCCGCCGACCATAGAGGTGAGGCCCTGGGACACGATAGCTCCGGAGAGCTCGCGCTCGGTGGGCATACGGTCGATGGAGCCCAGGCAGGCGGCGGAGACGTCACCGATAACCTGGATGGCAACCATGGGGAACACGACGGCGAGGGTAATGCAGACCTCGGGATCAAACTCGAGCGCGTAGGGCATGAGCTTGGGAAGGGCGAAGACCTGGGCGGTGGCGACGCTGGAGAAGTCGATCATGCCAAAGGGGATCGAAACGATCATGCCAACGATCATGCCAAAGAACACGGATCCCAGCTTGAGCGTGCCCTTGCCAAAGTTGGCGAGCGCAAAGACCACGGCGAAGGTGATAAGAGCGACGCACCAGGCCTGCGGAGTGCCCCACAGCGGCGTACCCATACCGCCGGCCATATACTTGACGGCCGTGGGATAGAGAGAGACGCCAATGGAGAAGATGACCGTACCGGTCACGACGGGCGGGAACAGCCACTTGATCTTGCTGTAGGCCAGACCAAAGAGGACCGCGACGGCGCCGCCGACGATCTCGCCGCCCAACAGCGCGCCAAAGCTAAAGCCCGAGGCACCCATGGCCTGCAGGGCCGGCAGGAATGCGAACGAAACGCCCATGACGATGGGCAGACCGCCGCCGATGCGACGGAAGGGAGCGAAGGCCTGAAGGGCCGTATCGATTGCCGAAAGAATGAGCGCGACCTGGATGATGTCGGTGCTCTGCTGGCTATTAAAGCCGTAGACGCCGGCCATGATGACAGCCGGGGTGATGATACCGGCAAACGAAGCCAGTACGTGCTGAAGGGCACACGGGATCATTTCTTTAACGGGAGGCATGCCTTCACGAGTGAACAGGGCTTCAGTGCCGTTCTTAACCGTCTCCTGGGTCATTTGACCACCAATCCTCGAAATAGTTGTTTTCGCATCTAACGCTCTATTGTGACGCAGTGCGGGGTTGAGGTTGTGCCTTCGTTGCATATCGTATTAAAGATGATTCTCATTCTCAATAATAATTTTTTGTTATCAGACTATTCTTCAGCTGAGATAATGCATTTCCGCAGGTCAGAAAAGTGTCTGGTTAAAACAACATCTAACTTTTCTTTTGGTCAACCGTTTACCGCCAAATTCCTACCGTTCGTCTGTATTACGCAATGTACCTGCGGATATACGAGATGAAGAGCAGCGTGTTACCATGAGAAAAAATTGTTATGACCATCTCCGATTTCACCCAAAGGAGTTGCCCGTGAACGAGACCGTACGTCGCTTTTTGCCGATGGTCGATTTCCTGGAGCAGATACTCGGTAAGAACAGCGAGATCGTGCTGCATGATTTCTCGGATCCCGACCACGCCATCGTCGATATTCGCAACGGCATCGTGAGCGGCCGTAAGGTCGGCGGTCCCGCCACCGATCTGGCGCTCAAGATCATGCACGACCCCAAGTATCGCGACCTGCCGTTTATTACGGGCTACGAGGGGCGCGGTGCCGGCGGCAAGACGTTGGAGTCAGCGACGTACTTTATCCGCGAAGATAACGAGATCGTCGGTATGCTCTGCGTCAACACCGACCTCTCGACCGTGCGCTCCATCAACACCATGGCGCAGCAGCTCATGGCATGCTTCGACGCGGCACCGACGCGCGCGGAGCCCGCCCCCATCGAGGTCGAAAGTCTTTCGGAGTCCACACAGGAGCTCATCGACCGCAGCATTGCCGAGTTGCTGAGCGCGCGCGGGCTGGATGTGGCGTCGCTTGGTCAGAGCGACCGCGTGGACGTCATTCGCCACCTCAACAGCAACGGGGTGTTCATGCTCAAGGGCGCCGTGGCCTGCGCTGCCACCGCGCTGGGCATCTCGGAGCCCAGCGTCTACCGCTACCTGCAAAAAGTCCGCAAGGAAGGCTAAACGTGATCCCTTGGGGACGAGGGGAAACGGATCATTTTTGTCGCACCGCTTGACAAAAGACCCTGCAGCTCGCGCTGCAGGGTCTTTTTGCATGTCATGTTTAGCTGTTGCCAACGCCTTAGAGAGCGGCGACGACTTCGATCTCGACCAGACCGCCGGCCGGAAGGGCGGCAACCTGGAAAGCGCTGCGCGCGGGGAACGGAGCCTCGAACTTGGAGGCATAAATCTCGTTCACGGCAGCGAAGTCGGCGATGTCGGCCAGGTAAACCGTGGTCTTGACGACATCGGCAAAGGTGGCGCCGGCAGCGGTCAGCAGGGCCTCGACGTTAGCAAGGGACTGCTTGGCCTGAGCCTCGACGCCCTCGGGCATCTTGCCGGTTGCGGGGTCGATGCCCAGCTGGCCGGACAGGAACACCATGCTGCCGGTCTGGATGCCGGGGGAATACGGACCAATGGCTGCGGGTGCGTTATCGGAAGACACGACGGTCTTGCTCATGTTTTTCTCCTTACGATCAGTTGAGAGAGCGTGAGCGCGGCGTTCACGCCGGGAGGCACAGTTCGGTCTGAACGCCGCGCTTGATTGGGATAGTACTCAAGGTTTCCGCGCGATGCAAGATTATTATCACGTTGCGAGAATCTTTTATCGCCCAACGGCGTCTGTCGGCCGCTGAACGGCACGACCGGCGACCTGCCTGAAGACTTTATCCTGCTTGGGCCACAGGGCTCGTCCGCCGCAACAGCACCACTATACTTTTGAATATCTGAGCATTTTGAAAGGCAGGATATGACCGCAACCGCCAGTCGAACCACCAACCGCAGACCCGAGCTTTTGGCGCCCGCCGGAGGGCCCGAGCCCTTTGCCGCCGCACTCGCCGCCGGGGCAGACGCCATCTACTGCGGCATGGGCAGCTTCAACGCCCGCCGCAAGGCCACCAACTTTACCGACGCGGCCTTTGAGCAAGCCTGCCGCGCCGCGCATCTAGCCGGGTCGCGCGTCTACGTCACGGTCAACATCGTCATCAAGCAGTCCGAGATGGGCGATGCGTTGCAACTCATCCACCGCTGCTCCACGTTGGGCGCCGACGCCTTTATCATCCAGGACTGGGGCCTGTTCTTTGAGGTCAAGCGCACGATGCCCGGCATCGAGACGCACATCTCAACCCAAGCAAACATCCACGACGACCGCGGAACTCTTTGGTGCCGCGAGCAGGGCGCCGACCGCGTGACTCTCTCGCGCGAGCTTTCCATCGACGAGATTGCCGCCATCCACGATGCCGCGCCCGATGTGGACCTTGAGGTCTTTAGCCATGGCGCCATCTGCTTTTGCTACTCGGGCCTGTGCCTGCTTTCGAGCTTTGCCATGGCGGGACGATCGGCCAACCGCGGCATGTGCGCCCAGCCCTGCCGCCTGCCCTACGAGCTGATCGACGAGAACGGCCGCACGCTCTCCCCCGCCGGCCGCGAGCGTGCGCTATGCCCGCGTGACACCAACACCTCACAGCTTGTTCGCCGTCTGTATGACGCCGGCGCCGCGTCGCTCAAGCTCGAGGGCCGCATGAAGGCGCCCGATTACGTGTACTCCATCGTTGATGTGTATCGTCACGAAATTGACGAC
>CAJMOP010000099.1 GCA_905215115.1 uncultured bacterium | reverse complement strand
GCGCGCGACGGCGCTCCTCGGCGTCGCCCGCATCGGCGGCGGCGCGATGGGCCTTGTTGACATTAAAGACCTCGTCGTGCTTGCGCCACGGACCGACGGACTCGCCAAAGCTCATCTTAAGACCGGCGATAAAACCGCCGAGCCAGCCGATCGGCGCAAACTGCACCAGCGGAAACAGCGAGAACACCCAGGTCAGCAGGACGACTGCCGCCGCTCCTGCAAAGTTGGCAATCCAGTAGTCGCGCTTGGTGATGACGCGCTTTTCGCAGGCCCACTGGCCGCACAAAAAGCCAATGTAGATCGCAAAGAGAAAGAGCACCAGCGCAAGCACCACGAACGTCCAGCTCATGGGCGCTACTCCTCGTGATGGTGGCCGCAGCAGCACTCGTGGCCGTCATCGTGGCCGTGACCGCCGCAGCACTCGTGGTCCTCGCCGTGATGGTGGCCGCAACCGCACTCGTGGTCGTCGCCATGCTCGCCGCAACCGCAGCCCTCCTCGTGGGCACCGTGCTCCTCGGGACGATACTGCGACCAGTCCAGTCCAGCGGCGATGGCGTCGGCCTCCTCCTTGTAGAGGACCGTGATGGCCTGGGTGCCCAGCTTGGCACCACCGATGGCGTCGAGCATGTCGTAGAGCGTAAAGGCCACGTCGGCGCCGGGCAGCGCAAGCTCGCGGTCATCGGCGTAGGCAAGGGCCAGGCGCAGGTCCTTAATGAAGTGCTCGACCATAAAGCCGGGCTTGTAGTCGCCGTCGAGCGCCTTGGGAGCCAGGCTCTCCATAGCGCCGGACTTGCCGGTGCCGCCCAGGATCATCTGGCGGGTCTTCTCCAGGTCAAGGCCGCCCAGCTCGGCAAACGCCAGCGCATCGGCCATACCGACCATGCAGGCGCCCAGCGACACCTGGTTGGCGAGCTTGGCAGCCTGGCCCTTGCCGGCGCCATCGAAGCAGCAGATATTTGCCGCAAAGGTGGCAAGGATATCGCGGACCGGCGCGATGTCGTTCTCGGTGGCGCCCACGATAGCCGTGAGCGTGCCGGCGATAGCGCCCGACTCGCCGCCGGTGACGGGGCAGTCAAACGCCATGCGGCCGGAAACCTGGGCGGCCTCGGCAATGTCACGCGCCAGCTCGGGGGAGCTCGTGGTGAGGTCGATCAGCACCGCGCCGGGCTTGGTGCACGCGAGCAGGCCGTCGCCCGCCAGGTAGAGCTCCTCGACCTCGGAGGGATAGCCCACCATGGTAAAGACGACATCGGCGTTCGCCGCGGCATCGGCCGGCGTATCGGCCCAGACGGCGCCGCGCTCAACGAGCGCTGCGGCCTTGGACTTGGTGCGGTTGTTGACCGTGACGGGATAGCCGGCGTCCAGGATGTGGCCGGCGATGGGGGCACCCATGATTCCGGTGCCGATAAATGCGACGGAGAGCTTGTTTGCCATGAAACCTTTCCTTTTGGGTTGGGTGTTGTTACCAGGTTGAATACTCGGTGCCAGCGTTTGGGCTGTGAGTTGGGATCGATTACGGCCGCGTTACTTGCCTACTGACCGCGCACGCGGCGGGCGATGCGGTCGGAAAGCGACGCCTTGTCGGCGCGGTTCTTGCCCCAAAACGCGCAGGCCACCATGCCGGGGCCCACGTGCGAGCCGATGGTGGGACCCACGGAGCTGCGAATGATCGTGACGTCGGCGCAGCCCTCCTCCTTGCGGATGGCGGCTTCGAGCCAGTCGCCGTCCTTTTCGGCATCGGCCGTCATAATGGCGATGGGCATGGTGCGATCGGGCACATAGTTCTCGCGGAACGACTTGAGGATGGACTTGAGCGCCTTCTTGCGGCCGCGGTTGACGCCGATCAGCGACAGCGAGCCGGCAAGGTCGTAGGAGAGTTCGGGCTTGACATCGAGTTTTGCCGTGAGCTGCGCCGCCGCGGGCGGAATGCGGCCGCCGGCAGCCAGTGCATCGAAGCTCTCGAGCGTAAAGTAGCCGTGGACGTAGGTCTTTGCCTCGTTTGCCCAATCGACCAGTTGCTTGGCGGTCAGCCCCGCCGAACGCTGACGCACGGCCTCGAGCGCCAGGAGCGCGCCGGTCGCACAGGGTAGAGCGTTGTCGACCACGTAGAGCTCAAAGTTGGGATACTCGGCGCGCACGGCATCCGCCGCCTGGCACGCGGAGTTGTAGCTCGACGACAGCGCCGAGGTAAAGCACAGGTAGACCGTTGGTGTGCCCTCTTTGGCGCACTCGGTAAAGAACTCGATATAGCGACCGAGCGACACAGCCGAGGTGGACACGCGGGCGCCGGCGCGCATGCGGTCGTAGAACTCCTTGGGTGTGATGCTCGACCAGATGTCGTCCGTGCGCTCTTCGCCATCGATAATGAAGGGGAAACCCAGGATATCGACATCGAGGTTCGCGGCGACCTCGGGGCTAAAGTCGCAGCAGGTATCGACGACGATGCGGCAACGGTCCGAATGACCGGCGGATGCGGCCTTGTCCATCAAAGCGACTCCTTACGTAAAAAGGCGGCCACCCGCATGGGATGGCCGCCAACCGTTAACTCATGCAAGTTAACGTATTTTACTCGTCAAGTGTTTCGATGCGGGGCTTGATGATGCCATATCCACCATTCTTACGGTGATACACCACATTGATGAGGCCAGTCGTCGCGTTCTCAAACACGTAGAAGTCGTGGCCGAGCAGATCGGTCTGCACCAGCGCCTGCTCCTCAGTCATCGGGGTGACATCGATGACCTTCTCGCGGACGAGCAGGTCGTCCTCCTCCTCGGGCAGCAACAGGTCGGCCAGATCCTCGACGCGCTCGACCGGTGCGACATCCGCTGCGCTGGCACCGCCCTGGCGGTTGTCCACGACCTTGGTCTTAAACTTGCGCAGCTGGCGGGTGACCTTATCGGCGGAGAGGTCGATGGCGGCGTACATATCTGCACCGTGCTCGGCAACGCGAATCACCGAACCGCGGGCACGAACCGTAACCTCGACGATTGCCGGGTTGGGGTTCGAGGGGTTCTTCTCATAGCGAAGTACAACGTCGACCGTCATGGGCTCGATATCGAAAACCTTGAGCGCCTCGCCGATCTTCTCATCCACATGCGCACGCAGAGCATCGGTTACCGTCGTCTTGCGTCCAGAAACCTTGATATCCATACGTGGCTCCAATCTGCCTCGGGGACTTACTGTACTGGCTATGTACCCATTGCCGTGCATTTAATCACGCGGATTCCCAAAGACCCGAATAACGATTGCTTGATACCGCATACCGAAGTCTCGCACTTTTCTGTGGCAAAGTGCGCTATAGGAGGGAGCCGGCGACTTTGTATTTGGTCCCGCAAATTGGCTTTGACCTGCTGGTTTTATAGAGATGAAAAAGCCGGGCTCCCCTATTGGGGAAGCCCGGCAGTGCGTGTTGAAACCGTGAAGGGGCATCTCTCCTAGCGCATAGGAGACACCACCCCTAGCAATAACTAGCTATTAAGCTTGTTAATGTCGTCGTCGGTGATGGTGTCTTCCTGGCTGGACGATTTGTCTTCGGAGGATGCGGTCTCATTGTTGGAATCGGAGGACTCGCTGCCGGAGGATGTGGTCTCGCTGGACTCAGAGTCGCCCGGCTGCACGTTAGCGCCCGAAACCGTCTTAGTGGTGAGGTCGTAGGGCATCGTGCCGTACCAGACGCAGTGGACCGCCTCGAGCGTGCCGTCGGCCGTAATACCGTCGAGGGCATCGCTCACGGCACGACACAGTTCGTCATTGGACGAAAGGCCTGCAACACCAAGCGTCGAGGGCGCCTCGAGCGCACCGACATAGGAGATCTCGCTCATCAGTCGCGCAAGGTAACCGCCAGCCGTGGAGTCGCAGATCACATAGTCGACCTCGCCGGACTCGAGCGCCTCAAAGCACTCGTTGATGTTGGAGTAAGTCTTTTGGTTGGCGGTGATGCTCTGCTTAGCAAGCGCCTCCTGCGAGGCCGAGGACATCTGGATACCCAGAGTAGACGTGTTAAGGGTATCGGTGGAAACGCTCAGCGACCCACCATCGCTGGTTTTACCGAACACGGAAGCGGCATCGTACAGGCACGTGCCGAGCGAGCTAACGTCCCCATCCGTGGAGTTGATCTCGCCGATAAAGATATCAGCCTTTTTGTCACCGAGCGCGGAACCTGCCGAGGACGCATCGACAAAGGCGACCTTAAGGCCCATGCGGCTTGCGAGGGCGCGGGCAGCGTCGACTGCATACCCCGTGAGCTCGCCGTCAGCGCCCTGCATGGCCTGCGGCGCATCGGAGGTATCGAGGGCAACCGTCAGGGTACCGGGGGTGACCAGGGCATCATCCGACACCGCGGGCGTGACGGTCTCGTACTCGATCTGGTCGATCGTGGGAGTCGTGAACGTAGACAGCGGGTTGAACGCGCATCCGCTCAGGCCCAAAACGGCGATGACCGCTGCGGTCCCAGCACCTAACCGAGCCGCGTGCATCAAGCTGCCCCTCACCATGTCCACTACCCTGCCTTCTGTGTCGTATACGATCCGTGCGTTGCGCGGAATATCGGGTTGTTCCCACCAGCTGACCTGGTATTTGACCCCACACTTGCGCACCGGGGTGTTTGCTCGGGAGGCCGCAGCCACCTTCACGACTGACCCGCTCGCCCGCGAGGCGGTATTGCCCCAAAGAAAGTAGAACGGACGGTGCGGCTTACATCTAGGACGCGCCATGATCGCGCCGCGCGCACGCGGTCGCTTACGTGGATCCCTTTGACCGCGTCTGTCTTGGACTAGGACGGGCATTTCGTCCGTCCGCAACCACAGCCTGGTAGGAACGTAGCGCATTATAGCTAAGTTCAAGCTAAAGTTTAAGGTTAGGGGCGTCATTCGCATCGCGAGTACAGATTTCGCAGGTCGGAGTGGGCTATTCGTGCCCCTGTGAAGCCCGGAGCTCCCCTATGGGGAGCTCCGGGGCACCCTTCTTGGGGTGCCCTGGCCAAAAAATGGCAAATATGAGTACTGTCACCAATTTAGTAACAGGCAATTTTGACCTCTCGGACAGATTTTGCGCTCAGTGTCGCCAATCTGATGCTTAGTTATTCTACATTTGTTTATTATCTTCTTACTTTATGCCGCCTCCGAGTCCTAAATTCTTTGATTTTGCTGTTACTGATTTAGTGACAGTACTCATATTTGCCATATTTTGGCCAGGGCATATGATTAACCCCCTATTTTCGTCGCAAATTAGACCGGCTTAAGCCCAAAACACGCCCGCAGCGTGTTAAGCAACGCCTCTTGCTTCTTCCTGCGGGCATCGACACGATTCCGGTACCGCTTTCGCATACGCTGGTGCACGCGCCATGCGAGCGCTTCCACCGCTTCCATGTCACAGAGCATTTCGTTGTTGACCGTCGCGACCTCGATTCCCATAGTAATCAAGCCCGTGTTGCGCTTTTCATCATGGATACGTCCCCTCCGAGAGGAATGGCCCAGCTCGCCGTTGTATTCCAGGTCAAACCGGGCTGCTTCCTGATACGCATCGCAAACTGCATGCGGCATCCCCGAGATTGCCTGCGCGCGGTCATCGAACTCGATCTTGTAGTCGGTCTTAAAGGGACCGCAGGCAAATCCGCCATAGGAAAACGGAAGCGAAAACAGGGCGAGCATGATGCACTCCATGGGTGAGCGCAGGTTTTCTGACAGATAGGGGCACAGCCGCTGCAGCTGTTTGGCCGCGGTCCCCTTGCATACCGCGAGATAATCTGCCAGACGATCGGGCATCAGCACCGGCTCAACCTCAAAGTAGCCCACGTCTGCTGGCTGGTCCTTGTCCTTTGCAAGTTTATTCGTAACAGGCGAGGTGTAGGGAGGCAGATACTTCCCGCGGTCACTCAGCGAAATCTTAGAGCACAGCTCCTGGGCCAGGGCAAATGCCTGGATACAGCCGACCTCGCGGGCGACGGCAACACAAAGGGCCTCGGGAGATAGACTGTACACCCCCGGTTCCACCTCTAGAATCGAGCCGGCGGGCAACCCGGAGCATACGGACCAGCCCACGCCAGGCATGCGGCGGCGCTGCGCCGCAGATCCCACCAGCAAGCAAAGATCTTCTTGTACCTCGCCGCTTGCGGCCCCAATCCGCACCAAGTCGGGAAGATAGATGTCCTCGGTCGAGGGCGACGACGTGCACAGCACACGGCGCTCTTCATCGGGATCGAGGTCCCTCCAGCTGATGTAACCCATTTGTCGGCGCTCGGCGCGCATCATGCGTAGCGCCGAGGCGCCTGTTAGGATTACGGAAGCTGCTAGCTGTTCGCCTGTCGGCTCGTTGCACCGCTCAATCTTTACTGCCACAAAACCACCCCTACCAAACGCGTGCGATAGCGAGGCCATCGACTGCCGCAGCACCGGCGCGCTTGAGTTCCGCCGAAGCCGCGGCCATCGTCGCACCCGTGGTGATAACGTCATCGATAAGCAGCAGGCGGCGGCCGTGCACGTCCTCAACCGTCTCGTACATGCCTTGGGCACGCTCGCGGCGCTCCTCACGACCGAGTTCGCGCTGGTCGCCATGCCCGTACTTGACGAGAGCATCGAGCAGGGGAACACCCGACAGCTCGCAAAATGGGCGCGCAATAGCCTCCATATGATCAAAACCACGCCGCCGAAACGCTGCCGCCGTCGCAGGCACAAACACCACCGCATCCGCACTGGACAGCACACCTCCTAAGCGTTCGGGCGCTACGATCTGGGCATGCAGGGCGGTGTCGTAGAGCAGCTCCGCCAGATACGGAGCCAGACGTCGCTCGCCCGCATCCTTGTACGCTTTAATGATGCGCGGCAGCGGATGCGCATAGACGGCACACGCCAGGCAGCGGTCGAGCGCCTCCGCCATTGCCGAAGACGTGCCCTCGACCGAACACTCAGTGCACAGCAAATCCCCAAACGGGGCGCCGCATCGGGTACAGCTATGACGTGGGTCGATGAGCGTGAGCGCGGCCAGGCAGTCTTGGCAAATAAGCGCACCGGCGCGCTCGCAGCCGGCACATCGTGTTGGCGACAATGCCTCGAGCGCCTCGCGTGCCACCCGCTCGGCAAACGGTAGCAATTCGTCCGCAAACGGTAGGGCACCGGCACCCTGCAGACGGCTCGATATGTTCAGATGGCTCTTCAAGACACAACCCTCCCTACATTCGGTCGCAGGGAGGGTTGTTGATTCGGCGCTATGATACCCCGATGCGCTCGGGGCAAGGCGGGCTAAATCCGCTCGCGGGCGTTATTCGCCGGCGGGCGGTTGTGGTGCGGACGAAGACGGGGTCGAGCCCTCGCCACCATCCTGGCGCGGCTTGCGGGAACGGCG
>CAJMOP010000098.1 GCA_905215115.1 uncultured bacterium | reverse complement strand
CCCTTGTACAGGCAGGCGGCCGGGGCGCACTCAACCACGACGAAGGTGGGCGGGTTATCGGGATACAGGTTGGTGAAGTAGCCCACCACGGCGCCGGCCAGCGAGCCCACGCCAGCCTGGACAAAGACGTGCGTCGGGCGGTTGATAGCCATCTCGCGCAGCTGCTCGGCAGCCTCGGAAGCCATGGTGCCGTAACCCTCCATGATCCAGGACGGGATCTTCTCGTAGCCCTCCCAGGCGGTGTCCTGAACGATGACGCCGCGCTCGCAGGCGTCGGCCTCGGCGGCGGCCATGCGCACGCACTCGTCGTAGTTGACCTCTTCGATGGTCACCGTGGCGCCCTCGGCGGCAATGTTATCGAAGCGGGGCTTGGTGGAACCCTTGGGCATGTGCACGACGGCCTTCTGGCCCAGCTTGTTGGCAGCCCATGCCACGCCGCGGCCATGGTTGCCGTCGGTGGCGGTAAAGAAGGTAGCCTGGCCAAAGTCCTCGGCCAGCTGATCGGAGGTCAGGTAATCGAAGGTGCAGTCGGCAACGTCCTTGCCGGTCTCGTCGGCAATATAGTTGGCCATGGCAAACGAGCCGCCCAGGACCTTAAAGGCGTTGAGGCCAAAGCGATAGCTCTCGTCCTTAACGCACAGGTTGGACAGGCCCAGGCGCGCGGCCTGGCCGTCCAGGCGGGCAAGCGGAGTAACGGTGTACTGAGGGAACGACTGGTGGAAGGCGCGGGCCTTCTTCACGTGGTCGAGGCTCATGATTCCCAAGTGCTTGTCATCGCTCTTGGGCATCGTGTTGCCCGCCCACTGGATCTTATCGGCCATACGGTGAACTCCTTAAGTCCTCTCTTGCCGGCCCCCGCATACGCGTTTCAGCCCGATCCCATTCACACGGCTGAACTTTTATGTGGATGCCAAACAAAAAGTTTGTTAGTAATGTTCTATCACACTTTTTGATTGGATAACCTAACAAATTGTTAGTTGCCGCAATCGGTACCTTTTCGCCGCCGAACGGTCACATAACGCAGCAACGCTTTCGTTATTTGCGAACAAGTGTGGTTTATGGCAAAGTGTGCCCAAACTAATTTTTAGGAAGGCACCCATGACCCCCGCACAGATTGAGTTTTACAAGCGCCTTGCACACGGTCTGGCGCTCCAATTTGGCCCCAACTGCGAAGTCGTCGTCCACGATCTGGAGACCGAGGACGTGGACCACTCCATCGTAGTGATCGAAAATGGCCACGTCAGCGGGCGCAAACTGGGTGACGGCCCCAGCCATATCGTGTTTGAGTCCATGCACGAGGGCACCACCGACGTACACGACCGCGAGCCGTACCTCACTAAAACCACCGATGGCAAGCTGCTCAAGTCCTCGACCATCTTTATCCGCAACGACGAAGGCAAGCCCGTCGGCATTTTGGGCATCAACTTTGACATTACGCTTATGAAGGCTTTTGAGCGTTCGCTCGACGCCTTTACCGGCACCGGCGGCACGGGCTACACCGAGCCCGAGCCCATTACCAAGAACATCGGCGACCTGCTCGAGGACCTGCTGCACGAGTGCGAGCAGTTTGTGGGCAAGCCCGCGGCGCTCATGACCAAAGACGAGCGCATTCGTGCCATTGGCTACCTCGACCGTCGCGGCGCCTTCCTCATTTCCAAGTCGAGCGAGCGCGCCTGCGAGTTCTTTGGCATCTCCAAGTACAGCTTCTATAGCTACCTCAATGAGGCCAAGGCGGCGGCCGACGACAAGTAGGCACTCGCCTAGATTGCCCCTCCCCTTTTGGGCGCGAGTTCTGGAAAGCTCGAATCCAAGACCGAGCCGCTTGGGAAGTTCCATATAATCGATGTCATTAGTATTTCGAAAGGGTGGAATAGAATGGCGTTGAGCAAGGCATCATGCACCGGTCGCGGATTGATTCCGGCAATTGGTGGACATGTGCACCGCATGTTCGATGAGGGTGAAGACGACCTGTTTTCGCTGAGCCTTGACGACGTGATGGATGATCGCCCGTGGACCGCCGACGAACTCATGGGCGGTGGGGCTCGCCCGTCAAGCCCCAATCCCGCACTTGCGCCTAAGCCCGCGGCTGCGCCGACTCCTGCGCAGCCGCCTGTTTCGACGCCCGCATCTACGCCCGCACCCATTTCGGCGCCCGCGCCCGCTCCCCACCCCGCAAGCGACCCGTCCGAGACGGCGGCATTTCTCGCTGCAGCGACGCAGGGCAAATCGGCCGACAGCACCGTTATGTACAGCGCCCAGCAGTTGCCTGTTCCTGCGGCACGCAAGCCTCCGATCACAAGGCTCGATGAGCCCGTTGCCCATCAGGTTGCCTACGATTCCTGGGCTGCAGCCGATCTGGATGAGACCTCTACCGACATGCCGGCGCTCGACGTTCCAGTTAACCCGCTTTTTGCCGCCAACACGAGCGCCGCGGACTATGAGGGCGGTGCGGCATATTCCGATTATTCCGATGGCTATACTGGCACCGATCGCATCGAGACCGAGGATTATGGCACCGCATCGAGCGATTATCTCAACGATCCGTACGCTGCCACGCCTGCACCGGAATATGACCCGGAGGCCGCGTCCGCGCCGGCGTATACCAAAAGCACGGGCGAAGAGCGCTTCGCCGATTATTACGCCGAGGAAAAGGCGCTGCGTTTCTCGGAATTTCCGCAGGCAGTCAAGGTTGCCTTTATCGCCATTGTCATTGCCCTGCTCGGCGTCATTGCGTTTGAGGGATTCCATCTGTTCTCCGGCCCCACCCAAGCGGAGTCGGAGACCCAGCAAAAAGAGGACGATAACAAGTATCTGGACATCAACACCCTCAAGGGCGACCCCAACGACGGAGACGACGAGTAGCGAGGGTTAAGTGAGGGCCGGAAGAGCCAGCGGCACGTTACGGCTCCAAAAGCCCTGCCATAAAGATGGGCAGATACAGCACGTCACCATCGCGGTGAAGATTACATTCCGCAAGTACCAAGGCGCGCTCGATTACGTAGCCCTTCGTTGCCAGTGCGTTATCGAGCGCCGCGTGGGACTTAAAGCTCTTGCCCGATTTGACCTCGATGGCGAGCACTTCCCCATCGAACGTCTCTTCCACAAAATCGAGCTCACCAACCTTTTTGGACGTAAAGTAGCGCAATCTAAATCCATGAGCTTTGAGCTCTTGGGCAACGAAGCCCTCAAACGCCGCCCCCATATTCATGCCAAAGGGGCCCTCCGCCTCCCCATCAAAAACGCCTTGGGCGACCCTTTTGGAATACGACGACATGAGCATTCCGGTATCCAAGTAAAACAGCTTGAACAGATTTCGCTGCTCCCCCAATAAAAGGGGTGCCACGGGCGCCGTTACGTTATATACGGGAAGCGCGACACCCGCCTCCGATAACCAGAGAAAATGATCTGTCACCTGCGAAAAACGTTTGACACCGTTAATCGATGACAGTTTGAATCGCTTGTTTTTGGAGCCGGCCTCGCTGGGAATCAAATCATAGATATCGCGAATAACCAAGCGTAGCTCGGGCGGAGCGTACTTTGCGATGTCATCGCGATACAGGGCATGAAGATCACGATGGATGTTTCGAACCTCGTTGACATTGCGCGTCGCCAAGAAGGAATTGACCGCGTCAGGCATGCCTCCCACCACCACATACTGATGGAACAGATCGAGCAAGCGGTCATACAGGTAGCCGGGAAGCTCCCCCTCATCCTTTAGACAGCCCCTGAGCATGTCAAACACGCTGGCACCAACGCCATTTGCCCAGCAAAACTCCTCAAAGTCGAGCGGGTACATCTGGACCTGCTCGACATACCCCACCGGCAGGGAATCGATGCCCTCGAGCTCAACGCCAAGGAGCGATCCGGTAAGGATGTATCGAAAGTCGCCACGCTGGACCAGGTATTTGATAAACGTCACCACGTTGGGGCATCGCTGTACCTCGTCGATAACCACGACGGTCTTGTTCGCAACCATCGGCTGCGTCGCAGCGATAGACATGCGCATAAGCAGGTCGTCCGCACTTTTCGCCGCCAAAAACGAATCGCGTACGGACGCGTCGGCGATAAGGTCGAACGTTACGACATTTTCGAACGATTCGTTTGCAAAGACGTTGACCAAATATGACTTTCCTACCTGTCGGGCGCCCTTGACCAAAAGAGCCTTGTTAGGCGACGAGGCAAGCCAAGATTCAAACTGTGCTTTCGCTTTTCTCTGCAGCATAAGCGTACCCCTTTTTACGTGCTGTTTTAGCACTAGGATACACTTTTCCGTAGTTATTAGATGCTCATTTCGACATTTTTCCGATGTTTTAAAGTGTATATTACGACACTTTTCCGTACTTTTACATGGGCAATTTCGACACTTTTCCTGATTTAAGCCTAGCAGCAGCTGGCGAAAACAAACGCCGCCCGCGCGTCATTTCGCAGGCGGCGCTTGATTTCTGTCCGCGTGCGCTGATAGACTCCATCGTGCCCGCAAGGAGCGGGCGCGTTTTATCCAGAGTCGGGGTAGAGAGTTGGCTCCACGATCCCGACGCCAACCGGCCAAGAGGCACGGTGGCCCTGCCAACATCGATGAAAGGAGTCCGTATGGACAATTTCTCTGTGCGCAGTGAGCGCAATTTCCACAACCTAGCAACCAAGCCAAAGCGAATGCATCTTCTAGACGAGCCGAGCGGCTATGCCTCGGCCATGGTCAAGAGCAGCCTCTCCTATCAGATGCGCTTTACGGTACAGAAGCTCGAGGAAGAGCTCTGCGCTGCCGGCAATCCACATGTGTTGCAGATCAAGCTGCTCGGAGACGACTCGCGCGAGCCGTCCAGCTGGAAGCTCTTCGCCGACGGCGTGTGCGTTGCGGACGGCTCGGGCGACTTTGCCCGCGAGTGTTTCTGCGAGGGCGCCGAGGTGTTCCTGGACCTGTGTCGCGATGTCGTGCGCGCGGCCGAGCTGCGCCAATGGAGCCAGAGGGAGTATGAGCTGCTGAGTGCCGCGCGCGGGATTGCGGGGGTGTAGGTGGGCAGATAAGCCATCGGCAATTCCGAGCTGGCGAAGGCCGAGAATTAGATTCCCGGCCTTCAACCTAGCACTGCTTTATGAGATCGAGCACCGCGGAAATGTCATCGGCATTCCGAAGGGCAACATAGGTCGGTAGGCCCGGGCCAAATCCACCCTGTGTGCGTTTGTCCTGGCACATGTCCTCTGGATCCATTAGATCATCCACACTCTTTGCCAAGCCAACGGCAATCCAGCCGCCGTTGCTAGTCCTGCCTTCCAGCACGGCATGCAACTTCCGTTTACCCGACCTGAATCCTACATAGTACTTGGCCATATAGGATTCCCACGAAGGATTGGCGTTGAGGATAGACTCGCGTATCTCCTCGAACAATTTTTGATTAAGCCCGCCCTCGGCAAAGGTTGGATGGTTCTCTTGCAGGGTCCAAATAGGCGCCTCGTCAGACTCCCCGCGAGAAGGACGATACTTGTCGACGACATCTGCCGGAAGGCTGGGATATTTCCATATCTCACACGCCTCTTTCGCCAGCTCGTCCGCGCGCTGCCTAATCTCCTCCTCGCCCCATTTTTCATGCGAGGCGATCGACTTGTTTAGGTAGAGTGGGCTGCACATAAATCCCACGTTCGAAAGATTGAGCTTGTCTGAGAATGACCGGTTTGAGTACTCCTGGTTGTAGCCCGTCAACGTTAGATTTCCCAAGTTGTTGCACAGCCTGTCGTGGATGTCTTCCCAGTTCTCGCCAAGCGATTCCTTCCAGCCGTGCTCATCATCGATCGTCTGGGGCATGACGTGCTCGATCTGGTAATCGTCAGCCGAGATGGGCTCCTTCGGGCGGTGCCAGTTCTCCATGCGCTCCAGGTAATAGCGCTTTTTGGAGAAGCGGTTGTAACAGTCGCGCGTCTTAAACTCCTCGACAAAATGCTCGTCTGTCGGGAAGTACGCAGTCATACCGCTGCTGTGGATAAGGAGCATCGCCGTAACGTACTCCTCTATATCGGCTTGAAGCTCCAGGTTGCGATACATGCCTGCAAAAAAGTTGTTTAAGCCCGTGGTAAGCCTGCCGCAAACCGCGCGTCTAAACAGAAACGACTCGATGGTCTCGCAGATGCGAAGGAACGCGTTGCGGTCTAGCCTATTTCTCTCGTAAACCGAGTAGAGCAGCATCAAAAGAGGCCTGATCTGTCTCACATCAAGGCTTGCGATTCTGCTGAACACCCGACGTAGGTCAGCGTCCTTTTCTTTGTCTCGGAACAGGCCGGCATACCTTTGCGCATACTCGCGCAACTCCTTGAGCAGACTCTCGGTGTCTCCGTCGTAGTCATCGGTAAAATACCGTTTGAACTCGTAATAAGCCTCATTCTCCTTTGGCTGCCTATTGGGAACCTTGAGCCACAGCCAGTACCAAATGAAGGCGTTAAACTCGCTCTCGCCCCCTTTTCCAAACAGACGCTCAATGGGATGCCAGTAGCCCTCGTAGAGCTTGGTCTGTTCGTCGTTAGGAAGCGACATAAGAACATAGTTGCGTATGAGATCGATGGGCATGAGGGGCTTGCCCTTGGAGTTCATAGACTCAAATATGAGCTGGGCATTGTCTACACCTGCCGTGAGTTTAGTGTCGATGACCTGCACACGGTTGAGACCCGCCCAAAGCCTTGCCGGATCAAATGAGGCACCCCGCATCTTTTCGCGGAAGAACGCATGGTTCTCGACAATGCGATCCGACTTTTCATCTGGCATGGGAAATCCAGACACGATTGAGAACAGCGTCTCTTTATCGTCCTGCGAAAGCACCAGCTTGTAACGCGCCAGGCCGTTGTAGTCGTCATCGTTAAAGAGGTAATTCTTTCGCAGAGCCGAGATCTTGAGATCCCCAAGGAAACCAGCCTTGTCCGGATTGCTCTCCAAATAGTCAGCTAAGGCGGCAATCATCAATGAGAACGTCGTCATGCGCTGTTGTCCATCGATCAGGAGCACGCGCGAGATGCTTGTGGCCGAGCTCTCGGACTCAGGTATATAAAGCATCGACCCCACGAAATGCGGCATGTCATCACGACCCGCTCGCATGACGTCATCCCAAAGCACTTCGCACTCTTTTACGCTCCACGAATAAACTCGCTGGTACACGGGAATGACGAACTGCATCTTCGCCACGCCCATAAGGTCGAGCAGATTTGCCTCGGTTGCCTTCATTTTCGCTTGCCCCCTTTTCTTATTTTACGTCACCTACCGTCAGTCCTCCACTGAACGGAGGGTGCTAAAGACGAGAGCATCGAAGCACGGAAGCAATCGGGATGCTCATATCACTAGATTTTACAACGCTTGTTCCGGACGCATTTTATATGAATTTGAGCAAGGCGTTGGGACGCGATTACACGCAATTGGACGCCCGTCCAGTTCCGATGGGCTGCCCTATGAGAAGCGAGCAGACGGCAAGGGTGAGTCGACTCC
>CAJMOP010000097.1 GCA_905215115.1 uncultured bacterium | reverse complement strand
GAGCGCCTGCGCGCCCTGCGCAAGGAGATCGCGGCCGAGCTGGAGATGGCGCCGTATATGGTCTTCTCCGACAAGGCCCTGCGCGGCCTGTGCCGCCTGCGCCCGCAGACGCGCGACGAGCTGATTCAGGTCAACGGCATCGGCGAGAAAAAGGCCGACGCCTTTGGCGAGCAGTTTATGGCGGCGATTGAAGAGTTTGAGTCCGAGCATGCGCGGGATGGAGCGTAACGATGGCTTTCGATAGCAAGACCGACCGTACTGACGTGTCCGCCGTGCCGCTGTACCAGCAGGTCATGGACGACCTAAAGGGCGAGATCGCGCGCGGCGTGTACGCAGCCGGCTCGCGCATTCCTTCCGAGATGGAGCTCGCGAAGTCCTATGGCGTGGGGCGCGTCACCGTGCGTCGCGCCATCGAGGAGCTTTCGCGTGCGGGGTATCTCAACCGCCAGCAGGGGAGGGGCACCTTTGTGTGTGCGCCCAAGCTCAAGCGCAAGATTCGCCAGAAGGGTGACGTCCAAAGCTTTACTGAGGGTTGTGCTGCCAACGACATGGTGCCGGGTGCGCGTCTGGTGTCGCGCACGGTGGTCGCGGCGACGCACGAGGATGCGGCGTTCTTTGGCGTGGAGCCCGGCTGCGAGCTTATCGTGGTCGAGCGCGTGCGCACGGCCGACGGCATCCCTGTCATGCTTGAGAACAACGCCTTTGTGCTCGCCGACCATCCCTATCTGCAGACGCTTGCCGACAAGGACCTCACGGACAATTCCATCTTTGCGCTCGTTGCAGAGCATTCGGGCCGCGCGCCGCTCAAGTCCGATCCCTGCACCGTGGAGATTGCGCTTGCCGATGCTCAGGCGGCCCCGCTGCTGGAGGTGCCGGTCGGCGAGCCGCTCTTCTATATGGAGGCATACTTTACCGACGCCGGCGGGCGGCCCCTGCTGCTCGGTCGCCAAAAGATCGTGGGCTCGCGCTACGTGTTCGACATCTAACGTCCACAGATAGAACAACATAGAACAAATTTGCCGAGATGACTTCACGGGCGTTGTTACACGTGCTATAAATAGAACAACATAGAACGACCGCAGGTACAGGCTGTCGTCGTTCAAAGCCGCCCCACAAGGAGGAACATCAGCATGAACGCACATGATCTGGTTCAGGAAATCATCAAGCGCAAGGGCAAGATCGAGAACGTCTTTTGGATTGCCTGTGGCGGTTCGATGATCGACCTGATGCCGGCCAACGAGCTGCTCAAGCGCGAGGCCACCACGTTTACCTCGACGGTCTACACGGCACGCGAGTTTTGTCTGATGGCTCCCAAGAGCCTGGGGCCGAAGTCGCTCGTTATTGCCTGCAGCCACAGCGGTAACACGCAGGAGGTCGTCGACGGCTGCGAGATGGCGCTGGCCGCCGGCGCCGAGGTCGTCGCCATGACCGACTGCGAGGGCTCCAAGATCGACAACGGCAAGTGGACCACCTGGGTCTACCCCTGGGGTGAGGGCGTGTCGCAGGCCGAGGTGCCTCAGGGAATCGGCGCTCTGATCGCCGCCGAGCTGCTCGACCAGCAGGAAGGCTACGAGGCACTCGCCGACATGTACGAGGGCCTCAAGCAGATGGATGCGCTGCTGCCCGCCGCTCGCGAGAAAGTCAACGCCGAGCTGGGCGCCCGCTTTGCCGAGCTCTGCCAGCAGCACAAGTTCTTCTATATCCTGGGATCCGGCCCCAACTTTAGCCAGACCTACGCCATGGCCATCTGCTCGCTCATGGAGATGCAGTGGCAGCACTGCTGCTATATTCACTCCGGCGAGTACTTCCACGGCCCGTTCGAGGCCACCGGGCCCGGCGTGTTCTACTTTGTGCAGCTTGGCGCCGGCGAGTGCCGCCCCATGGAGGAGCGCGCTCTTGCGTTCCTCAACACGCACACCGATACAGTCATGGTGCTCGACGCGCTCGAGTACGGTGTGGACAAGGTGCCTGCCAGCGTTCGTTCGTTCCTGGAGCCGATCTTCTTCTACGCGATGAGCTGCGAGCTGCGCGCCGCCCGCGGCAAGGTCTTCGACCACAGCCCCGAGGTTCGTCGCTACATGGGCATCGAGCAGTACTAAGTACCGGGAATTATCTTTTTTGACGGGGCCTGCGCCACGCGCGGGCCCCGTTTTGCGTTGTGGCGGCTGGATTTGTGTTTGCGCGAAAACGAAGGTGAATACTTTTCCGCGAAGTGAACGACCTATTTTGGACTCCCGAAGCATCCACACTTTTTGATGCCAAAACTGCAGGAAAAACTCGGCGAAACCGCAGGAAACGGCGCCTGAAAAGTGTGGATGCTTCGGGGGCTCGTTTTTGCTCGTTCACATCGCGGAAAAGTATTCACCTTCGATTCGCAAACGTGTTGCATGAGCAAAAAAGCGGGCCGCGCCGGGGATTTCCGGCGCAGCCCGCTTAGTATCGCGCTTAGATTCGCAAGGTTGCGGCAGCCAGCGGCCTACTTTGCGTCGTATGCCTCGGCGTCCCACCAGTCGAGCTGGGCGATATTGTCGCGGATGTGCTGGCAGCTCTTGTGGAAGCCCTCGAGCTCGTACTCGGACAGGTCGAGCGTGTAGACCTCCTCGACGCCCTCGGCGCCGATCACGCACGGCAGAGACGTGAAGATGCCCTCCTCGCCATACTGGCCGGTCATGAGCGTGGAGGCGGAAAGCACGGCGTGCTCGTTGTGCAGCACGGCGGCACAGACGCGCGCGGCGGAGTTGGCGACGGCGTACTCGGTGCACTGCTTGCCCTGGTAGGTCACATAGCCGCCCTTGCGCGCGAGCTCCTCGACCTCCATGTGGTCGAAGGCGTACTTGTCGGGGTTCTCGGCCTGAAGCTCGTTGAGGCTCTTGCCGGCGATGGTCGCGGCCTTAAAGGCGGCAAGCTGGCTAAAGCCGTGCTCGCCGATCATGTAGGCATCGATGGACTTGGGGCTCACGCCGACCTTCTTGGAGATCTCGGTGCGCAGGCGGGCGGAGTCCAGACCGCAGCCCGAGCCGATGATCTTCTTGGGATCGTAGCCGGTCAGGTGCCACAGCTCGGTGCACACGACGTCGCAGGGGTTGGAGATGGAGACGAAGATGCCGTCAAAGCCGGCGTCGACGATGCGCTTGGCAAAGGTGCGGGCGGCGTCGGTGGTAAAGAACAGCTCACCGTCGCGGTTGCCGGCGGCCAGCGCGACCTTACCGGCAGCGTTGACGATGACGTCGCAGCAGGCCAGCTCCTCGTAGTGGTCGTAGCAGTTGACGATCTTGGTGTTATACGGGACAAACGAAAGGGAGTCGCGCAGGTCCTGGACCTCGGACGTCACCTTGGCCTCGTTGATATCGCACAGGTACAGCTCGTCGGCAATGCCCTGCATAAGCAGGCTGTTGGCAACATGTGCTCCTACGTGGCCCTGGCCGACCACACCGATCTTACGCGTCTGGTACATATATGTATCCTTTCGGCCGAGTTTTTCGCGTCGAACTATTGTAGCGTCCTGCTGCCACTTTGCTAGACTAAAGCGCCGTAGATTTTTGGGACATGCCTTAATCTCTACTTTTGGAGTGATTTGGGCCGCTGACGGCATCGCTGGGCGATGTGCTCGCGCGGATAGGGCCGCTCGTTGTACCATAACTGCAACTGACTCGTAAGGAGCATCCATGCCCATTCGTATTCCCGACGCCCTCCCTGCAGCCGCGCAGCTCGAGAGCGAGAACATCTTTGTCATGACCGAGTATCGCGCGCTGCACCAGGACATCCGTCCGCTGCGCGTGCTCATCCTCAACCTCATGCCCACCAAAATCGCCACCGAGACGCAAATCATGCGCAAGCTCTCCAACACGCCGCTGCAGGTGGAGGTGGACCTGCTGCGCACCAAGACGCACGAGGCCACGCACGTGAGCGCCGGCCACCTGGAGACGTTTTACCGCACGTTCGACGACATCCGCGACATCCACTACGACGGCCTGATCATCACGGGCGCGCCGGTGGAGCAGATGCCGTTCGAGGAGGTCGACTACTGGCCCGAGCTCTGCCAGATCATGGATTGGTCTACCACGCACGTACACTCTACGCTGCACATTTGTTGGGGCGCACAGGCCGGGCTGTACCATCATTACGGTATTCAGAAGTACGACCTGCCGGCAAAGGCAAGTGGCGTGTTCGAGCATTATCTGGTGAAGCCGCAAAGCCCGCTGGTCCGCGGCTTCGACGACCGCTTCTATGCCGTGCATTCGCGCAACACCGATGTGCGCCGCGAGGACGTGGAGGCCGAGCCGCAGCTTGAGGTCGTGGCCGTGTCCGACGAGGTGGGCCTGTACATCGTCAAGTCGACCGACAGCCGTCGCTTCTTTGTATTTGGTCACCCCGAGTACGATACCGACACGCTGCGCCTGGAGTACGAGCGCGACGTGAAGCGCGGCCTCAACCCTCAGGTGCCGGCGCACTACTTTCCGGGTGACGACCCCACCGCCGAGCCGCGCAACGTCTGGCGCAGCCAGGCTCAGTTGCTCTATACCAACTGGCTCAACTACTACGTCTACCAGACCACGCCCTACGACCTGGCCCGCGCCGGCGAGGAGCACTAGGTCGCGGCCGTGGCCGTGACTGCCGCCGTGGCCGCCGCGTGACGAGCGTGGAAATCCGGACACACGAGCGTGGATAATCGGACGTTTGCAACGTGAGCGTGGATAATCTCCCGTTTTTGGCTCACAAGGGGTCTCAAAGCGGGAGATTTTCCACGCTCATTTTTTCTGCAGCTGCCGTACCGTCGGCATCATCACACGTTGAGTACATGCGGACTACATCGCAAACTAGGTAGTTTCGAGCCACAGCATATTTTCTTTCAATGAAGTCGGTGGCTTTTGAGGCTCAAAATGTGGAGACAGGGACCTCTCGATAACCGTTCTACCTGCAGATATAAGCCATTGGCCTAAAACATCCAAAACCGTCAGGCATTTGGTCAGCATCTGGACAGCATTTGGTCAGACTTCGCATGAAACCGTCTGGTACGTTTGCGCCGTTCCAAGAGTTTGGGGGCGACATGGCAAACATGACGGCGAATCAAAGACTCACAAGTCACATTGAAGCATGCGAGCAGCAGATGAGCTGCGTGTACGCGCGCACGACGGCGGAGGCAAAGCAGATTGAACGGCGGGTGGCGGCGGGAAGTCTCAAGGTGGTCATGCCGGGACTGTATGCGCGTCCGGAATACTGGTCCGAGCTCAAGTTTCGGCAGCGTTATCTGCATCGGGTGCGGGCGCTTGCGCAAAAGCACCCCGACTGGACGTTTTGCTCCTATACGGCGGCCGTTGTCTATGGCCTTTCGGTTTCGCATGCCAATTTGACGCACATCCATATCGCCGCGATGCCGGCGCAATCGACGACGCCAGGCTCTCAAGTCGTTCGCCATCGGTATGCTTATCGGACACGGGCCAGCGAGATGGATATTGCCGTGACCGATATCGATCAAACGATTGCGGATTGCCTGGTCGATGCATCGTTTGTCGAAGGACTGATCATTGCGGACTCGGCGCTCCATGAGCAGCTTTTGTCGAAGGAGCATCTTGTTGAGACGGTCGACAGGCTTGGCTTGAATCGTCGCGGTGTTGTGACGGCGCGCAGGGTCGCGCGGTGTGCCGACGGCTTGTCGGAAAACGGCGGCGAGTCCAAGGCGCGTGCGCTGATGATCGAGCGCGGCTGGCAGGTTCCGGAGCTGCAAGTTGAGCTGTTCGATCCGGTTGAGCCGGGAAGGCCGTATCGCGTTGACTATTTGTGGCGCGTGGGTGACCGGTTGATTATTGGGGAGTTCGACGGATTCGTTAAAAGCGAGAAGGCGGCGGAGGAGGGCAAGCTCGCAAAGGCGCAATTTGACGAGCGCCAGCGCGAGTCGAGGCTTTCGATGCTCGATAACTGCAAGATTGTGCGCTTGTGCTGGGATGACCTAAGGGATCCGACAAAGCTCGATCGCAAGCTCAAGGTTGCCGGCGTGCCGCGTGCCTGCTGAGACGGTTACAGGGCGTTAGGCTGCACGAGCGTGGAAATCCGGACGGATGAGCGTGGGAATTTAGACGCGATTTGGTTGAGCGTGGATTTTCGGACACACGAGCGTGGATTATCGGACGTTTGAATAATGAGCGTGGATAATCTCCCGTTTTTTGCCCCCGAACAGGCCCAAAGTGGGAAATTTTCCACGCTCATTTTTGTGGGGTGCAGCGTGCCAGCCGTTAGGCGCTGATGATGTGGGGTAGCGGCAGGTCGTGGGCATCGGTGGGGATGTGGTCGACGCGCTGTTCGTCAAAGGCGATGCCGATGATTTGACATACGGGCGAGAGCATGGGCAGGTAGCGGTCATAGCAGCCGCCGCCGTAGCCTAGGCGCGTGCCGGTGCGGTCGAATGCTACGAGCGGCACGACGATCATGTCGAGAGCTTCGGCAGGCACGATAGGGAAGCGGCTGCTGTCGATGTCCGTGGCCGCAAAGGCCCGCGTGGGGTGGGCGATAAACGGAGCCGCGTCCGCGTCGCCGGCAGCAACTGCCCGCATACACATGCGCTGGCCACAAGCTGCGGCGTCTGTTGCCGAGAGCATGCACGGATAGGCCACGCGCCAGCCACGTTTGGCGGCAGCTGCGGCAAACGCGGCTGAGTCGACTTCGGAACCCATCGCGGCATAGACGGCAACGGTGTGCGGCGCCGCGGCATCCAAGCGGCCCAGCAGCTCAACCAGCCGCGCACAGATATCAGCAGACTTCGCCGCCCGCAAGTCCAAATCAAGAGCATCACGCCGAGCAATCACCGCCCGCCGCAACTCAGCCTTGTCCATCCCGGCTTCCTCTCCCAAACCTACCAAAAAGGGACAGGTTTATTTTGGCAGGTTTTATCTGGGCAAATGTCGAAACCACCACAAAGGCGCCTGTCCCCTTTGTGGTGGTTTGGGCCCATGCGTTAACGCTATAGCGCAGCAGCGATTGCTTCGGTCACAAACTTATTGAGTGACATACCCTTCTTTGCCGCTGCCAGCGCTGCCTGCTTGTGGAGTTCGGAACCCGTTCTTACGTTGAACGAGCCTTTGAAAGCCCGTTCGGGCTCCTTGCCCTGCTCGCCGCATAACTCAAGGTAATCGTCGACGGCGTCGTGGAAGCATTGCTCAACTCCGTCAGCCGTGGAGCCCTCAAATACGATTGCGTCCCTAATGCCGGCGACCATACCTGTTAGCACATGCTGTTCGGCATCGAACTCGACTGGGGCGAAATAACCCTTGTATGCCAAAACGTTACTCATGACTACCTCCGACATCTTGCAGAAATCGAACGATGTTCCAAGGCGTTCCGCTTCATAGTTGCAACTATATTACAGTTGCAAATTATATCTGATGCAGACACCCATGTTCGAACCACCGCAAAGGCGCCTGCCCATTACAGTCTGAAATAGGCCATCGATAAATTTCGATGGCGAGCATTCGG
>CAJMOP010000096.1 GCA_905215115.1 uncultured bacterium | reverse complement strand
GCCGCAGGCAGGGGAGAGCGCTCAGGTCCACACGCTGGGTCCGCTCATCCATAACCCCATCGTGGTGCGCGAGCTCGCCGAGGCAGGCGTCGGTCTGGCTGAGACCCTAGACGATGCCGCATCGGGCACCGTGATCATCCGCGCTCACGGCGTGGTGCCGCAGGTGATCGATGCCGCTCGCGAGCGTGACCTTACTGTGGTCGACGCCACCTGCCCGTACGTGAAGAAGGTCCATGTGGCGGCCGAGCGCCTGGTGCGCGAGGGCTACCGCGTGATCGTCGTGGGCGAGCCGGGTCACCCCGAAGTCGAGGGCATCCTGGGCCATGCCGGCGATGACGCGCAGGTCGTGAGCTGCGCCGCCGATGCGGACGAGCTGCCGCTCAAGGGCAAGGTAGGCCTGGTTGTGCAGACCACCCAAACCGCGCAGAACCTGGCCGAGGTTGTGGCCTCCATCACCCCGCGCGTGCAGGAACTGCGCGTGATCAACACCATCTGCGCCGCCACGAGTGAGCGTCAACAGGCAGCAGCCGCACTTGCCAACCGCTGCGACTGCATGGTCGTGGTGGGCGGCAAGAACTCGGGCAACACCCGCCGCCTGGCGCAGATTTGCGCCGATGTCTGCGAGCACACGCATCACATCGAGGAGGCATCCGAGATCGATGCCGCATGGTTTGCCAAAGCACGCCACATCGGCATCACCGCCGGAGCCTCAACACCGCAAGAACACATCGAGCGCGCCGTCGAGCGCATCAAGGAGCTTTGCCGCTAATCATGGACCAGACCGTACCCGCATACGCCGCCGAGGTGGCCGATTACGGACGCAGCCGCGACCCCGAGCCGGGTGAGGGCGCGCTCGTTAAAAACGTGCGTCCCGAATCGCCCGCATGGGATGTGGGTATCGAGCCGGGCATGCGCGTGCTCACGGTCAACGGCGAGCAGCTGACCGATATGATCGTGTGGCTCTGGGAGGCAGACGACGACACCGTCGAGCTGGAGGTTTTCGATCCGCGCGACGGCACCGTCAGCCCCGTTGAGCTCGATCGTTTTCCCGGCGAGGACTGGGGCTTGGAGTTCGATGGCCCCATCTTCGACGGCATGCGCACCTGCGTAAACGCCTGCGTGTTCTGCTTTATGACGATGCTGCCCAAGGGCGGTCGCTCCACGCTCTACATCCGCGATGACGACTATCGCCTGAGCTTTTTGCAGGGCAACTTTGTCACGCTCACAAACCTCACCGACGAGGACGTGCAAAACGTCATCGACCGCAACATGAGCCCCATGAACGTGTCGGTCCACGCCGTGAGCCCCGACGTCCGCCGCCGCATGATGGGCCGCAACGCCCAGCGCGGCATGGACGTGCTCGAAACCATTATGGCCGCCGGTATCGAGATTCACGCGCAGATCGTGCTGTGCCCCGGCATGAACGACGGCGAGGAGCTGCAAAAGACCCTACGCTTTTGCGAGGAGCACGAGCAAATCACGAGCCTGGGCATTGTGCCGCTTGGTTTTACCAAGCATCAGAATCGTTTTAGCTGGTCCTACAGCGACAAGCCTGAACTGGCGCGCGAGACCATCGCCATGATCCGGCCCTTCCAGGACCGTGCCTTCGAGCGCTTTGGCCGCCACACCTTCCAGATGAGCGACGAGTTCTACCTGGATGCCGGCATCGAGCCGCCCGAGGCCGACTTTTACGACGGCTACCCGCAGTACTACGACGGCATCGGCATGATCCGCTCCTATCTGGACGAGACCGACAACGTGCTCGCCGCCGATGCCGATCGTCTGCGCCGCGTTCGCGAGGCAATCGCCGCCCGTGACCAGCGCCTGCTATGCCTTTCGGGCGCCAGCGCGCGCGATACGGTGGCGCGTTTTGTGGAATCGCCGCACGGCCTTGCCGGCTCTGTCACGGCCATCAAAAACCGCTACTTTGGCGGCAATGTGGACGTGACCGGCCTCATCGTCGCCTGCGACATCTTGGAACAGCTGCCGCAGGACCTGTCGGGGGTTATGCTCTTTGTGCCTAAGCTTATGTTCAACGCCGACGGTATGACCCTTGACGAGTATCATCGTGACGAATTACTCGCAAGCCTTACCGGTCGCGGCGCCGAGGTTCATGTGGTATCGACCATGCCGCATGAGCTGCTCGATACCCTGGAGCACATCCTTGGCATAACGCCCGCCAATTCAACTATTCCCGCTGACCCTACCCATTAAAGGAGAGCAGATGAAACCTATCGTCGCCGTCGTCGGACGCCCCAACGTGGGCAAGTCCACGCTCGTTAACCGCCTTGCCCAGACCTCGGACGCCATCGTCCATGAGTCCCGCGGCGTCACGCGCGACCGCTCGTATCACACGGCCGACTGGAACGGCCGCGAGTTCACCATCGTCGACACAGGCGGCATCGAGCCGCTCAAGAGCGACGACGTCTTTGCCACGTCTATCCGTGACCAGGCCCTTGCCGCCGCCGAGGAAGCTGCCGTCATCCTGTTTGTGGTCGACGGACGCACCGGCGTCACCGAGGAGGACGAGTCGGTCGCTCGCATGCTCAAGCGCTGCGACAAGCCGGTCTTTCTGCTGGTGAACAAGCTCGACAACCCCGACCGCGAAAACGACAGCATCTGGGAGTTCTATTCCCTCGGCATCGGTGAGCCCACGCCGCTCTCGGCCCTGCACGGCCACGGCACGGGCGACCTGCTCGACGATATCGTGGCCCTGCTTCCGGAAGAAGAGGACGATGTCGCCGACGAGTTCCCCGACGCGCTCAACGTGGCCATCATCGGCCGCCCCAACGCCGGTAAGTCCTCGCTGTTCAACCGCATCCTGGGCGCCGACCGCTCCATCGTGTCCAACATCGCCGGCACCACGCGCGATGCCATCGACACCGTCGTCGAGCGTGACGGAAAGCACTACCGCATGGTAGACACCGCGGGCATTCGCAAGAAGAGCACCGTGTACGAGAACATCGAGTACTACTCCATGGTCCGCGGCCTGCGCGCCATCGACCGCGCCGACGTGGCACTGCTCGTCGTCGACGCCTCCGTGGGCGTCACCGAGCAGGACCAGAAGGTCATGGGCTTGGCCATCGAGCGCGGCTGCGCCATCGTGGTGCTGCTCAACAAGTGGGACCTGCTCGACGATGACCGCAAGCGCGAGGCCTGCATGGAGACCGTCGACCGCCGTCTGGGCGTCATGGCTCCCTGGGCTCAGTACCTGCGCATCTCGGCCCTGACCGGCCGCAGCGTCGAGAAGATCTGGTCGATGGTCGACGCTGCCGAAAAGACGCGCTCGCAGAAGATCAGCACCTCGCGCCTCAACACGTTCCTCACCGACCTGCGCGAGTTCGGCCATACCGTGGTGGACGGCAAGCGCCGCCTGCGCATGCACTACGTGACCCAGACGGGCGTCAACCCGCCGACGTTCACGTTTTTCGTCAACCACAGCGACCTGGTCAACGACACCTACCAGCGCTATGTAGAGAACCGCATGCGCTCGACCTTCGACTTTGCCGGCACACCCATCCGACTCTTCTTTAGGAAGAAGGAACAGAAGGATGCATAATCCGATTCTGCTGACCGCCATCTGCGCCGTGGTCTCGTTCTTTATCGGGGCGATTCCGTTTGGCCTGATCTTGGGCCGTGTGTTCAACCACACGGACATTCGCAAGGCGGGCTCCGGCAACATCGGCACCACCAACGCGCTGCGCGTGGCCGGCCCCAAGGTGGCCGCACTCACGCTGCTGCTCGACTGCCTTAAGGGCGCCATCTGCGTCCTTATCGCCCGTCCGCTCATCGCCGACTTGGGCTATGGTTTTCCGCCGAACATCATGGCGCCTGGAGCCCCCGGCGACTGGATGCTCGGCGTCATTTGCCTGGCAGCTGTATGGGGCCATATCTTCTCGCCCTACCTCAACTTCCATGGCGGCAAGGGTATCGCCGTTGGTCTGGGCGTGATCCTTGCCTGGTACTGGCCCATTGGCCTGTCGCTGCTGGGCATGTTTATCGTGGCCGTCGCCATCACCAAGTACGTGTCGGTGGGCTCGCTTGCCGCCGCCATCGGTCTTCCTATCGCTGCCTGCGCGGTCTTTCCGTACAGCAGCCTGGGTCTCAAGTTTTGCATGGCGATGATCGGCATCACCGTGGTGTGGGCCCATCGCTCGAATATCCAAAAGCTCATGGCCGGTAAGGAGTCCAAGCTCTCGTTTACCAAGCGCGTCACCGAGCCCGACGATAAGTAGGAGAGAGTCATGAATGTTGCGCTGATTGGCTCAGGCTCCTGGGGAACCGCCGTCGCCGGCCTTGCCGCCGCGCGCGCCGAGCGCGTGACCATGTGGGCCCACAGCGAGCAGACGGCCGCCGGCATTAACGGCGAGCACCGTAATCCCCGCTATCTGGTGGACTACCTGCTGCCGGAAAACGTTGTCGCCACGACGGACTTAGCCCAGGCGCTCGACGGCGCCGAGGCCATCATATTTGCCGTGCCTTCGACGCACCTGCGCGACGTCTGCCACCAGGCGGCGCCGTTCATCGCGGACGAGATGCCGGTGCTGTGCCTCACCAAGGGCATTGAGCCAGAGTCCGGCCTGCTTATGAGCGAAATCATCGCCAGCGAGATCGGCAACGAGGCGCGCGTGGCGGCGCTCTCGGGTCCCAACCATGCCGAGGAGATCTGCCGCGGTGGGCTTTCTGCCGCCGTCATCGCCAGCGAGGATGTACAGGTAGGGGAGACCTTTAAGGATCTGCTCCTATCAACGGCATTCCGCATCTACCTGTCGCAGGACATGACCGGTGTCGAGGTCTGCGGCGCTATGAAAAACGTCATCGCCATCGTGTGCGGCATCTCCGCCGGCACTGGCGCGGGCGACAACACGCTCGCCCTTATCATGACGCGCGGCCTGGCCGAGATCAGTCGACTGGTGCACGCACGCGGCGGACAGGCCATAACCTGCATGGGACTCGCCGGCATGGGCGACCTCATCGCCACCTGCACTTCGGAGCATTCGCGCAACCGCACCTTTGGCTACGAGTTCGCTCATGGCGTGTCGCTCGAAGAGTACCAGGCACGCACGCATATGGTGGTCGAGGGTGCCGTTGCGGCCCGTAGCGTCAGCGAGCTCGCCCGTTCACTGGGCGTAGACATTCCGCTCACCTTTGCCGTGGAGCAAACGCTCTACAACGGTGTTACTTTGGATAGGGCGCTCGAGATTCTCACCGACCGCGTCCCATCGCAAGAGTTCTACGGACTCACCGACTAGCGCAGAAAGGCTACTACCATGGGTTCCATCAAAATCGCTCCATCCGTCCTCTCGGCCGATATGGCCAACCTTAAGGGCGAACTCGACAAGATCGCCGGCGCCGACTACGTGCACTTTGACGTCATGGACGGTCACTTTACCGGCAACCTCACCTTTGGCGTTGATATCCTCAAGGCCGTCAAGCGCTCCACCGACGTACCGGTCGACGCGCACCTTATGGTTTCGAACCCCGACAAGACGGTCGATTGGTATGCCGATGCTGGCGCCGATATGATCACCGTGCATTACGAGGCCTCTACGCACCTGCACCGCACGCTCACGCACCTGCAACAGTGCGGCGTCAAGGCCGGCGTGGTGCTCAACCCCGCAACGCCCGTCTGCGTGCTCGAGAGCATCATCGACGTCGTCGACATGGTGCTGCTCATGAGCGTGAACCCCGGCTTTGGCGGCCAGAGCTTTATTCCCGGTACCATTGCCAAACTGCACGAGCTCAAGGCCATGTGCGAGCGTCACGGCGTTTCGCCCCTCATCGAGGTCGACGGCGGCATCTCTTCCAAGAACATTGCCGATGTCGTCAAGGCCGGCGCCAACGTGCTCGTGGCCGGTTCTGCCGTATTTAAGTCCGAAGATCCCGCTGCCGAGGTTGCGCTGCTGCAGAAGCTGGGCAACGAGGCCGCACAGGAGGCATAATCCCTTATGACCGCAGGTCAAAACCGCATACCCGTGAATCTTGACTATGCCGCCTCGACGCCCATGCGCGCCGAGGCGCTCCTTGCGCAGCGCGAGTACGACGACAGCGAGCTTGCCGGCGTCAACCCCAACTCGCTGCATTCGCTTGGCCGCAAGGCCGCTGCGCGCCTAGAAGTGGCACGTCGCGAGATTGCCCGCAGCTTTGGTGCGCGCGTCCGCCCGTCCGAGATCATTTTGACCAACGGCGGCACCGAGGCAAACCAGCTGGCGCTCCTCGGACTTGCCGAGGGCGCTCGTCAGCGCGATCGCAAGCGTAACCGCGTGATCGTATCTGCCATCGAGCACGATTCGATTCTGGACAACCTGCCGCTGCTGCGTGCCGCCGGCTTTACCGTCGACCTGGTACAGCCCTGCCGCGCGGGCTACATTGAGCCTGCCGCGCTTGTCGAGTTACTAGGCGACGACGTGGCGCTCGTGAGCATCATGGTTGCCAACAACGAGACCGGCGTGGTGCAGCCCATCCGCGAGCTTGCCGCGGCCACGCATACCGTTGGCGCCCTGTTCCACACCGATGCCATCCAGGGGTATCTGCATATTCCGCTCGATGTCACTGAGCTGGGAGTTGACGCCATGACCGTTGCCGCGCACAAGATCGGTGGCCCCGTGGCATCCGGCGCGCTCTACGTTAAGACCCGCACGCCGCTGCGCCCCCGCATCTTTGGCGGCGGACAGGAAGCCGGACGTCGTGCCGGCACGCAGGATCTACGCACGCAGCTGGCCTTTGCCGCTGCCGCTTCCGCGCTGTTGCCGAATGTTGCCCAGGAGCGCACAACGCTGCAAGGCCTTTCCGACAAGCTCTACGCCACGGTTACGGCCCATCCTCGCATTCACGCCACGATGGGCGACTATGTGCATGCCGACCGTCTGCCCGGCATGGTATCGATCTACGTCGACGGCATGGACTCCGAGGAACTCATCGTCAAGCTCGATGCCGCCGGCTTTGAGGTTTCGGCCGGCTCGGCGTGCTCGAGCGGCAGCATGGACCCGAGCCATGTGCTCAGCGCCATGGGCATTGGTCGCGAGCAGGCACTAGGTGCACTGCGCATTTCCTTTGACGACCGCGTGAATCCGGACGATCTGGACGAGTTTGCCCAGACGCTGCTCTCGATCGCAGGTGCCGCATGATCGTCGCCGAGCTCGAGCGCGCGCTACTGGCACGCTATCCCAAGACCAATGCCGAGAGTTGGGACCATGTAGGACTCTCCGTCGGCGACCCTGCCGCGGAGATTACCGGTGTTGCCTGCGCACTCGATGCGACCGAAGCCAATGTGCACCGCGCCCAGGAGGCCGGCGCCAACGTGCTGCTAACGCATCATCCCGTCTATATCAAGGCGCCCGAGGCGTTTTGCCCGCCCGGTGCGACGCGCCCCCAATGCAGCGCGGCGCTCTACGAGGCAGCCCGTTGCGGCGTGAGCATTATCTCGCTCCACACCAACCTGGACCGCTCGCACGAGGCACGTATTTGCCTAAGTAGGCTTTTGGACGCCGCGCCCGCAAGCT
>CAJMOP010000095.1 GCA_905215115.1 uncultured bacterium | reverse complement strand
CTCGCCCTGGGTGCCCCACTTGCCGAGACGCTGGCCGCTCAAAGTCGCGAGATCCGTGCGGCTCATCGCGCCGCGGTCGAGCGCGAGATCGAGCGTGCGCCCGTCAAGCTGTTGATTCCCACCGGCACGCTCATCTTGCCGGCGTTGCTTCTGTCCATATTGGGCCCGCTGCTGGGAGCAGGCGGGATGATGTAGGGAGGAATACATGAACACGATGGTCGAAGTTGCTGACAAGGCTTGGAGCTGGGCTTTTTGCCGGGCGATTCACACTCGCCAGCATGCCAAGGAGCTGTTGCAGGAGGAGAGCGCGCAGGGTACCACCGAGTACGCCATTTTAGTGGGCGTACTTGTGGTGATCGCGATTATTGCCATCGTTGCATTTAAAGGCAAGGTTAAAGAGCTATGGGATGCGATCAGCGAGGGCATCAACAGCCTGTAGAGGGCGAGCGCCCCATCGGGGTGCTGCTGGTGTTTGCTTGCCTGACCGTGGCGATAGCGGTGGTGCTTTGGGGGCTTAACGCCGCGCGGCAGCAGCGTCCTGGGACCGCCTCCGATTTGGGCTCAGATTCGGCGGTGGCGTCTCAAAAAGATGAGATGCGAGATGCGGACGATTCGGATGTCGCTGTCACGGCGCAAACCTTTCTGCGGGCGCTCGACAAGCGGTCTGGCACTGCGACGGATTCGCCTGAGGGCAACGCGATTGCGGTCCGGCTTGCATGGTCCGAGGACCGACCGATGACCGAAGCGGCAGCGGATATGCTGCGTGCCTATCGCGAGGTACCCACGGCACAACTTGCTCTGAGCGGCTATCTCGATATCAAGGGCAACGTGTGGGGCGCTATCGTGCGCGACGGACGCGGCTGGGTCGATATGGTGACGGTTGCCGCGGATACTGGCGATGCTTCGTGTCGTCTGCGCGCCGTGCGCCTGGTCCCGCAAACAATAAACTCAAAGGAGGGATCGTGAAATGCATGGCGTTCTGCGTGAAGAGGTTGCCCAAGCGACTGTGGAATACGCCATCGTCACGGTGGCGCTGTTATCGATCGTGCTGGCGATTGCGGGACTTTGGCGTGCTGGCACCGATGGGCGCTTGGCGGCGCTGGTCGAGCGGGCGGCATCCCATGGCGTTGCCTCGATGTCGGTTATCGACGCCGCTGCGGGCGCTAAGGACATCGCGTTGTATTGATATCGCGTGCGAGGACCGGGCGCAGTCTACGGTCGAGGCCGCTTTTTTGCTGCCGACGTTTCTGACGCTCATCCTTCTCGCACTGCAACCGGTGTGCCTGCTCTATACGCGCGCGGTCATGGAGTCTGCCGCCGCCGAGACCGCGCGGCTCATGACCACGACGACGGCGGAGGACGACGATCTTAAGGAGTTCACCCGCCGCCGGCTTGCCGCAGTGCCCAACGTTTCGATCTTTCATGCCGGCGGGCCGCTGTCGTGGGATATCGAGCTTGGCCGGGCCGGTGCGGGTGGCGTCTCGTCCGTGTCCGTTTCCGGCGAGGTCAAGCCGTTGCCCGTGATCGGTGCGTTTGCGCAGGCTATGGGTGGTGCCGCCGAGGGCGGCTACGTTGAGCTCAAGGTCGATGTCTCGTATCAATCGCGTCCCGAATGGCTGGAGGGAGATTATGATTCGTGGATTGCTACATGGGATTAAGCGTTTCTGGTCTAGACGCGTTTTGACGCGCCGTCCGAGCTGCCATTGCAAGCGAGGCGGCTTTATGGGTCGAGCCGGTGTCGATCTGTTTATCGAAGACGGCGCCTATACCACGCTTTCTTCTGCCGTGGTCATCCTAGTGGTGCTCACATTGTTGTTTTCGTCGACCGCGGCGATATGGAGCATGTCGCGTGCCGGGGACACCCAGGTGGCGGCCGATAGCGGCGCGCTGGCGGGTGCCAACGTAGTGTCGTCCTATCACACGGCTGCCACGGTGGTTGATGCGAGTATCTTGAGTCTGGGGCTGGCGGGGTTTGCCACGATCGGGACGGGCTTGGTCGCCATCCTCATCCCGGGTGCCGAGCCGGTTGCCGGCAATATGGTCGACACCGGGATCGAGATCATTAAAACGCGCAACAAGTTTGCCAAAAGCGCATCGGAAGGCTTACAGAAAATCGAGACGGCTCTGCCGTATCTGATCGCCGCGCGTGCCACGCAGGCGGTGTCGGCGCAGGATACCGATAGTGTGACCTATACCGGTACGGCGCTTGCCGTGCCCAGGACATCCGAGTCGGACTTTGCTGCGCTCAAAGGGTCAGAGATCTCGACCGATACCATTAAAGACACATCAGATGATTTAGAGCGTGCGGCCGAGGAGCTGCGGAAGGCCTCGGAGGAGACGGCGAAGGCAAAGGAGCGCGCTTGGCTGGCGGATTGTGGTGGGTCTGACAAGGGCTCGGTCGGCAGCTGTTCTTGTATGTGGGAGCGCGCAAAAAGCCTAACGGATCTTTCCGGTGTTCAAAATCCGCATTACTCATCGAGCGTTACGTGGGAGCCTCAAGTTGCCCTTGATCGCGCGAAGGACTACTACCATTGGCGTCTGACAAATGAGAAGCCCCAGGGCTCGAGTGTCGAGATGAAGGCAGAGTCTGCGGCGCGTAAGGCGTTTTATACCTATGCGAACGCGGAGGTCGATCGGGCATATATAACCGAGAACGGAGACAGGGTTTCCTCCTATATTCCGCTGCTGCCGCGCAACTCTGATGAGGTTCGGGCGACGGAACTCTATACCGATGCGGTGTGGCCGACGAGCGTGAACGATGACAAGGCGTATCTGCATTACGGGACGACCTGCCCTAACTATAAGAAAGGGACGCCGAGCGGATTTGCCTCGGTTGCCGATTACGATGGACAGGATAAATGCAGCAAATGCCATTTTGGCGTTTTGTCGCTTGGTGCTGTTGCGGCGCCTTCAACCTCTATCGAAAACGGCTTCGAGTATCACTTTGACAAGTTTAAAGACGCCCTGGAGGACTACGTCGACTGTCGCAACAAGGAGCTCGAGCTCGAGCGTCAGACCGAGGACGAAGCCGACCGTGCGGGCAATGCGTTCGATACCGCCATCAAAGAACTTTCCGGTGAGCGCCCGCGTATCGCTCCGCCCGGTCGCAACGGCGTGGTTGCCTTTGCGGTTTCGGGTGCCATCTCGAGCTCCGATGAACTCAACTCTTCGTTTAACACGGCGGTTGAGCTTGGCAGTCGCGGTGCCATCTCTGCCGCGGTGCTGGCGCCCGATGAGGCGACGGCGCAAAACAACGTGCTTTCGCGATTTTTCTCGACATTGAAGGAACGCTCGGGTGACGTTGCCGGCGTACTCGATGGCGTCATGGATGTTTGGGGACGGCTGCTTGTGGGATACGGAGACATCCAAGGTTCGGCCGACGAACTTATGGACGAGATGATTAAGGGCCTAGGAGGGGGCAACGGTGCGTTGGACTCCATTGCATCGTGGCTCGGCGATACCGTTTCGGCGTCCGTGGCGGCGCTGGGTTTGGAACCGTGCGACTTGCGCCTGCGAAAGCCGGTGCTGACCGATTCCGCCAACGTCATTAAGAGTCCGGGGTCTGACATTGCCGGTCTCTCTCAAGCGCAAGACAAGCTGCGAAGTATTCCGTTGGGCGTGACCGATCCCAAGGCGCTTTGCGAGGCGTTGGAATATCAAGTCGAACGCACCATCAGCGGTACGGTGTTCACGCTTGCGGAGATTCCTCTGCCCGGCGGCGGCTCCATCCCGCTCACCGTCGATGTCGCCACGCTGGTTGGCGCTCTGGGCGGTGGGTCGTAATGAGTATCCGCATGCGTCTGCGCGAGGAGCACGCCCAAGCGACGGTGGAGATGGCAGTGGTTACGCCCGTTTTGCTGGTGCTGGCACTCATCGTGTACAACGTCATGATCTTTGCCAGTGCTGTCGCGCGCTTCGACCGCGTGGTGCCCGACATCGTGTTGGCGCACGCCGTGGCGTCGGAGGGGGAGGGCGACGAAAGCTCTGTCGATGCCTCGGCGACGGTCCAGACTCAAATTCTGAATGCCATGGAAGGCTATGACTTGCAGATCGAAGTGTCGAGCGAGCAAGGCGCGGAGGCATCGGATGGTGGTCTGCTCTCCCTATCCGGTACGTTTAGGACCTACACCTGCACCATGCACTATGAGCCGTGGCCGACTTCTCTCAGCATCGCTGGCGTTCCGCTGGGGGCGCCGACAACGTTGTCGCACGAGCGCGCGGTGACGGTCGATCCATGGCGTCCGGGGGTGGTCATGTGACCGCGGTCTCGTCCTACATCGCCTACGCGCGGGCACTCAACAGGCTGGGTTGGACGCCGGCCGAGTTTGCGGTGGCGGAGTCGTTTGTCGTGCGCCTGCGCGGCATGCTGGGACGGCGTCCGGTTGCCGCCAACGGCTTGCCGCTCGTCATGGCGTTTCCACGCTGCTCTTCGGTCCATACGTGTTTTATGGCCTATCCCATCGACATCGCCTTCATCGATCGCGACGGCAATATCCTCGCGCGCTACGAAAACGTATGTCCCTGGCGTATGTGCTCCTGCCCCGGCGCCTGGGCCGCACTAGAGCGCTCTTCAATCATTGTTTCGACCCCTGCTCTCCAACGCGTGCCGGCTTAAGAATTGGCGACAGCGGACTTTCGTCATACGAAATTGGGTAAGATGGAGGAGAAGATGCATGGATGTTGAGATCCATCCCAACGCTAAAAAGCACCTGACAGAAAAGCAGGTGCTAAGCGCTTGGCTTGCGGTTACTGAGTGCATTCGTCGCGAGTCGAAGGACGAGCCGCCGAGATGGCTTGCGATTGGATGGCTCCCAGACGGACGAAGCATGGAGCTTGTCGCGGTCGAGCTTGTCCGTGGGTGGCTTATCATTCATGCCTTGTCTCCAGTCCAGAAGAAATTTTGGCAGGAGATTGAACGGGCTCGGCAAAGGGGTCGATGATGGGCAAGACGTATACGGCCGCTAATGGTCAGGTTGTAACGGATGAAACGATTGACGCGTGGTGCGAGTCGTACGAGCGCGGAGAGTTTCCGGATGGCGAACACACCGTTGGTGGGATCGTGCATGGACGGCCCCCACTCTCAGGTGAGGGGACGGCAACGCTGTCGGTCAAGATTCCTCTGGGAATGAAGGAGGCCATTCGTCGACGGGCGGCTGCCGAGGGGATGACGCCAAGTGAGTTTGCCCGTGCGGCTCTGAGCGAAAAACTTCTTGCTGCCGGCTGATGCCTCTGACGTGCCGATTTATAGAACCGAGGCTGTGCTCAAAAACTTTTTTGAAATTCTCGGTTGACCGGAACGCGTCCTTGGTTATACTAATCAAGCCTTGAAACAAGGCACACCTCAAATGGCTGGGTAGCTCAGTTGGTAGAGCAGAGGACTGAAAATCCTCGTGTCAGGGGTTCGATTCCCTTCCCCGCCACCTTGAATTGACTAGGACCTCTGCAAAGGGGTCCTTTTCTTTTATGCAGCCCCCACATGGAATCGAACCCCGTGAGGGCGCGGAGCTGAGTAAACGCGTAAGCGCCGCAGCGGTCCGTCCGCGCAGCGCGCGGACGCGATTCCCTTCCCCGCCACCTTGAATTGACTAGGACCTCTGCAAAGGGGTCCTTTTCTTTTATGTAGGGTTCTGCGGAAAATGCGCCCCATTATTGAGCGATAGACCGGGACATGCTTTCCGGTGCCTGCCTCTGGCGCGCGTACACACCTCATCGCACCATCCCGAGCCCGCCTGTTCCCAGACATTCCTCCCACTTTCGCGTCACTTTACAGACCGTTCGGTCGCCTGTCCGCACACGCGGGTATACTCAAAACGATACTTATCCTATGCAATACGATGCGGGTTCGACCTGCATGATCCGAAGGGGGCAGTGATGGAGAGGATACTCGGCGTTAATCTCTCTGGCTGGTTTATTCCCGAGCCTTGGGTGACCCCGTCGCTGTACGCGGCGACCGGTGCATCCAACGCGGCCGAGCTACAGGAGGCCATGGGTACCGCCGCCTATAACGAGCGCATGCGCCGCCATTACGAGACGTTTGTGAGCGAGGACGATTTTCGCCGCATGGCGCAGATCGGTCTCAATGCCGTGCGTCTACCGGTGCCCTGGTATGCCTTTGGTTCGCAGGAGTCCGATGCGTCCTACATCTCGGTTGTCGACTACATTGATCGTGCAATTGAGTGGGCTGCCAAGTACGACATCCGCGTGCTGCTCGATCTGGCAACCGTGCCCGGTGGCCAGGGCGATTCCAACGATTCGCCCACCACGCCGGAGGCTGTCGCCGAGTGGCATTCGTCCACTAACGGCCGCCATGTCGCACTCGACGTGCTCGAGCGCTTGGCCGATCGCTATGGCGAGGCCGAGAGCCTGCTGGGCATTGAGCTGCTGGACACGCCGCAGATGAGCGTTCGCAAGAGCCTCTTCACCATGACGGATGGCATTCCCGCTCACTACCTGCGCAATTTCTATCGCGATGCCTACGAGCTCGTCCGTTCGTATATGCCCGAGGATAAGATCGTCGTCTTCTCGTCGTCGGGGCATCCCAGCGAGTGGAAGCATTTTATGCGCGGCGCCAAGTACAAGAACGTCTACATGGACCTTCACCTGTACCATTACCGCGACGAGTATGCGCTCGACATCACGAGCCCTCGCGGGCTGACGACGGCGATTTCGCGTAACAAGCGCGAGCTTAAAGAAGCGATTTCGACTGGGTTCCCCGTGCTGGTGGGCGAATGGTCGGGCGCGGCGATCTTTGCCAACTCGTCGGTTACGCCCGAGGGCCGCAATGCCTACGAGCGCGTGTTTATCGCCAACCAGCTGGCTTCGTTTGCGCCGGCTGCCGGTTGGTTCTTCCAAACGTGGAAGACCGAGAAGCGCATTGCAGCATGGGACGCCCGCGCGGCGCTCGGTACGCTCGAGCGCGGCATGATTGAATAGGTTGATATGACGCAAAACAGCGCCCATACGGGCAAACTCTATGTGGTCGGCACGCCCATCGGCAACCTGGGTGACCTGTCCCCGCGCGTTGGCGAGGCCTTTGCCGCTGCCGATGTCATCTGCTGCGAAGACACGCGTGTGACGTCAAAGCTGCTGATGCACCTGGGCATTTCCAAGCCGCTTGTCCGTTGCGACGAGAATGTGATCGCTAGCCGCGCTGCCGGCCTGGTCGACCGTCTGCTGGCGGGGGAGACCCTCGCCTTTGCCTCGGACGCCGGCATGCCGAGCGTGTCCGATCCCGGCCAGGCGCTGGTCGAGGCGGCGCGTGGGGCCGATGTGCCCGTCGAAGTTATTCCCGGGCCTTCTGCTTGCGTCACGGCGCTCGTTTCGTCCGGTATTCCCTGCGAGCATTTTTTCTTCGAGGGCTTTTTGGGCCGAAAGCACGGCGACCGCGTGCGCCGTTTGCAGCGCCTTGCCGTGGTGCCCGGCGCACTCATCTTCTACGAGTCTCCACATCGCATCGTGGCGACGCTCGAGGCCGTGACGGAGGTCTTTCCCCAGCGTGAGGTTGCCGTCTGCCGCGAACTCACCAAGCTGCACGAGGAGGTCTTGCGCGGGCCCGCTGCCCAGCTTGCCGAGGAGCTGCGTGCTCGCGGCGAGGTAAAGGGCGAGA
>CAJMOP010000094.1 GCA_905215115.1 uncultured bacterium | reverse complement strand
CGGCGTCTACCGTGTCGGTGGTATCGACACCGCGCACGCGACTCAGATCGGCCGCTTCGCCCTCAAGGCCCCACAGGCCGGCGAGCGCGATAATCTCGGAGGCATTGCCGCGCACGATGGCGGGTTTGTACTGCTTGAGTTCGTTTACCAGTTGGGTGCGCAGGCTGCCGATGCCCAGGCCCACCGGATCGAGCACCCAGGGCTTGCCGGCGTCGTGTGCCGCCTTGGCCGCGCGGGGAATCGTCTGCTCGTAGATGGGGAAGAGTGTGCCCATGTTGAGATAGATGGCGCCGCCGCCGGCAACGAGCGCCTCGCCCTCGTCGGGCAGATAGACCATGGCGGCCGATCCGCCCACGGCGAGCTGCGCGTTGGCGACAAAGTCAATCGTTACCGTGTTGGTGATGGAGCCCGCCATCGGATTGGTGGCGCGAATCTCCTCCACGGCCTTGACCACGTTTTGCTTAAGCTGTTCCGAATCGATCACCGCACATGCCTCCTTGGCATAGAAAAGGGGCGCTGTGCATAGACAGCGCCCCTAAAAAGGCGGCATGCTCCCTACGCCAGCATTAACTGACAGGTTCAAAGGATTGGGCCCCATGCCCTCTCAGCCTTGTGGTTTGCACCGCCGGCACTCCCGCATCGAATCTGTTGTTCCCTATACTAGCGCACCTGCCAAAAAGGGACAGGTTTATTTTGGCAGGTCGGTACAATAGACGGGATTAAGAATGACCGAGGGGGCCTTATGATTAAACTTGTGCTGACCGATATGGACGATACGCTGATTCCAGCCGGGCATGACGGCGCCAGCGACTACGCCATCGAGGGCATTCATGCCATGCAGGCGGCGGGTCTGCACTTTGGCCCGGTTTCGGGTCGCCAGCCCTCCGCGATGGGCTGGATGTTCCGCAATCGCGCCGAGTGCTTCTCGACCGGCGCGTTCTGCAACGGCCAGGTCATGTTTGTGGACGGCGAGGTGGTAGCCTCGCATGCGACCGACAACGCCGCCCTTATGCGCTTGGCTGACTACTTGGAGCAAGAGACCGACGATACGTATCTGAAGGTCTACGGCCTGGGTGATGACTTTTGGGGCAACGATGCCTATTGTGTGACGAGCGACCCCGAGCGCGTGCGCCGCGCCATGGAGTCGGGCGGCAACGCATGGCTCAAGGGCGAAGAGGCCCCGTGCCGTCCTGTCGTCGATGACGCGTCGGTGTTCAAGGCGAATATCTGGAGTGCTCGTTCGCGTGAGGAGCTCGCGGAGCTACGCGAGCGCGTTGCCGCTGAGGTGCCGGAACTCTCGCTCGTGTTTCCCAACAATCGTGTGCGCCTGTTCGACATTCTTCCAGCAGGTTGGGACAAGGGTTGCGCTGCGCTGGAGCTGGCGCGCGCTTTGGACCTGACGTCCGACGAGGTGGCCGTATTTGGCGATTCCGATAACGACCTGCCCATGATCGGTGCCGTCCCCAACTCCGTTGCAGTCGCCAATGCCAACGAGGCCGTCACGGCTGCCGCGCGCTGGCATATCGGCGCTGCGGCAGACGATGCGGTTGCCGGGGCTCTGCATCAGATTGCCGCCTGCGCCGCGACGGGGGAGATGCCGTCGTTTATGCGTCAGGCAGATGCGGCGGGTTCGGGTTTCGCGGACGTCTAGGGAGGCCATCATGAAGCTTCAACAGCTCAGGTATGTCGTCAAAGTTGCCGAATGCGGCAGCATCACCGAGGCCTCGCGCCGGCTCTTTGTGTCGCAGCCTTCGATTACCGCGTCGATCCGCGATCTCGAAAACGAGATGGGTGTGCACATCTTTGAGCGCACCAACAAGGGTGTCATTGTGTCCGAGGAGGGCGAGACCTTCTTGGGCTACGCGCGCCAGGTGCTCGATCAGGCGAATCTGCTCGAAGGCAAGTACAAGGGCGAGTCCGAGCAGGTGCCGCACTTTAGTGTGAGCTGCCAGCATTATTCCTTTGCCGTTAACGCGTTTGTCGATGTGATCCGTGAGTTCGATGCCGCGCGCTACGACTTTACCCTGCGCGAGGAGCAGACTCACGAGATTATCGAGGACGTCGCGCATATGAAAAGCGAACTGGGCATCCTGTACTTATCCGAGCATAACCGCGAGGTTATCGAGCGCATGCTTGCCGCCAACGAGCTCGTATTCGAGGGGCTCTTCTGCGCCACGCCGCATGTCTTCGTGTGCGCAGACCATCCGCTGGCGGGCCGCTCGAGCGTGACGCTTGAGGACTTGGAAGACTACCCGTTCCTGTCCTACGAGCAGGGCAGCTATAACTCGTTTTACTATTCCGAGGAACTGACCTCGACTTTTGAGCGTCGCAAGAATATCCGCGTGCGTGACCGTGCGACGTTGTTCAACCTGGCCATGGGCCTTAACGGTTACACGGTGTGTTCGGGCGTGATCAGCCATGAACTTAACGGCCCCGGTATCATCTCGATTCCGCTCGATGTGGACGAATACATGGAGATCGGCATTATCACGCGCAAAAATACGACGCTCACGCGCTATGGGCAGGCCTATATCGACGCGATCCGTCAGCACATCTAGATTGCTGCGTTCTGCACGGGTCAAATCTCTTTGCGGCAGTCTCATTTGATATAGGAAGCATCTATATCAAACTGTTATAAACGTATATTTTACGATGGCTATATGAGCGCTCATACTCTGTCCCAGTAAAGCAACCAATGCAAAGGGAGATATCTATGAGCACTTCAATTCAACCGAACGCGCCGTTTCGCGCTGATATCGTCGGCAGCTTTCTTCGTCCGCAGGCCGTAAAGGATGCCCGCGCTGCCTATGCGGCAGGCACGCTCGATGCCGAGGGGCTTAAGGCCGTCGAGGATGAGGCTATTCGCGACCTGGTGGACAAGCAAAAGGCCGCCGGTCTGCAGGTGATTACCGATGGCGAGTTTCGTCGCAGTTACTGGCACCTCGATTTTATGTGGGGGCTCAACGGCATTGAACGCCGCACCTCGCGTACGGGCTATATGTTCCACGACGAGGAGACCACGGCTGACACCGCCGTGGTGACCGGCCCCATCAGCGGCGAGAACCACCCCTTCGTCGAGCACTTTAAGTTTGTCAAGGCACTCGAGGGGGAGGGCCACGTTGCACGCCAGACCATTCCGGCGCCGATCCAGACGTTCTCGGAGGTTACGCTCGACCGCTGCGATGGCCAGCAGGAGAGCCTGCGCGCTGTCTATAAGACCGACGAAGAGCTCGCCGACGCCATCGCGGCGGCATACCGTACCGTGATTGCCGACCTGTATGCCGCAGGCTGCTGCAACATTCAATTTGATGACTGCACCTGGGGCATCTATTGCGATACCGACTTTGCGGCAAAGACTGGTATGAGCCCGGTCGACCTGCAAAAGGTGTCCGAGCTGGGCGTGGCGCTCAACAACGCCGCCATCGAGGGCAAGCCCGACGACCTGGTCATCAACACGCATGTGTGCCGTGGTAATTACCACTCCACCTATGCCTTCGAGGGCGGCTATGACCCCATCGCGCCGTATCTGTTCGCACACGAGAACGTCGATGCGTTCTACCTTGAGTTCGATACACCGCGCGCCGGTGGCTTTGAGCCGCTGAAGTATGTTGCCCCCGGCAGGAAGGTCGTGTTGGGTCTAGTGACCACCAAGGCCGCTGAGCTTGAGGATGAGGATGCCATCGTTGAGCGTATTCACGAGGCTGCAAAGTATGTTCCGCTCGAGAACCTGTATCTGTCTCCGCAGTGTGGCTTTGCCAGCTGCGAGATTGGCAACAAGCTGACCGAGGACGAGCAGTGGGCGAAGATCGCGCTGGTCAGGCGCATCGCCGAACGCGTTTGGAAATAGCGCTAGCGTTTGCAGGTGGCGGCGCGTGCGAGGCACTGCGTATCGCGTACAATGGTTCGGATCGTATCGTTCGGGCAGGTTATCCAATATGCCCGATCGCCCTTCCATTCGAAAGGACATCCATGTCCCAGTCTTCGACGCCCGCCGTCGCCGATGCCATCTACGATGCGTCATCGCTCGGCCGCCCGCGCATGTTCCTACTCGGTCTGCAGCATCTATTCGCGATGTTTGGCGCCACGGTGTTGGTGCCCGTGCTCACCGGTCTCTCGGTGTCGGCAACGCTTTTGTTTGCCGGCTTGGGCACGCTGCTGTTCCACTTCCTGTCGCGCGGCAAGGTACCGGCCTTCTTGGGCTCGTCGTTTGCCTTTATTGCTGGTTATGCCGCAATCGCGCCCAACGGCGAGGCCGAGCTTTTGCCCTACGCCTGCCTGGGTGTAGCCTGCGCCGGCCTGCTCTATCCGGTGCTGGCGGCCCTGTTCCGCGCGTTTGGCGCCAAGCGCGTCATGCGCTTCTTTCCGCCGGTGGTGACCGGCCCCATCGTCATTTCGATCGGCCTAATCTTGGCAAGCTCTGCCATCGCTAACTGCCAGACCAATTGGCTTGTTGCCGTTGTCGCTGTGGCGGTGATCGTCATCTGCAACATCTGGGGCCGCGGCATGGTCAAGATCGTGCCGATTCTGCTGGGCGTTGTGGTGAGCTATGCCGTTGCGGCTGCGCTGGGCGAGGTCGACTTCTCTGGCGTCGCAGCCGCTCCCTGGGTTGGCTTGCCCATCGTGTGGGACAACACCGTGTTTGCGCTCTTTGGCCCGCAGTTCGATAGCGGCCTTGCCACGACGGCCATCATTACCATCATGCCGCTGGCCTTTGCGACCATGATCGAGCATATCGGTGATATCTCGGCTATCGGCTCCACTTGCGAGCGTAACTACATCGCCGATCCCGGTCTGCATCGCACGCTGCTCGGCGACGGCCTTGCCACGATCCTGGCTTCGCTCTTTGGCGCTCCGGCCAACACCACCTATGGCGAGAACACCGGCGTGCTCGCCCTGACGCGCGTGTTCGACCCGCGCGTGATCCGCATTGCCGCGTGCTGCGCCATCGTGCTTTCGTTCTGCCCCAAGTTCGCCGCGGTCATCGCCGCCATGCCGGCATGCGTTATCGGCGGCGTGTCGCTCGTGCTCTACGGCATGATCAGCGCTGTGGGCGTCCGCAACCTCATCGAAAACCAGGTCGATTTCCAGAACAACCGCAACGTGCTGGTGGCAGCTCTGGTGCTCGTGCTCTCGCTCGGCATTGCGTACAGCACCGCCGGTGCCATCGTGTTGGAGCTGGGCGGCGTGACGATTTCGCTTTCGGGTCTTGCCGTGGGTTCGCTGGTGGGCATTGTGCTCAATGCCATCCTACCGGGTAACGACTTTGAGTTTGATGTCTCCGAGCTTGAGGAGGCTGCTGAGTAGCAGCTGCGTTCAGCTAAAACAAAATAAATGGCGCCCATGCGTACGCGCGGGCGCCATTTTTAATGCGTCAATATCCAGTGGATGCCACGTGCCATGCGCAGATCGGTTTGGGCGAAGTGATTGCCGGGGTTGAGCTCCAGCGTTGTTGGAATGCCGCGCGCGATGAGCAGCACTTCCGTCGCGCGCGTGTCGTCGAGCACATGCCGCATCATGCGGTTGGGCGTCTTGGTCTCTTTTTTGCCGAGCGACAGATAGACGGCTTGCGGGCTGCCGGCAAAAGGGGCCGTGCTGGCACGGTCGACAAAGTCGGGAAACCATAGCGACCCCGATGCGCTCGCGGCGCGGTCAAAGGCGTCGGTTTGCCAGAGGGACCAGAGTGCGAAGAGGCCCGCGAGCGAGTAGCCGGCAATGCCGCGCCAGGTGGGCGGCTGAGGAAGCGACGACTCGACCTGGGGGATTATCTGATTCAGCAGCTCATCAAGAAAATCGGCAGCTTGGCCGCCGAAAGGTTCGGCATCGCGCACGGTTCCGTCGCATCCCCAGGGGCTCAGCTCGCGATTCCAGTTGAGGCTGCCAATGCCGACAAGCGTGAAGGGCGGGCAGTTGAGCTCTCGGCAGCGTTCATAAACCTCCGCGCCGTCGCCCATGACCACGGGAAGATAGATGACTGGTGCGCTTTCGGCATGCTGTGCATGAACGGTTATCTGCTTTTGATGCGCTTCCATGACGGGCTTCTCTCGACGTTGTGATATCGACGGCCCCCATTGTCGCACGCCGGCTCATGCAGGTTGGGCTAGACAAAAGACAATCTCGTGCATACCCTGCGGACGCATATGGAAAACGCCACCGCCGGAGGGGAGCTCGGCGGTGGCGTTGTTAAACGGTGCTGGGACTCGGGGCCTTCGCGGGAGCTGCCATGTGCGCAGAGGCGTCTACGAGCGTTTGCGGCTCGCCATGGTGCCTGCGGCGATAGCGGCTGTTCCCGCAAGGACGGTTGCCACGATGGCCGCACCCGAGGTGTCGCCGGTTGCCGCGAGCACGCCGGTGGCCTTGGCCTTCGTGGTTGCAACCGCAACGGTCTTGGTCGTCTTTGCGCCCTCGGGCTTGGGGTCCTGCTTGGACTCCGCGGGCTTGGTCTCGTCGGGCTTGGGGTCTTCCGGCTTGGCTACCTCGGGAGGTGCGATGACCATGCTCTTGGCGACAGCTTCGTTATAGGGGGAGTCGATCACAGCGTCGCCCGTGCCGATGGCTTGGCCTGCCTCGTAGATGCCGTTACGGAGCTTGCGATAGTCAATGACCTTGCCGCCTTCGGGCGTCTGGATGGCGGCGTTCTCAATCTTGATGGTGCCGATTGTCTTGCCGTCAGCGCTCATGGCACGGGCAAAGATTGCCGCTGTATCTCCTTCGGCCGTTACCTTGCTGCGGATGATCGAGATGACTGCGGGTGTGACGCCCTCGCTGGTCTGGGCGATGATGCCGATGTTCTCGCCTTGGGGCTCGGGGCTCGTCTCGCCATCTTGGTTTTCGCTGTAGGGGGTGGGGCCGTCGCCGTTCTCGACATAGCGGGCTATGGCCTTGACAACGGAGTCGCTGATGTAGATGTGGCCACCCTTCTCGTTGGGTCGATTGTTTCTGGTGGAGAATGCAGCCGAAACCTCACCTTCCGCAAACGCGTCCACGGTGGAGCCGTTCTTGACGACGATGTCGTCCTGGTAGGTGAAGAGGGCGATGGCGCCACCGTATCTGCCTTTACCTGCACGGACCGTCACGTTTGCATGATCGAGGGTGATGCCCTTGTGGGCATAGACGCCATATTCAACACCGTTTACGTTGAGGGAGGCGTTTGTGGCTGCGAGGCTGCCCTTGGCCTCGACGGCAGCGTCTTTCTCGGAGCTTGCCTCGACCGTCCCGCCACCCTTGATGGTGAGGTTCTTGCCGGTCCCAATACCCTTGTCCTCGGTAGCCCTGGCGGTGACGACTCCGCTGTCGTCAATCGTGATATTGCCGTTTGCCCTGATGCCATCCGATGCACCCGTGGCGTTGACGTTGCCCGAACCTTTGATAGCGAGATCACCCCCGGCATTGATGGCATCAAACCCAGTGCTCGTGGCGTTGACGGATCCGGCTCCGTCGATGTTGATATTACCCGTGGAGAGGATAGCGTCCTCAGTAGATATCACGCTGAGCGTGCTGCCCGCGTCGCCTTGGATATTGAGCTCGGCATTCTCGTTAGTGCCATGAGAAGCCTTGATGCCTTCGATCCAGTCGGCAGTGACGATGTTGTTTCCCGAGTAATTCACGTTGAGCTTGCCTGCGGCCTGGATCTCGCCGCCGTTATAGTTGTTGAGCTTCAAGTCGTCGGCGCCGTCCCACGACCAGGTACCGGCCTCGTCGCTCGCCGCGGTGTTGTACTTGTTGCCGCCGACCTTGACCCATTCCGCTGCGAGCGAGACGCTCGGCATGAGCAGCGAGCTCACCGTGAGCGCGCACACGGCGCCCGCGAC
>CAJMOP010000093.1 GCA_905215115.1 uncultured bacterium | reverse complement strand
TGGCGCATGTGATGCTCTCGGTGGGCCACGCCCTGCCGGCAACCCTGCGCGAGACGGCCAAGGGCGGCATCGCTCAAGCCCCGGCCGCGCTTTCTGCCTGCGCCAAATGCGGCATATGCGGATAGGCAGACTTCTCCAAACTGATACTGTTTCCGCACCACAAACAACAGGCTAATCGCTATAATGCAAGCCCAGTTAAAACACGATGAGCCGCAAGGCGAAACTCGAAGGAAATATAAACGATGTCGCAAATCGACCGCAGCAACATGATTCCCGATCCGCAACAGCCCAGTAGGCATACTGGCGGCGTCCAATCGCCGCGCCCCATCGCGCCGGCCCACACCCAACAACACGGCCCGGCCAATGCCTCCCAGCGCCCGAATCAGCGTCAATACCAGCAGCATCAGCAATACCAGCAGCGCCCCGCACAGGGTCCCGCCCCCAAGCAGGGCCCTTCGCACGCTCGCGCGGCAAGCAATCGCGGGCCCGCGGACAAGCGCACCAACAAAACCAGCAAGTCGGGCGGCAAGACGGCCCTCTTTGTCGTCCTCGGTCTCGTCGCGATCGTCTACATCGTAGGCGTCGTGGCGTTCTCGCAGGTCGCTTACCCCAACACTACCATCGCCGGCGTCGACATCTCGCTCTCTAACGCATCTTCGGCAGCCACCAAGGTCAACTCGGCATGGAAGCACTACAAGCTCACCGTGTCGGGCGATGACTTTAGCTGGACCTACCAGCCCGAGTCCGACGAGCCCATCGTCGATGGCGAGGAAGCCGCCCACGAGATTATCAGCAAAAACGAGCCGCTGTTGTGGCCATCGCGCCTCATCGCGTCGCTCGGCGGTAAAACCGTTAGCGCCACCAAGAACGGCTCGGTCGACTTGGACCAGGACGTCGACCTGTCCATGCTCTCCGATGCCTTTGACCAAAAGCAGTTTGAGGAGGACCTGGGCAGCGCCATCGACGAGTTCAACGAGGGCCGCTCGGGCACCTTCGAGGCCACCAGCTCCTATGATGAGAAGGCCGGCAAGTTCACCGTTGAGAAGGCCCGTTCCAACGAGAAGCTCAACCGCGAGCATGTCATCAAATATGCCGAGATCGAGCTCGCGTCGCTCATCGAGAACGTCGATATCACCAAAATCGGCAACGACGCCTACGAACCGCTCAACGGCACCCTCACCAACGACCAGATTCAGGCTGCATGCGATGCCGCCAACAACTTCCTGGGCGTCAACGTGACCCTTAAGCTCAACGGCAATGATGCCGGTAAAGTGGACGGCAGCTCGGTGCTGCAGTGGATCAGCTTTGCCGATCCGGCCAACCCCACGCTCGATACGTCGCAGATCGGCAGCTGGGCCGCCGAGCTCGCTAACGGCTTTAACACCGTGGGATCCACCCGCTGGTGGACACGCGCCGACGGCAAGGAGTGCGCTGTCGAGGGCGGCGACTTTGGCTGGTCCATCGACAGCGACACACTCGCCAAGCAGGTCGAGGACGCTATCAATAACAAGCAGACCGGCGATATCGAGATTTCGTACTCCAAGAAGGCCGACACGTTTACCGCCAAGGGCGAGCCCGATTGGAAGGCCTATATCGACGTCGACCTGTCCGAGCAGCACGCGCGCTACTACGACGAGAACGGCAATATCGTGTGGGAGGCCAACATTATTTCCGGCAAACCGGGCGAAGACGCCACCCCGGAGGGCGTGTGGCAGATCAACAGCAACGACGGCGCAAGCAAGCTCATCGGTGCTAAAGACCCCGAGACCGGAAAGCCCAAATACGAGAGCCCGGTCAGCTATTGGATGCCGTTCGAGGGCAATATGATCGGTTTCCACGACGCCACCTGGCAAAACGACAAGAGCTTCGACAATGCCGAGTCCTATAAGTGGTGCGGAAGCCATGGCTGCATCAACCTGCGCCTGGCCGATGCCAAGGCGCTCCACGACTGCATCAGCGTCGGCCTGTGTGTGGTCGTGCACTCGTAGGGAAACACGCCTTCACACAACGGGGAACTGACGCTCCAATCTAACAGTTCCGAAAGATACCGCTATATGCGCCCGGCCATCGCGACGGGCGCATATAATTATCGAGGAACTTTCTATTAAGGAGACGCCATGTCGAATGTCCCCACCATTACCCCGGGACCGAATGATGCCGAGCGAGTGCCCGAGGGTGCCACCGAAACACTTCCCCTCATAACAAACGTGCACGCCGCACGGCAAAACGGCAGCACAAGCGATACAACCGAGATTTCTGACGAAGAGGCCTACGCCAAACTCAAAGCGAAGCGTGCCGAGCGTCGGCGCAAAAAGCTCATCCGGCGCGGCATTGCGGCCGGCGTCGTGGCCGCCATTGTGCTCATCGCCGTTGTCGTGACCTCAGTCATCAACGCACGGCCCGCAGGAACCAACGGGCCGGTGACCGACATGGTCACCGAGGGCACGTTTACGACCACCGTCGAGGCTAAAGGCCAGCTCAAGCCCATCTCGGCTTCGGTGGTCTCCCCTTCTGTCGACGGAACGGTGGCATCAATCAACGTGCAAGCCGGCCGGTCCGTCAACGAGGGCGACGTGCTCATGACCATTAAAAACGACGAGCTCGATCGCAACGTTGCCGAGGCGCAGCGCGCGGTGACAGCGGCACAGGAAGACCTCGCCAACGCGAAGAAAGCCGCAGCTGCCGCGCAGGCCGCCCCAACGACGGATGTCGATGGAGCTTCCGCAGCGACTGGCGTCTCCGCCGCATCAGCGGACACGAACGCCGTATCGGCCGCGCAGCGCAGCCTCGCATCGGCCCAGGCAAACCTCGATCAGGCTAACGCCAAGGCCGCCAGCCGTACGGTCACGGCCCCGAGCTCGGGCAACATCGTGGAGCTCAACGCCAAGGTGGGCGCCACGGTAACAGGAGGCATGATCATGGGCGAAGGCGACACGAGCGGCGGCAAACAGTGCATGCAAATCGCTGACCTGTCCAAGATGAAGGTGACGGTTCAGGTGGGCGAAAAGGATATCGCCAAAATTGCCGTGGGCCAAAGCGCCAACGTGACCTATCCCGCGTTTCCCGATATCGTGAGCCAAGGCACCGTCACGGCTATCGCCTCGGTGGCAAACTCCGACTCCTCCTCCGGGAGCGGCGGCAGCGTGACCTTTAACGTCGACATCCTCATCGAAGCACCCGACAGTCGCCTTAAGCCGGGTATGACTGCCGAGGTCTCGGTAGTGACCGAGAAGCTCGACGACGTGGTGATGGTGCCGACCATGGCGCTGATGACCGAAGATGGCGAGCACTATTACGTCAATCTGGCCACCGATTCGGAAGGCAAAAAGGCGCGCCGCGTGAAGGTGACCGTCGTGACGCAAAACGATAACGACGCCGTGGTCGGCAAAACGCAGGTCAAGCGCGACGACCAGGGCAACGAGATCAACCCAGACGTCCCGGTTACCAAGCTACGCGACGGCGACACCATCGTGACGGATACCGGCACAGGCATGACGGCAGACGGCGGCGACAACATGCCTGCCGACGAGGGCAAGTAATGCGTCCCGTCATCGACATCCGCAACGTGCACCGCATCTTTGAGAGCGAGGCCGGTTGCGCCCACATCCTGCATAACGTAAGCCTGGCAGTAGATCCCGGTGAGTTCGTCGCCATCACCGGCCCCTCGGGCTCGGGCAAGTCGACGCTCATGAACATCCTGGGCTGCCTGGACAAGCCGACGGCAGGCGATTACTACCTGCAGGGCCTCAACGTGGCGGAGCTCGACGATGACGAGCTCACCGAAGTCCGCGCCCTGAGCATCGGCTTTGTCTTTCAGAGCTTTAACCTGCTGCCGCGCCTGACGGTGATCGAAAACGTCATGCTGCCGCTGTCGTACACCAACGTGCCGCGGGCTCAGCGTGAGATGCGCGCCGTCCATGCGCTGCAAGCCGTCACGCTGCCGGTCGACCATTGGGACCATCGCATCTCCGAGCTCTCGGGCGGACAGATGCAGCGCGTCGCCATCGCGCGCGCCCTCGTCAACGACCCGCCCATCATCTTGGCCGATGAACCGACGGGAAACCTGGACTCCGCCACCGGAGCGCTCGTGATGGAGACCTTCCACAAGCTCCAGGAGCGCGGCAAGACCATCGTGCTCATCACGCATGATCCCGGCATTGCCGCCGAGGCCGACCGCGCCGTAACCATTCGCGACGGACGGATTCACGACGGTGCATATATCGCGCATACACCGAATACGCTCCGCGGGGCCGTCAACAATCTACCCGTGATTTCTACAACCACCAATCAGCCGAAAGGAGCGAAGGCATGAGCACCCGCGATCTCGTCCAAGAAGCCCTTCACTCGCTCGAGGCCAACAAGGGACGCAGCCTGCTCACCATCCTGGGCATCGTCATTGGAATCGCGTCGGTCATAGCCATGACCTCGCTTATCGGAGGCATCCAAAACAGCCTAGTCAACAGCCTGGGTCTTAACGCCGCCCGCATGGTGCAGATCTATTCGTCCCAAGAGCTCACCGATTCGGACGTCGAGAAACTGCGTAAGATGGTGCCGCAAATCGAGCAGATCGGCATTGTCGACAGTGCCTATTCCGAGTACAAAGTCGGGGATAAAAGCTATACCGTCATGGCACACGGCGTCGATAGTGACATGCTCGATGCCGTGGGCGCCAGCAAGATCGTCGCAGGGCGCACCTACAACGGTATCGAGTCGAAATCCGGTGCGCGCGTGGCGCTCATCGGCCGCGGCGGTGCCGAGCAACTGTACGGTAACGAACAGGACGCACTCGGCAAGACCATCAAGGTGTCGAGCGGAGAAGTGCAAATTGTCGGCGTTATCGATGGTGGCAGCGAATCCATGGGTTCGCTGAACCTGTACATGCCACGGGCCGCGATCGCCGAGCTCTACGGCGATGACAATCCGTCGTTTCCGAGCGTGACGGCGCTCGCCGCCGAAGGCACGGATATGGATAAGCTCTGCAAGACCATCGAGTCCAAGGTGCGTAGCATAAAGGGCATCTCGAAGGACGACGAGTACGATAGCGTATCGGTAAGCTCCATGAAAAGCGCTATCGACTCCCTCAATTCCTTTATGGGCGCCTTCTCGCTCATCATGGGCGCCGTTGCCAGTATTTCGCTGCTCGTGGGCGGTATCGGCATCATGAACATGATGCTCACCAATGTGACCGAGCGTATCCGCGAGATCGGTATTCGCCGCGCGCTTGGTGCAAGCCGACGTGATATCACCTCTCAGTTTTTGGCCGAATCCTCGGCACTGTGCATCACCGGCGGCATTCTCGGTGTTGTGATCGGCTATCTGCTGGCATGGGGGCTCGCGTTTTTTGCCGCCAACTCGAGCATTATGAGCGAGTTTGGAGCCAGCGGGACGATTACGCCGAGCTTTTCCCTTACGACGGTGTTGCTCGCCTTTGCGGTTTCAGTCGGCATCGGCGTAATCTTTGGCTTCTACCCCGCCCGCCGCGCCGCCAAGCTCGATCCAGTCGAGTGCCTGCGTTACCAGTAATGCAATCCCCCCGAGTTGCGGTGAAATAGGGAGTGTTTAAGCTGTTCAAAGGCCTATTCAGTCCTTATTTCACCGCAACTCATGGGGGATAAGGCGCTCGTGCTATTCGAAACGAGATTCCAGACTCGATAGTCCGTTCAACGTCAGATTGTTTGCGACCTCCGAGATGCGCTCGATGGGCACCGAGCCATCGGAGAGCGCCCACGTACGGTAAATGCCGATAATGCCCGAAAGCAAAAACGCCAGATAGTAGTCGAACATCTCGTCCTTGAGGCCGTGGGGCAGCAAGTCGCGCTCGGCAATCTCGTGCTCGAGCGGCACACGAAGACGAGCCATAAAATCGTCGAGCGGAATATTCTCGATCAGCTGACGATTGAGCACCAGGTTGTTGCATAGCGCCTCGTTAACGGTTTTAAAGAAGGTCGCCGCCGCGCCCAGGGCGCGCTCGTTGGTGTCGCCGTTCATGGAAGTAAGCGTTTTCTCGACCGAGTCGACAATCATCTCCACCACATCAACGGCAATGGCATCGAGCAGGCCGTCAACCGTACCAAAGTGCACGTAAAAGGTCTTACGGTCGACATTTGCCTCACGCGCGATGGCACTCACCGTAATGTCTGCCAGCGGCTTTTCCATCAACAGGCGCTCAAACGCAGAAAGGATAGCATTGCGGCTGCGAACGATGCGGCGATCAATACGCGGTTTGCTGGTGGCCATGGGCGTGTCCCTTCGGAATGCAAGCATTCATCAACAAATGAGAGTTAATCTACGTAAGAGGATTATCCCCCATCCGGCACAAAAAAGCCCGGCAACATGAAGAACGCACGACCAACCATTACGCCTTAGGGAGCTTCTTTTTGTTCAAAGCAGCCGGGGACACACGGATGCCGTCGCCTGTCTGTCGCACATAAGTCTTATGCGACGGTTTGGCGGCCCCAGAAGCCTTCTGAGCATGCTGATTGGGATCCACGGTAACCGCATTCACAGGATGGGGCTTTGCCGGCTTAGAGGACGTCTGAGGCGTTCGTCCGAGCTTGCGCATCGCGCGATCCCAGCGTGCGTGGATACTCTCGTTGTGAGCGCTCTTAAGACCCAGCAGGGGCGCGGCCAAAATAGTCGGCGCGATAAACGTAATGAGGCGCCATAGCAGATAACCGGCGGTCGACGCCGATCCAAAGAAATGACCCAGGAACAGTGCGAAGCCGCCCTCGGCGCCGCCGGTGCCACCGGGCAGGGGAACAGCAGAGCTCAGGAGCTGAACAAAGGCGCTCGCGGCCATGACCGAGAAGAAGTCGACTTCGTGGTGGCCAAAGGCAAGCATCAGGAAATACGGCACGAGGTAGAAAAACGCGAGCTGCAACATGGTGATGACCACCGTGAGCAGCATGGACGAAAAGTGGCCGGCCGAAAGCTTGAACTTCTCGGAGAACGAGTAGATTTCGCCGTCGACAAACGTACGCCAGCCCTCGATCTTGGTGGCCGAGACGCCCATTCGCTCGAGCCAATTGATGATGCAGTGCGCGACGCGCGTGACGGTCTTGGGCATGAGCGCGACGGCAAAGATGCCAAGCAGAATGCAACAGTGTCCGCCAAAGCTAAAGACGCACAGCAGCGTCATGTCGCCATAGCGCTCGGCGAAAAACGGCATGCGGGCAAGCAGCAGAATGGCGCCCCAGGCAACGAGGCCAAACTGATACACGATAAAGCGCGTGAACTGCGTGGCACCGGCCTCGCCGACATTTTGGCCCGCCTTGGTCAGGCGGTAGATCTGGGCGGGCGTAGAGCCCATCATCATGGGCGTCAGGTTGCCAAAGAAGATACCGCTCGCCTCGACCGAGATCAGGTCGCGAATGCCGACGGGCGAATTGGGATCGAGCCAGACGGCGATCGCATAGGCAACGATGCCAAAGAACAGGTACAGGAACATGCAAAAGCATGCAGCAACGAGCCACGGCGCCTGAACGCTCGACATGGCAGCCCAGAACTGTCCCATCTGACCGGTCACAATCAGATAAACGATGTAGCCAACCAGCACGACGCCGATAAAAATGGCACCGCGACGTGCACCCTTGTTGTCATCGCCGCCCGAGGCCTCAACCTCGACCTGGGGCTTAGATGTATGCTGAGAGGACTCCGTCATGAGGCTCCTTCTGACCTTCCAAATATCTTGCATATTGTACCCGCAAGGGCCACAAGCAGAACGTAAAGCTATGGGCCAAATGGGAATTGCAGATGGTTTGCTCGGAAATCAGAACCACCCTTAAAAAGGGTGGTTTGCTCTTAGGGTATAACCCACGGGCC
>CAJMOP010000092.1 GCA_905215115.1 uncultured bacterium | reverse complement strand
CACCGCCGATGCCGCCGCAGATGAGCGTGTCCACGCCACCGTTGGCGAGCAGGCCCGCAAGGGCACCGTGGCCGGTGCCGTCGGTGCCCACGACCTGCTCGTTGAGTACCTTGCCATCCTGAATGTCGTAGATCTTGAACTGCTCGCTGCGGCCAAAGTGCATAAAGATGTTGCCGTTGTCGTACGTGGTTGCCACCCTCATGGTGTCGACCTCCTTTGCTGGCCATGCGGCCGTCGTTGCGGTGATGGGGGAGTACGCGATATTGCCGCCCTCGATGACGAGCGCCCGCCCGTTGACCAGCGCGTTTGCCACCTTGCGATGTGCGCGGCTGCAAATAGCCGCCACCGTGGCGCGCGCGATACCCATCTGCTTTGCGACTGCCTCTTGGTTAAGGCCTTCCAGGTCGCACAGGCGCAGCGCCTCGAGTTCGTCGACCGTCATGTCGATGGCGTCTCCGCTGGCTAGGCCGTCAGGGGTAAAGCCGCGGTATTCGGGGATGATCCCGACGCGGCGCAGTTTCTCGCGTCTTCCTGCCATACGTGCTCCTTATCTGACATATGTCAACAATAGAATAGCGAACGCGCAGATTAACGCAAGGAATTTCTGGCATATGCCAGAAAATGAAGGCATATGTTTGGGCTGTGGGGCCGCATGTGCCTGGGATACAATGAATCTCGCTTTTAGGCGACTGACAGGAGGGTCAATGAGCAAGGCTGATCAACAGTTTGTAACCATGTGCCGCGATATTCTGGACCATGGCACCACCACCGAGGGCCAAAAGGTCCGCCCGGTGTGGGAGGATGGCACCCCTGCCTATACCATTAAAAACTTTGGTGTCACGGCACGCTATGACCTGCGTGAGGAGTTTCCGGCGCTTACCTTGCGTCGTACGGCCCTCAAATCTGCCATGGATGAGATCCTATGGATCTATCAAAAGAAGTCCAATAACGTGCATGACCTCAACAGCCATATTTGGGACGAGTGGGCCGACGAGACTGGCTCCATCGGCAAGGCCTACGGGTATCAGATTGGGCAGAAGAGCCATTATGCCGAGGGCGACTTTGACCAGATGGATCGCGTGCTGTACGACCTTAAGAACACGCCGTACAGCCGCCGCATTATGACGAACACCTATGTGTTTAGCGACCTGTCCGAGATGCACCTGTATCCGTGTGCCTACAGCGTGACGTATAACGTGACGCAGCGTCCGCAGGATGATAAACCGACGCTCAACATGATTCTCAACCAGCGCAGCCAGGATATTTTGGCTGCGAACAACTGGAATGTGTGCCAGTACGCCATTTTGCTGATGATGGTCGCGCAGTCGGTCGATATGATCGCTGGCGAGCTGCTGCATGTGATCGCCGATGCCCACATTTACGACCGTCATGTCGATATCGTCCGCGAGCTTATCGAGCGTCCGCAGTTTGCGGCTCCCAAGGTAACGCTCAACCCCGATGTGCATGATTTCTATGCGTTTACGACCGATGATCTGATTGTCGAGGGCTATGAGCACGGTCCGCAGGTCAAGAACATCCCCATTGCGGTGTAGGTGACGCGCATGACGTGCAAGCTTTCCGCTATTGTCGCCGTGTGTGACGATTGGGGCATTGGGTGCGAGGGTGACATGGTCGTGTCCAATCGCTCCGATATGCGCCATTTTGTGGCGTGCACCAAAGGTTGCCCGGTCATTATGGGACGCAAGACGCTGCTGAGTTTTCCCGGCGGGCGTCCGCTTAAGAACCGCCGCAATATCGTGCTCACGCGCGATGAGGACTTTGCTCCCGAGGGCGTCGACGTGGTGCATAGCATCGACGAAGCGCTCGCCGCGGTAGCCGATGAGACCGTTGCGTGGGTGATTGGCGGCGGCGAGGTATATCGACAGTTTTTGCCGTATTGCGTGGAGGCCGAGGTTACGCATAACCATTGCGTGCATGACGTGGATACGTATTTTCCCGATCTGGATGCCGATCCCGCGTGGGAGATTGCGCGGCGTGGCGGTGTTGCCACGATTGCCTCGGGCGAGGGCGACGAGGGTGTCGATTATGAGTTCGTAACGTATCGTCGCGTTGAGGCGTAAATCGTCCGGCGTGAACGGTATCATCGGATTGTTTGAATGCATGGGGCGGCGCTTAGCGTCGCCTCGTTTGGTATAGATGCGCTGTAAAGAAAGGTGCGGGCTGGCTGCTATGACTGATGCCGTTGAGGTGCTGCGAATCGATTCGCTCGAGGACGAGCGGCTTGATGCCTACGTGCGACTGACCGAGCGTGAGCTGCGCTGCGTGCTGGAGCCGCAGAAGGGCATTTTTATCGCCGAGAGTGCCAAGGTCATCGAACGTGCGGTTCGCGCCGGATACGAGCCGGTGAGCTTTCTTTTGGGCGAGCGCTGGCTCGACCAGATGATGCCGCTGTTTGAGCGCCTGGCGGTACGCGAGGGCGCGGGTCCGGTTCCCGTGTTCGTTGCCTCGATGGAGCTTATGGAGCGTCTGACGGGTTTTAACGTGACGCGCGGTGCGCTCGCGGCATTTCGTCGCCCGCGACAGATTCCGGTTGATGAGTTCTTGGGCGGCGTCGTCGAGGCGGCGGGGGAGCGCCCGGTGCGCGTGTGCGTGCTCGAGGGCATTGTCGACCATACCAATGTGGGCGCAATATTCCGCTCGGCGGCCGCGCTCAACGTCGACGGCATTTTGGTCAGTCCTACGTGTTGTGATCCGCTGTATCGTCGTTCGGCCCGCGTGAGCATGGGCACGGTGTTCCAGGTGCCCTGGACACGCATTGGCAGCGAAGCGCGCGTATGGCCGCATGATGGGCTGGCGGCGCTACACGATGCCGGCTTTTCGTGTGCCGCTATGGCGTTGACGGATGATTCGGTGTCGCTGGACGATCCCGCGCTCCAGGAGATTGACCGCCTGGCAATCTTTATGGGCACCGAGGGTGCTGGCTTGGGCGCCAAGACCATTGCAGGCTGCGACCGCGCCGTGCGCATTCCGATGGCGCACGGGGTCGATTCACTCAACGTTGCCGCTGCGAGTGCCGTCGCCTTTTGGCAACTGTGCCCGCATGTGAGCAACGAGTACCACTACCAGCCGGGGCTGTATCACTAGGCAGATAGTTCGCACCGGGCTCTGGTTCGGGGCGTTTCGGCCGACGTCGGTCGGTGCTAAGCTGGTATTGGCTTTGGTCTTAAATTGCCGTTTTGTTGTTTGACGTACGCTGGTGGGGAGGGCGTGTGGCTAAGAAATCTACGGCTATCGATGTAACGCAGGGCGTTATTTGGCAGCAGCTGCTGTCGCTGTGCGTCCCTATCTTCTTTAGTTCGTTCTTTCAGCAGGCATACACGCTTATCGGTACCTATATCGTCGGTCAGTTTGGCGGCAAGCTCGCACTGGGTGGCATTCAGGCCACGATGGTGCTTACGGAGCTCTGCATTGGTTTTTGCGTCGGTGTTGGTGCTGGCTGTGCCGTTATTACCGGCCAGTTTTTTGGTCAGCACGATGACGAGCGCTTGAGCCTATCGGTCCATACGGCCATGACGCTCGCGCTGGTGGGCGGCATTGTCATTTCCATTCTGGGCATGGTGTTTGTCGAGCCGATGCTTGTGTTGATGAATACGCCGCATGAGCTGCTGGCCGAGGGTGTGGCGTATGCCCGTTGCTACTTTGCCGCCATGTTTGCGGCGCTGCTGCTCAATATGGGGACGGCGTTGTTGCGCGCCGTGGGCGACACGCGCGGTCCGGCGGTCATTATTGCCTCCGGCTGCTTCGTCAACGTTGCACTCGACATTCTCTTTGTCGCCGTGCTGCACATGGAAGCGCTGGGCTGCGGCATCGCGGTGGCGCTGACTATCTGCACCAATGCCACGATGATTGTGATCCGCATGATGCGCGCTCCGGGGGCGTGGCGGTTGTCGCTATCCAAACTCGGTATCGATCGCGGCATTTGCAAGAGCATGCTTTCGTGCGGTTTGCCGCTGGGCGTTCAGTCTGCGGCGTATTCGATCTCCAACGTTTTGATTCAGGTGTCGGTCAACTCGTTTGGAGCCGATGTCACGACCGCTTGGGGTCTTTCCGGTCGCCTGGACGGCATTATCTGGATGGTGACCGAGGCACTCGGCGTGTCGATCACCACGTTCTCGGCGCAGAACTTTGGTGCGCGCAATTACGAACGCATGCGAAAGGGATACCACACGTCGCTCGTGCTGTCGTTTGTGCTTATCGGTGGCCTGTCTGCCGTGCTGCTGGTATTCTCGGGCCCGCTTTCGCGTCTGTTTATCGACGATGCCGCAATTTCGGCCTACACCACGACGATTCTTCATTTCATCGCGCCGTTCTACGCGATCTTCTCGATTATCGAAAACGCGTCCGGCTCCATCCGTGGCGCTGGCGTGAGCTTCCAGCCTATGATGCTGACGATATTCGGCACGGTCGTGCTCCGCGTGGCGTGGGTGTTCGCGATTATGCCGCTCGACCCCTCGCTCGAGCATCTGCTGCTGGTCTACCCCGTAACCTGGGTAATAACCGCCACGATGTTCACCGTCTATCATCACAGCGGCAACTGGCTAGGCCGCGCCACTGCCTAGCCATTGGGGACGTCCGCAATGGCTAGTATTCGATGCCTTGGCGGGCTAGGAGGCCTTCGTCGAAGTAGTGTTTGACGGGGCGCATTTCGGTGACCAGGTCTGCCAGATCGGCGAGGGGCAGCAGACCGCGGCCGGTGAGCACGAGCTCCGTGGTGGCGGGCTTTGTCGCGATCAGCGCTTCGACATCCACGCGCGTCACAAATCCACGGCGCATGGCCTCGCCAAATTCGTCCAGAATCAGAACGTCGACTTGGCTAATCTGCTCGCGCGCCAGCTCCATGATCTGTGCGGCACAGGCTTCGGGCGTGTCGCGGTCGGCTTGTACGATGCGCAGACCTAAACGGGGCGCCGCATCATGCTCGGCGCAGTGCAGCTTCTTGGCAAACTGCAGCATAAGCACGTTAAGTCCATAGCCCGTGGCGCGCAGTGCAAGCCCCAGCGCAGCCGTCGTCTTGCCCTTGCCGTCGCCCGTGTAGATCTGAACCTTGCCGACTTCCAGTGATGCCATCTCTGTCCTTTCGTGCCCGGCGTCGGTTTATCGTCGCTCGGGTTGGGTATTCTAGAAAGCATTATCAACCCCAGTAGATGGAGTTCAAGCAGATGGAGATGGATGACAACAAACGTAGACGGAATATGATCCTCTACGTGCTCATCGCCTTCGTCGTCTACCTCGTGCTCTCGACCGTTCTGTTCCCCAACATCGGTCACACGCAGCAGATTACGAAGACCGATTACTCGACCTTTGTCAAAGCGCTCGATAAGAAGAGTGTCGACAAGGTCGAATACAATACGGACGATTACACGATTTATTACACCAAGAAGGGCGAGGACGAGAACATCGCCTACAAGACGACCGGTGTGCCAAACGATGCGGGCTTTACCGATCGCGTGCTTGAATCCGGCGCCTCGCTGGAATCTGTTGTCCCCGATAAGAACTCGGGTCTGATGACTTACTACCTGCTTACGCTCATTCTTCCCATGGCTATCTTCTTCCTCATCGGTTGGTGGCTCAATCGTCGCATGAAGAAGGCCATGGGCGATGACGGTCCGTCGATGAACTTTGGCGGCGGTGGTTTTGGCGGCGGCGGACTGGGCAAGTCCGGTGCTCGCGTTATCGCTTCCAAGGATGTGGGCGTGACCTTTAAGGACGTTGCTGGCCAGGAAGAGGCCAAGGAGTCCCTTAAGGAGGTCGTCGACTTTCTGGAGAAGCCGCAGCGCTACGAGGAGATCGGCGCCAAGCTGCCGCGCGGTGCTCTTCTTGTCGGCCCTCCGGGTACCGGTAAGACCCTGCTTGCCAAGGCTGTGGCCGGCGAGGCCGGTGTTCCGTTCTTTAGCATTTCGGGCTCGGAGTTTGTTGAGATGTTTGTCGGTCGCGGCGCTGCTAAGGTGCGTGACCTGTTTAAGCAGGCCAAGGAAAAGGCCCCGTGCATCGTTTTTATCGATGAGATCGATACCATCGGCAAGAAGCGCGATGGCGGCGGCTTTAGTGGCAACGACGAGCGCGAGCAGACGCTCAACCAGCTGCTGACCGAGATGGACGGCTTCGATAACCACAAGGGTATTGTCGTTCTCGCTGCTACCAACCGACCCGACAGCCTTGACCCGGCCCTGTTGCGCCCCGGTCGTTTTGACCGCCGCATCCCCGTTGAGCTGCCCGACCTGACCGGCCGTAAGAACATCCTTGAGCTGCATGCCAAGAGCGTGAAGACTCAGCCGCCGATCGACCTGACCGCGATTGCCCGCGCCACGCCCGGTGCCTCGGGCGCCGACCTGGCCAATATCATCAACGAGGGCGCCCTGCGTGCCGTCCGCGAGGGTCGCAAGCGCGCCACGCAGGACGATTTTGAGGAGTCGGTGGAGGTCGTCATCGCCGGTCAGCAGCGCAAGTCCACGGTGCTGTCCGATCACGAGAAGCAGGTCGTTTCTTACCACGAAATCGGCCATGCCATCGTTGCCGCTCGCCAGAAGGGCTCTGCGCCGGTCACGAAGATTACCATCGTACCGCGCACGAGCGGTGCTCTGGGCTACACCATGCAGGTCGAGGAGGATGAGCGCTTCCTGACCACACGCCAGGAGGTCCTGGACAAGCTCGCCGTCTATTGCGGTGGCCGTGCAGCCGAGGAGCTCATCTTTGGTGAGATGACGACCGGCGCAGCCAACGATATCGAGCAGGCCACCAAGCTCGCCCGTAACATGGTGACGCGCTTTGGTATGTCCGATGAGTTTGGCATGATGGCACTCGGTACCGTTCAGAATGCGTACCTCAACCAGGACACGTCTCTCACCTGCGCCCCCGGTACGGCCGAGCGCGTGGACGCGATTGTCGCCAAGCTGATCGAGGATGCGCATGACCGCGCCCTGCAGATTCTCAAGGAGAACAAGTTTAAGCTCCACGAGCTGGCTCGTTATCTGTACAAGAAGGAGACGATCACAGGTGAGGAGTTTATGAATCTCCTCACGCGCGAGAACCCGCTGATGCCAAAGCAGCAGTAATACTAGTTGCACAGTGTCAATCGCCCCATTTGAGTGTCCATCTCAAATGGGGCGTTTTGCGTGGGGAGAGTTGTATATGAAGATCGTGGTAAGTGCCTGTTTGATGGGCGAGAGCTGCAAGTATAACGGGCTCGACAACTACCATCGCGAGCTGGTCGAGGCTTGCGAGCGTACGGGGACCGAGGTCCTGTTGGTATGCCCTGAGGTTTTTGGTGGCTTGCCTACACCGCGCAAGCCGTCCGAGATTGTGAACGGAGAGGTTCGTACCTGCGAGGGCGTGTCGGTTGATCGCGAGTTTCGCCAGGGTGCTCAACGTGCGCTCGATATGTGCGAGCAGGCGGGCGGCCCGTCCGAGATTGTTGCGTGCATTTTGCAGGATCGCAGTCCGTCGTGCGGCGTGGGCCATATCTACGACGGATCCTTCAGCGGCACGCTCACAACGGGTAACGGTGTCTTCGTTGACCTGCTCCTGCGCCACGGCTACCGCGTGATCCCGGCAAGCGAATTCGATCCCAGCATGCTGGAACATTGTCCATAGCACTCGAACCCAACACTTCCTCACGGGTGACCGTTTTGGCATCATCCGTGAAGTTGATATTGAGTACGACCCGGTCATCAAAGACGTAGACCGAGTTGACAGGCGCCGTACCCAGGCAGCCCCTCCCCGCGGCCCTCACGCAGGAACGCGCACACGGCCTTCCCGTCTCTTGCGCCCCTCCCGGAACTGTCCACATCAGTGTAGCCAATCCAGTCCGCCAAGGGCTGCAGCCCGGACAACGCCGCGATGGAGGGCTTCTTCGGCCTGCTCAAGAGGGAGTTCTGGCACGGCAGGGACTGGTCGGGCTGGGCCCCCGCCCGCTTCATCGAGGAGCTCGGGGCCTGGATCGGCCGCTACAATACGGAGAGGCGCAGCGATG
>CAJMOP010000091.1 GCA_905215115.1 uncultured bacterium | reverse complement strand
CTCGATCCGGGCTACCGCACCGGCTGCAAGGTCGCCGTCATGGACGAGACCGGCAAGCTACTCGACCACGGCGTGGTCTATCCCACCAAGCCGCGCCACGACGTCGCCGGCACCAAGCGCGAGCTCGCCCGCCTCGTCAAGAAGGACGGCGTCAACACCATCGTCATCGGCAACGGCACCGCCAGCCGCGAGACCGAGGAAGTCGTCTCGGAGTTCATTACCGAGCAGGCACCCAGCCTTCGCTACACCATCGTCAACGAGGCCGGCGCGTCGGTGTACTCCGCCTCCGAGCTCGCGAGCCAGGAGTATCCCGATCTGGATGTCACCGTGCGCGGCGCCATGAGCTTGGGTCGTCGCCTGCAGGACCCGCTGGCAGAGCTCGTCAAGATTCCGCCCCAGTCCATCGGCGTGGGCCAATACCAGCATGACCTTGACCAGGCAGAGCTTTCGCGCACCCTGGGCCACGTGGTGGAGGACGTCGTCAACCGCGTGGGCGTCGATGTAAACACCGCAAGCGCGAGCCTGCTGGGATACGTATCGGGCATCACGCCGAGCGTGGCCAAAAACATCGTGGCCTACCGCGAGGAAAACGGCGCCTTTACCGATCGCCGCCAGCTTAAGAAGGTCCCCAAGCTGGGACCCAAGGCGTATCTCAACGCCGCGGGCTTTTTGCGCATCAGCGGCGGCAAGAACCCGCTCGACGCGACAAGCGTCCACCCCGAAAGCTACGAGGTGGCCACGTCCGTCCTGGAGCGCGCCGGCGTTGCGGCAAGCGAGCTCAGCCGCGGCGGCGTGCCCGACATCGAGCGCCGCCTGGGCAGCATCTCGGCGCTGGCAAGCGACCTGGACTGTGGCACCCTGACGCTCATCGACATTGTCAACGAGCTCAAGAAGCCCGGTCGCGACCCGCGCGACGACGCGCCCGAGGTAGTCTTTAGCCGCTCGGCGCTTTCGATCGACGACCTGGAGCCCGGCATGGAACTCAAGGGCACGGTGCGCAACGTCGTCGACTTTGGCGCCTTCGTCGACGTGGGCGTGCACCAGGACGGCCTCGTGCACATCTCCAAGCTGGCCAACCGCTTCGTCAAGCACCCCAGCGACGTGGTGCGCGTCGGTGACACGGTCAAGGTGTGGGTTGAAAAGGTCGATCGCGACCGCAAGAAGATCTCCCTCACCATGGTGCAGGGGAAGTAAACCGCCAAGCAAGGGTCCCCCCTCTCGCGACGTGCAAAATCGCGAGTATTCTGCAAATTCCACCGTTCCGGATGCCCCTCAGAGACGAAAAAGCAAGAAACAGCCCCCGTTTTAGCGTCATCAGAGCCAAAACGGGGGCTGTTCCATGCTTCACCCAGCTGGTAAAAGCCTTTACCTTGCTGAATACTCTCAATTTTGCACGGCGCAGGCGGGGGTACCTTTGTCCACGGCAGGATATGGAAGCCTATCACCAACCTACCGGCAAGTTCGTGTCGGCAGCCCCGGCCTTTCCTTTGCCTAGCGCGACCCTCGCGAAGCGCGTGAGCGATAGGGAAAGGAAAGGCCGGGGCGAACAACCCGCGATGTAGCCAGCGTTCGCGTTACGGCAGGATATGGAAGCCGAGCGAGGCGATATCCTTAGCGAAACCGCGCACGGTATCGAGCGAGACCTCGTACGGGTCGCGGCCGATGTTCTTACGCTTGGCCAGGATGTTGTTGGGCACCGTGATGATCTGGCAACCGCATCCTTCCGCCTGGTAAATGTTGATAAGCTCGCGCGTGGACGCCCACAGGACCTCGCAGTTGGGCTTGGCGGCGGCCTTCTTGACCGACTCCGTCATAAACGGAATGGGATCGACACCCGTGTCGGCGATACGGCCGGCAAAGAGCGAGATGATGGACGGCGTCTCGGCGTCGACAGCGTCGACCATCTCGTCGACCTGCGCAGGCGTAAAGATGGTGGTGACGTTGACCTTAATGCCGTCGGCGGAAAGCTTGCGCACCAACTCGGCCGTGGACTCGCCCTTGGTAGTCACGCACGGAATCTTGACGTAGACGTTCTCGGCCCAGGTAGCGATCTCGCGGGCCTCGACCTCCATGGTCTCGACGTCGTCGGCAAAGACCTCAAACGAGACGGACACATCGGTGATGTGGGCCAGGACCTCCTTGGCAAACGCGCGGTAATCCGTCACGCCGCCCTTCTTCATAAGGGACGGGTTGGTCGTGAAACCCTGAACGTTGCCGTTCTCGTACATGTCGAGCATGCCCTCGAGGTTTGCACCGTCAGCGAACACCTTGATTGCCATCTGCCTGATTCCTTTCGTTAGCATACGGCCGATAAACTGCTAAACACTTTACCTACGTTTATCAAGGCGTGAGCTGCGGGTTTTCATCTTCTCGGCGAACGGTTTTGCAGATTTACCATTTTTATATCGACGCCCCAGCGGCAAAACGTTTTTGCCGATCATTGCGTTTGATTCCGTTCACGGAACAGAAGCAGCGCCTCGCCGGCTCATATTCACAATCGCTCCAAAGCAAAAAGCGGTGACGCCTCGATTGAGACGTCACCGCTTCCGTGTAGGAGCCGGTTATCGGAGCTCCGCCCGATTAGGGCTTAACGTATGCCTGGATTACTCTTCCTCAACGTGATTGATCACAGCACCCTTGGTGTGGATGAAGTTGGGGACGAAGGCGACGATCAGAAGGACAGCAAGAATCGCGTAGACACCGGTGGTACCGAAGGCCTCGGCAGCGCGGCCAAGCGTAATGCCAATGACGGAGAAATCAAAGTCGCCGAACGTAGTGTTCTTGAAGCCAAAGACGTCAAGAACGGGCAGGAGCAGGGCCGGGGCAAAGGTGATGAGCAGGCCGTTGACGAAAGCGCCAAGAGCTGCGCCCTTGCGACCGCCGGTAGCATTGCCGTAGATGCCCGCGGTAGCACCGCAGAAGAAGTGGGGAACCATGCCCGGGATGATGAAGATGCCCAGGGTAGCGCCCACGATGAACATACCGACCACGCCACCGATGAAGGAAGCGACAAAGCCGAGGATAACGGCGGTGGGAGCATAGGGGAAGAAGACAGCGCAGTCGACGGCCGGGATGGCACCGGGGATCAGCTTGTTGGAGATGCCCTGGAAAGCCGGGACCAGGTCGGCAAGGATCATACGAACGCCGTTATAGACGATGGTGACACCAACGGCGAAGGACAGGGCACAGGTCAGGGCATAGACAATCACGTTGTCACCGCCAGCGGTCTTGGTAACGACCGCAGGATCTGCGATGTAAGCGGCGAAAGCGGTAACCAGGTAGAAGAAGGCCATGGTAAGAGCTGTGGAGATGGTGGTGTCGCGCAGGAAGGAGAACTTCTCGGGAACCTCGATCTTCTCGGTGCTGTTCTCCTCGGCGTCCTTAGCAAAAAGCGTACCGACTGCAGCGGAGATGTAATAGGCGAGTGAACCGAAGTGGCCCATGGCGATTTCATCGCCATCGGTAACCTTCTCGGTGAAACGCTGACCAACGGCGGGAAGCATAGCGCTCACGAGGCCCAGGAACATGCCGCCCACGATGACAAGCTGGACATCCTGGAAGCCAGATGCCTGCAGAACGGCAGACAGCAGGCAGGCCATAAACATGCTGTGATGGCCCGTCAGGAAGATGTACTTAAACTTGGTAAAGCGGGCAATGATAATGTTCACGACATAGCCGAGAATCAGGATCATCATGGTCTGAACGCCGAGGACGCTCTGAGCCATCGATACGACGACCTCGTTGTTGGGCACGACGCCGGTGATGTGGAAACCGGTCTCGATGAAGGTACCCAGCGGAGCAAGGTTCTCCTGAACAACAGCGGCGCCGGCAGACAGCATGATGTAACCAAGAATGGGCTTCAGGGTGCCCGTCATCACCTTGTGGGCAGGACGCTTAAGCGCGACAAGGCCCACAAAGGCAAATAGACCCATAATCCACGCTGGCTTGGTCAGAATCGATTGGATAAACTCAAGTATGGGAAGGATGGCTTGCATCTGCGCTTCCTTTCTCTCTAACGTGGGCGCGTTTCCCTCTTCCACAGGGAACCGCCCTTTTTTGTGCCGCTTTAGGCGTTAGCGGCGGCCGCCTTGATTGCCTCGAGGGCGTCTTCGCGGATCTTCTTCTTGTTCACATAGCTGCGAACGATCACAACGTTGCCGTGGAGCTCGGGGGCGAGTTCCTTAACGGTGATGAACAGATCCGGATTTGCGGAAGAAGCACCGTTCAGGTCCATAGACTCAACGTCGGCCTTGATGCCCTCTTCCTCGCAAAGCTCCTCGACTTTGCCAGCGAGCATCAGGCTGGACCCGATGCCGTTTCCGCATACGGTGATGATATGCATGGCAACCTTCCTCTCCTACACGTGACGGTTTTCCGTCTATCCAAAAGCGGCGACGCATCGCCGTGCCATTAAGGCCTAAAAGAATGAACGCATGGTCTCCAAAACCTGCTCGGGCGTATCGCATGCGCTGAGCTTGGCAACGCAGTCCTCGTCCTCAAACATCTGCGAAAGCTCCGCCAAGCAGCCAAGATGAGCCTTGGGGTCGGGTGCGCAAATACCCACGAGCACGTGAACCGGATCGAAATCCTCGTGTCCAAACGCAACGGCTGGGTCAAGCGTGACGATACAGATCCCCGCTTCACTCACATTGCCATCTGCCTGAGCGTGGGGCATGGCGATGCCCTCTTCCAAGACCATATAGGGGCCGAATTTGTGAACCGATGAAATCATGGCGTCAACATAGCTCTGGTCGCATTTGCCAGCGTCTACGAGCAACTTACCGCATGCCCTGATCGCTTCCTCCCAGTCGGAGGCCTCGACGTGGCAGGCAACAAGCTCGGGCTTAAGAAGATCAGTCAGCATGCTCGTCCCCTACTCCTCGGGCAGGATGTGAAAACCAAGCGCCTGAATGTCGCGGGCAAAGCCCTTGACCGTATCAAGCGAGTACTCAAGCAAATCTTTCCCGAAATTCTTGCGTTTGGCAAGAAGGGCATTGGGGACCGTAATGATCTGGCATCCAACGGACTCCGCCTGGAAGATATTGAGGACCTCGCGCGTAGACGCCCAGAGAACCTCGGCAGCAGGCTTAACGGCAGCCTTCTTTACGGACTCCGCCATGAGGGGCAGCGGATCGACGCCGGTATCGGCAATGCGACCGGCAAAGATGGACAGAATAGAGGGGGTCTCAGCAGAAACGGCATCGACAAACTCGTCGACCTGCTCGGGCGTAAAGATAGTGGTGACATTCACCTTGATGCCGTCGGCAGAAAGGCGCTTGACCAGCGCGGCAGTGGACTCGCCCTTGGTGTTGAGCGCCGGGATCTTAACGTAGACGTTGTCTGCCCAGGTTGCGATCTCGCGAGCCTCGGCTTCCATACCCGCCTCGTCGTCGGCGAATACCTCAAAAGAGACCGACACATCAGTAATGTGCTCAAGAACCGTCTTGGCAAAAGCGCGGTAGTCGGTCACGCCGCCGGCCTTCATAAGGGAAGGATTGGTCGTGAAGCCCTGAACGTTGCCATTGTCATGCATGTCAAGCATGCCCTCGAGGTTAGCGCCGTCGGCAAACACCTTGATCGCCATGTTCGGTCCTTTCTCATCTAACACTATTGCTATCGAAAGCCTTCTTCTTTGTTTCAAAAGCTTTTCGGTTTTCTTTTATAAACCATTTCAAAAGCTATCGAAATCTCAATTGTCAGCTTTCCGTGAACGGTCGAATATCGGGCGTGAACGTACTTCTTTTGGGCGGCACCTTCAGAATGAGACTCTTTATAGCCCGTTTACGTGCGAACTATCTGCTACGCATGCATTTATGACATGCCATTCCGTTCTTTTGATTCATTCGAATTTGCCTTGTTCTTTTCATATCGATACGTTATATTTCGATTACGAAAGGCGCATCTTTTTACCTTTTGTTCAAAAGGAGCGGCATATGGCATCTACTTCAGACCTTTCACCGGCCGAGCGTCAGCGATTTATCATGAATTGGCTGGCCGAAAAGCCAAATATCTCGGTATCCGACATCGTTCGCCGTTTTTCGGTTTCGGAAGTCACCGCACGACACGACCTCATCTCGTTGGAATCCGAAGGCAAGCTGCGTCGCGTACGCGGCGGAGCGGTATCGCTTTCTCGCTCCAACGCAATCTCGTATCCCGAGGAGCGCATCAATGTCCAAGTCGAGGCCAAGGAGGCCATCGCCGCAACCGCAGCAACTCTTGTTGATGATGGCGATGTTCTGGTAATTGATATCGGCACCACAGGCTTTTACTTCGCTAAGGCCCTCATGGACAAGCGTGAGATCACCATTATCACCGGCGATCTTGCAATCGCGAACTACGCCAGCTTCAATCTCCCCAATGCTTCGGTAGTGCTGCTGGGCGGCTCCGTGCGCAAGGGCCACCTCTATCTCGCGGGCGCACTAACGCTCGACTGCATGAGCAAACTACATGCCGACAAGGCGTTTGTCAGTGCCGACGGATTCCACCCCGACCACGGTTTTACCGTCGAGCACGACTTCTCGGCCATGATCAAGCATATGTACCTTACCAACTCAAACCAGGGCTACATGATGGTTGACCAGGGAAAGTTCAACAAAACCAGTTTTTATCAGTCCGCGCAGATCGATGACCTCGACGGCATCATCGTTGATGGAGACGACGAGGGCATCATGACGGCGGCGATCGAGAGCAGTCGCAGTCATCCCAAGCTCTATATTGCAAAATAGCTCAAATGGCCGGGTCGCCCCCACTGCGGGCGACCCGGCCATTTATTAAATCAACCCAAAATGCTGCATCGCTGTGACGGTACCGTCGTGTGCGACATCGTCGGTCACGTAGTCGGCGAGCGCCTTGACTTCGGGCATGGCGTTGCCCATGGCGACAGCCGTCTCGACAGCGGCGAGCATACCCAGATCGTTGCCGGAATCGCCAAAGCCAAAGGTGCGCGCGTTGCCGGTGCGACCCAGGTATTCCAGCGCTCGCGCCACGCCCACGCCCTTGTCGATGCCCTTGGGGCTCAGCTCGCGATTCTGGCCACCGGTGTTGCACAGCTCAAACTCGCGATCGATAAAGCCGTCATCGTTGGCTACGCGAGCCAGGTCGCTCGCGTTAATGCACACCTTGCCTACGCGCAAGCGGCCATCGACGCGCATCTGATCAACGCCATGCACCACGCCGGCGCCTAGCAGAAATGACTGTTCGACACCAACTGGCTCAAGTGAATAGGTGGCACCGTTCGTCTCGAACAACGCCTCACCGCCCGCCACAATAATGCGGCGCGCGAGCTCCTCAACAATGTCTTCGTCAAAGCAGTCCTCATGCACCACGCGGCCCTCGACCTCGAGTGTCGCTCCCGCCATGGCAACGATACCCACCGGGTTCAGCGCACGCAGGCCATCGGCAACCAGCCACAAAGGGCGACCCGTGCAGATAAATGCCCGGTGACCCGCATTGCGCAGGCGACCAAATGCATCGACAACGGCCTTCGACGGATGGATTGCATTGAAGTCCTTATCGGTCATATCGTCGGGATCGAACGACGTCAGCGTGCCGTCAACGTCAAAAAAGAGTACGGCGGGATCGGGGCACGCATCAATCATATGGGTTCCTTTCGAGGATAAGGGCAAACGAAGCATCCATCATATAATGGAGCGACGCAACCAGAGAGGTCACCCATGGAATTTTACGCAAGCTGCCCCGAGGGCTTTGAGTCCGCACTCGCCGATGAGCTTAAACGCCTCGGGCTTTCGCATGTCCGCCGCCTGAAAGGCCGCGCTACGTTTGAGGGCGAGCTCGAAGAAGGCTACCGCGCCTGTCTGTGGTCGCGCCTGGCGAGCCGCGTGTTCGCGGTGCTCGGGCGCTTTGAGGCGCAGGATGCCGATGAACTGTACGATAGCGTTTACGACATCGCCTGGGAGAGCATCGTCCGCCCCGGCGCCACCATCGCCATTACCGCCCGCGGCGTGACCGAGCAGTTGCGCAACACGCGCTTCTCGGCCCTGCGCGCCAAGGACGCGCTGTGCGACCGTCTGGCCG
>CAJMOP010000090.1 GCA_905215115.1 uncultured bacterium | reverse complement strand
GGACCCTGCAGGGCAAAGCTCTGAAAACATTCCGCAGGACGCAAAGAGGCTCCGCAGCGCGAAGCGCGATGCGGAGCCTCTTTGCATGTCCGAGGACGTTCCGGAGAGAAGCCCCCGTCACGCCCCCGGATTCCCGGTGGGAGTTCTAGACCTTGTCGGCCTTAGTACATACCGCCGCCCTGCTGACCAGCGGTAGCAGCAGCGATAGCGTCCTCAAGCTGAGTGTTCTTGGGCACATCGGAGACGGTAGCCTCGGTGATAAGAATCAGGCTGGCGACAGAAGCAGCGTTCTGCAGGGTGACGCGGCTGACCTTGACGGGGTCGAGGACGCCCATCTCAATCATGTCGCCCCACTCACCATTGGCAGAGTTGAGACCCTGGCCGGCGGGCAGCTCGGCAACCTTGTCGACCACGACAGCGCCCTCAAAGCCAGCGTTCTTGGCAATGGTAGCGACCGGAGCGGTCAGAGCCTTCTTGACGATGTCGACGCCGATCTTCTCCTCGGGGTCGTCGATCTCGACAGCGTCGAGTGCAGGAGCAGCATCCATGAAGGCGACGCCGCCGCCGGCGACAATGCCCTCCTCGACAGCAGCGCGGGTTGCCTGCAGGGCGTCCTCGACGCGATGCTTGATCTCCTTGAGCTCGGACTCGGTAGCAGCGCCGACCTTGATGACGGCAACGCCACCGGAGAGCTTGGCCAGGCGCTCCTGGAGCTTCTCACGGTCGAAGTCAGAGGTGGTGTTCTCCATCTCACCCTTGATCTGAGCGATACGAGCGTCGATGGCCTCCTTGGAGCCAGCGCCGCCGACGACGACGGTGTTGTCCTTGGAGATGGTGACGGACTTAGCGGTACCGAGCATATCGGCGGTGATGTCAGCGACCTTCACGCCCAGCTCGTCCAGGGCAGCCTGGCCGCCGGTGAGGACGGCGATGTCCTCGAGGATGCGCTTGCGGCGATCGCCGTAGCCCGGAGCCTTGACGGCGCAGACGTTGAGGGCGCCACGAATCTTGTTGAGAACCAGGGTAGGCAGAGCCTCGCCGTCGATGTCCTCAGCGATGATGAGCAGGCCACGGCCAGCGCGCTGGACAGCCTCGAGAACAGGCATGATGTCCTGAACGCTGGAGATCTTCTGGTCGGTGATGAGGATGTACGGATCCTTCATCACGGCCTCCATGCGGTCGTTATCCGTGACGAAGTAAGCGGAGACATAGCCCTTGTCGAACTGCATGCCCTCGACGGTGTCGATGGTGATGTCGAACGTCTGGGAATCCTCGACGGTGATGACGCCGTCCTTGCCCACGACCTCCATGGCCTCGGCGATCTTCTCGCCGACCTCGGGGTCACCGGCGGAGATGGTACCGACGGAAGCAATCTGCTCCTTGGTCTCGACCGGCTTGGCCTGCTTCTTCATCTCGGCGACGGCGGCGTTGACGGCCTTGTCGATGCCGCGACGGATGGCCAGCGGGTTGGCGCCAGCGGCGACGTTGCGCAGACCGTCGTTGACGATGGCTTGAGCGAGCAGGGTTGCGGTGGTGGTGCCGTCACCCACGGTGTCGTTGGTCTTGGTGGCGACCTCCTTCACCAGCTGGGCACCCATGTTCTCGATGTTGTCCTCGAGCTCAATCTCCTTGGCGACGGAAACGCCGTCGTTGGTGATGGTCGGGGCACCAAACGTGCGCTGCAGAGCGACGTAACGGCCCTTGGGGCCCATGGTGACGGTAACGGCGTCGGCCAGAGTGTTGACACCCTTGGCGAGCTTAGCGCGGGCATCGGTGTTGAACGTAATGTTCTTTGCCATGGTAGGTAATCCTCCAAAAGAAACGTGACTCGCGTCGCCGCTTCCGAGTCCTATGCGGCGGGCGCGTTCAAAGACGAATCAGAGATTCTGACGAGACTAGGCCTCGACGACAGCGTAGATGTCGTCGGCGCGCATCAGCAGATACTTCTCGCCGTCGACCTTGACCTCGTTGCCACCGAACTTACCGTAGATGACAACGTCACCGACCTTGACGTCCATGGGGATGCGCTCACCCTTGTCGTTGACCTTGCCGGCACCAACGGCAACGATGGTGCCGCGCTGCGGCTTCTCCTGGGCGTTGCTGGCGATATACAGACCAGAAGCGGTCTTCTGCTCGGCCTCGTCGGGCTTGACCAGAACACGATCTGCAAGCGGCTTCAAAGACGACATGCTTGTCTCCTCCTTTTTGGGCCGCGCGGTTATGCCACGCGAATTAACCCTTTTTGTTTGCGTACGCGTTGAATGGTACCCACGAATGGCGGGTTATACAACACGGAGTCAAAAAATCTTATTTTTTGGCACTTAGATTTTCTGAATGTCGGAGGATAACTTATGCGCAGCCCCAAGGCGGACCGGAAAGCATGAAGTTTTAGCGCGGCAACTTTGTGAATCAGCTTCTCAAGACTACAATCCTCCAGATGAAATATGCCCAGATGAGAGGAAGGGAGGGCAGATGACCGATGAGCTGAGCACCTCGACATGGCGAGATATAGCACCGAATCGCGATGCACGCGACTCCATGCCGCCCGTTCGCACTCGCCTGCTCGCCCTGGCTCTCGTCTTCTCCCTTCTCGCGGTAACCATCCTCTCCCCCATCGCAACCGCCCATGAGTTGCATCATGACTGCACCGGCGCGGGCTGCACCATCTGCGCCGAGCTCGCCGGCAATCTGTCGATCGCCCGTGGCGGTGACACCGTCCCCGTGGGCGCGACATCGTTCATCACCCTCTTGCTGATCTCCGCCCTAGCCGTCATCGGCACCGAGCGATCTTCATATGCCCCGGTCACCCTATTATCCCTCAGGGTCCGTCTGGACGATTAACGGCTCCCAATTGAATCAAATAGCTACCGCGTGCCACGGCGGCATCGCCTTCGGCCGTCGGCACCCCGACGCAGCCGTTTTCAATTCAGGAGCAATCTATGGACAACCGAATCTACCGTCGCCATCCCAAGCGGCGTCCTATTCGTCACCGTGGCCCCATGGCGGCGGCATATATGCCCCTTTTAAGTGCGGTCTTTGCTCTCGCCGCTTCTGACGACAATGCGTCCAGCTCGACCCCGTCGAGGGGCTCACTGACAAACAGCTTAAAGCCGGCGAGGATTACCCACCCATCATGAACGACAACCTGGAGAAGCTCGTGAAGACGCTGAACTAGGAGTAAGGAACAGAGACGATGAAGATGAGCATGAAGGATCTGAAAAGCTGGATGACCGACCATCCCTACCCCCGTACGCTGGCAACGATCGGCGGCGCATCGATATGCTCGATGCTCGCCCTCGAGCTGCCCTCCAACCATGAACTATGGAAGATGCAGGCCGGACCGGCACTTTTGGAGCTTTTGCTCATCTTCTGCTTCTTGTGCCTGTTGTTCTATCTGCCGCACCGCCGTAAGACCTCCGCAATCGTTGGCATCGTTGCGCTCGCCAGCATCGGTATCGCCGAGTACTTCGTAATCACGTTCAAATCGATGCCCATCCAACCCGGAGACCTGTTCGCCCTCTCGACCGCTGCGACGGTCGCCGGCAGCTACACCTATGAGCTCAGCACTTTCTGCTTCATGGGGCTTGCTGCCGCGGCCTTGGGAATCGCGCTTATCGTCCTCATTCCGCGTGATGCATGTGGGCGACCGCCGCGCCGCTCATCGGAAACGTCCCCCGAGTCCATCGACCATGCGATGTCTGCGTCCTTGAAATCGAAGGACTCAAAGGCGTCTCCGGCAACCGAGGGGACATCGACAGCGCCGAGGGAGCATCCAGTCGCAACCAAATCCAAACTCCCCCTCTCCGTCGACCGTCGTACCGCACTTGTTGCCGGAGCCGCACTGGGGGCGCAGGCCTTCATCAGCTATTACGACACCTTGGGCATCAAGCTTCATACCTGGAAGCCCCTCGAAAGCTATTACAGTCAGGGGTTTCTCCCCACCTTTATTTCGAGCGCGCAAAAAATGGTGCCGCCTAAACCCAAGCACTACAAGAGCGGTGAGGCCTCGGCGATCATCAAGCGCCTTGCCGCGCGCTGGAACGCGGGCACGAACGGCATCGCCGACCCCTCCCGTGCCGCTGCCGTCGAACAGTTTGACCAGCTCAAGCCCTCAGTCATCTGCATCATGAACGAGTCCTTCGCCGACCTTTCAATCTTTAACGAACTGGGCTGTGGCTATAAGGGGCCCGAGCGCTTCAAAGCCATCGATAACGCGCTTCTGCAGGGAGTGAGCTACATGAGCGCCTTCGGTGCCGGCACCTGTAACAGCGAGTTCGAGTTCTTAACCGGACACTCCATGGCATTCCTGGGCGCTGGCGTCTACCCGTTCATGAGCTACAACCTGGCCCCGAGCGAGAACCTCGCCCGTCAGTTCAAGAGACTCGGCTATCGCACCGTGGCCATGCACCCCAACCACGCCACCAACTGGAATCGCGAGAACGTCTTCGCGGACATGGGATTCGACGAGTTCCTCTCGATCGAGGACTTCGCCGGCGCACCCGAGCTCTGCCGCAAGGTCACCGACGCCGCCACCTACGACAAGTGCCTCGAGGTACTAAAGCAGAGCGACCAGCCGATCTTCATCCACGACGTGACGATGCAAAACCACTCCGCCTATGACACGGGCTTGGTGCCCACCGACCAGCAACTGCACCTTGCCGTCGAAGGTGTGTCCGACAAAGTTATCACCTGGACCAATGAATACTGCTCGCTCATGGAAGCGTCCGATGCCGCCTTCGCCGCCTTCCTGGAAAAGCTGCGTGATCTCGACCGCCCCGTCGTCGTGGTGATGTACGGCGACCACCAGCCGTTCTTCACCGACCGCTACAACGACCTCTACTTTACCGATGAGGACGATGCCACCCATACCGAGCGCATCTGGCAGACACGCTATGTGGTCTGGGCGAACTACGATGTCGCCGGCAACGCACAAACGAGTGGGGAACTCAACACAAGCATCAATAACGTCGGCGCACTCGCACTCAATGCCATCGGTGCCCCGCTCACCGCCTACCAACGCGCACGCTTGCAAAACCGAGCGCACATGCCGGCGATAAACGTGGTGGGGGCGCAGGATGCGCACGGCGTTCGGTATACAGCCGAGGCCAAGAACGTTCCCGCCAAGACCGCTAATGCGCGCGATCGCCTGGACCGCATGCAATATCGTAAGCTCTTCGACCACGAAGGCTCGGTCTTTGCCACCCATAAGCAGGCGGCCGCCAACGAAACCGACCCCAACGCAGCTCCGGGAGCCTAGGGTTGACCAATCTCGGGCCCGGTATTCAGAAAAGTCAGTGCAGCAAAATGGCGATGCGGACAGCGACTTGGGCATGGTTTTCGCCGCTCGCACGGGTCCCCTGGGAAGCAGCGTGCATTTTTGGGAGTTTTCAGCAGGCCAGGACGTCTGCATACGCGCCGGACACACCATATTGGTCCCAAGAACGCCTTTGACCGGCGATTTGGGTCGGCGGGCAAACCCCATCAGGACAAAAAGGCGTGCCTCGCGCCGCACCGGACCCCAAAATGACGTCGATCTCCGCAATGCCACCCGACTGCAGCGGCACCGGCAGAGCTCACGGTGCTGAATACTCCATTTTTTGCACGGCCCAGGCGGGGGTACATCAGGACCGGAAAGAACATCTCAACTTTTTATGCAATCTGCAATGGGAAGTATTCAAAACACCAAGAGACAGCATTACTGACGTCCAAATTGAGCGCGGGGCAGCGGCGCCTCCGCCCCGCGCCCAAATCAAGCAGAGCGGGAGCGCTCCTAACGGACCCCATAGGCAAACAAACGCGGCTCGAGCGCCATCCCAAAATAGGCTGCCCGAGCCGCGTTTAACGGTACGGCATGAATATTAGCGCTCGTAGATTAAGTTGCCTGCCAGATAGGTTGCCTGAACCTTGGTAGCCTGGAGCTCTTGGGGGTCGATGGTGAGCGGGTTTTGGTCCAGGACTACCAGGTCGGCGTATTTGCCGGGTTCCAGGCTGCCGAGGTTTTGCTCGTCGCCTGCCGCGTAGGCGCTGCCCAGGGTGTAGTTGCGCAGGGCCGTTGCCGCATCGATGCGCTCGCTCGGCAGCCAGCCGCCCTCGGGCCAGTGGCTTTTGGGGTCTTGGCGCGTAATAGCCGTGTAGAGCACGTTCATGCTGGTAACGGACGTGATAGGGCTGTCAGTACCGAAGGCTTGGCGGATGCCGCGCTGCTTATAGGTTGCGAACGGCCACATGATTCGGCTTCGCTCCAGGCCAAGGTCGCGCTCTGGGCCACCCGGATCGAGCGTGATGTGGCAGGGCTGGCTCGAGGCGACCACGTTGAGCTTGCGCAGGCGGTCGATGTCCTCGGGCAGGAGGTTCTCCAGATGCTCGAGTGTGTTATGGCCGTGCTGGGGCAAGCCGTAGAGCTCTGCCGCCTCCTCAAAGATATCGAGTGCGGCATGGATGGCACCGTCGCCGATAACGTGGATGCGCACGGTATGGTCACGCTCGGCTGCCGCCAAAACCAACTTGCGCATACGCTCGACAGGGACCGTCAGGCGGCCCTGGTCGCCCGGGAAGCGCGGGTTGGTATAGGGCTCAGTGAGGTATGCGGTATGCTCGCTCGACACGCCGTCGAAGAACTGTTTAAAGCCTGGCGCCGAGAGCAGCGCGTTGTTCGCGTAGCGGGTCTGGAGTTCTTCCAAGCGCGACTGGTCATCCAGCAGCGTGGGAAACAGATGGGCGCGGATGCCCAGCTTGCCGGAGGCCTGCAGCTTGTCGTAAACATCGTCGCGAATAAAGTCGCAGCCCGGCATGGGCATGAGCGACATATCGCAGATTGAGGTGATGCCTTGCTCGGCCATACGCTTCATCTGGTCGGCGTAAGCGCTCGCGATGCGGTCCTCGCCCAGCCACTCCAGGCAGCGCGGCAGCAGCTGCATAGCAGCCGCCTCGTGGGCGATACCCGTAAGCTCGCCATTTGCATCTTTGTCGTAGCTACCACCCGCCGGAGGCTCGCTGTCGCGTGTCACGCCGAGGGCTTCGAGTGCGCGGCTGTTGAGCCACAGCGTGTGCCCGTCGCCCGAATACATAACGCAGGGGCGATCGGGGAATGCCGCATCGAGCGACGCCTTGGTAGGATGCGCGGGCGGGTCCCAACGGTAGTCGCGCCAGCCCTGCGTCACAACCCAAGCGTCATCGGGCAGGTCCTGGGAAAACTCGAGCGCGTGCTGCACCAGCGCCGCCTCGGACGTGCCCATATCCATGAGCATGTACGGCGAGGAACCGACCGAGGTATGGAAGAAGTGCAGATGAGCGTCATGGAAACCGGGGCAGACAAACTGCTCGCCGTAGTCGATAACCGGCGTGGCGGCGGGAGCGGCGGCGATCACGTCATCGGGCTTGCCGACTGCGACGATACGGTCGCCTGCGATGGCAATCGCCAGCTCGCGGGCAGTATCGATGCCGTCTTGCGCGGTAAAGACGTTCTTGGAGCGGATAATCCGATCGATATGTTGCATGGGCATCCCCATCTCTGGCAGGAAATTCAACACCCCCGAGTGTACTCCCCCGCCCTTGCAACAAAACCCCAAGCGGCAAACGGCAACTTTACCAGCCCTAGCGGCAGGTGGCATACTGGAGAGAGCCTGTACGATTTTGCGATCAACCCAGCAAGGAGCAAATCGACCATGACGAAGACCAAGGCACAGCAGATTATGGCGGCGACCGAGGCTCGTGCGGCTGACGACGTCACCGCAGCCATCAAAGATATCGCTACCGAGTTTGAACCCTATATCATCAAGCAGCGCCGCCACTTCCATAAGCACCCGGAGCTGAGCCTTGCCGAGGAGCGCACGACTTCTGACATCGCCAACCAGCTCGACGCCATGAATATCCCCTACGAGCGTCCCCTTAAGACGGGCCTTGTGGCAACCCTTCGCGGCACCGCGCCCGACGCCTATCGCGAGGACGGCACGCCACGCCGCCGCATCCTGCTGCGCGCCGACATCGACGCCCTGCCCGTCACCGAGCAGACCGGCGAAGAGTTCGCCAGCGTCAACGAGGGCTGCATGCACGCCTGCGGCCACGACTGCCA
>CAJMOP010000089.1 GCA_905215115.1 uncultured bacterium | reverse complement strand
ATCGGCCACGCGACGGGCAGCGAGCGCCAGGCCGCGAGCACCATCCGAAATAAACGTCGGCATCGAAGTCTTCTCGCGCAGGGCATCGAGCGCCGCGTCGCCCAGCTCGGCCAGCCAAGCGTTAACGGCGCGACCGCGGATATGCGTCTGCGCCACCGAGTCAATCGCCGAATCGGGAATACGTTCGAGCATGGAGTCGGAGGCGTCGGCAAGCGACTCATTGATGCGGTCGGCAAGGTCGGCACGCACGCGCTCAAGCTGATCGGACAGACGCCGCCAGCTCGCCAACGAGCACACCGCATCGACCATCATCGCGACCGCGACGATAAAGGCGGACAGCCGCACAATCAGCACCGGCAGATGGCCAAGCAGCCCCAGCAATGCCGGCTCCACTAAACGGCAAATACACAACGCACCCAAGCCAAACGCGCAGGCCCAGTACAGGCAGATGCGTCCGTGCAGGTTAAACGGCAGATGCGAGTAATCCCAAAACCGGGCACCCGTCGTTTTTTCCAACAGCACGCCCACGCTATATTCGATCAGGCTGCATACGAGCGCGGCAGCGACAAACTGGCTCGAGGCGTCTGGGATTCCACGCAGCAGCAGCCAGCACGCGATGCCGCCCGCACCGTAGATGGGACAACACGGCCCTAGCAAAAAGCCGCTGTTGGCAAAGCGTCCGTGGTTGAGCATGGCGCAGACTGTCGACTCCCATACCCAGCCGCAAAAACCGTAGAAGGCAAACGAGAGTACCAGCGCCGAGAGCGGACAGGCGGCAAGCGTCGCGCCGTCAAATGCCATGTCGATCGCGGTTCCCACCGTCTACTCACTCCTCTTTTCGTTCGATTCTTTGCTCGAGCCGTCACTCGGGCCCTCGTTCAAATCGTTCGCGCCGCCTTTGCGCGGCAGACGGCCGGCAATCGTCTCGCGCAGTGCGCACCATTTATCCGCCAGGCACACAATCCATGCCTCACGACACGTCGGCGGCACCGGCACCAGCGGAAACATATGGCGCGCGATGATATTCCGCTCGCGCGACGTCAGCTCAAAATCTTCCTCCGCACGCGCCAGGGCAAAAAACGGGTGACGAAAGCCATGCAGTCGATGGCTTGGGTCGGGGTCGTGCCAGTCATAGAGAAAGTAATCGTGCAGCAGGGCCCCGCGCAGCAGCGATAAGCGGTCGACGGAGATACCGACGCGGCCCAGGCGCTCGGCAAAGGACAGACTTGCCCGCGCTACCGAGGTCACATGTGTATAGACCGTCACATCGCCATGTTGGATAAACTCATGCATCAGGTCCAAGCGGCCCGCCTGGGCAAGCTGACGGGCGGCATCGTCGACCTCGCGCGCGATTTTCTCGGCACGAACGGTATCGGACATGCGGCCTCCTTCCGGCGGCGCTCGGCGGCAAGCCGCAGCCTGCACGCAATGAATAAAATCATCATCGAATTTACCAGTATGGCATCGGACAAAACGTTTTGCCCCACCAGTTGGCGAATTACCGCGCCGCCGTCACATATCAAACGCCAAAATGTGCGAGACTGTCTTGTGCAATTGTGCCGGCCGAGGGAGTGCCGGCGCACGATTCGCATGGAGTAACCCACAACGATGCTGCTTACGCAAACGACAACGCCCGAGGACGTCAAGGCTCTCGATTGCGCCGAGCTTCCGCTGCTCTGCGGCGAGATCCGCCACGCCATCCTCGAAAGCTCCGCCGCCGTCGGCGGGCACGTTGCCCCCAACCTGGGCGTCGTTGAGCTTACGGTTGCGCTCCATCGCGTGTTTAACTCCCCCACCGACAAAATTGTCTTTGACGTGTCGCACCAGACCTATGCCCACAAGGCGCTGACTGGGCGCGCGTACACTTATATCGACCCGGCACGCTACGGCGAGGCCTCTGGCTTTGCCAATCCCGACGAGTCCGAACACGACCTGTTCGCCATGGGCCACACCTCCACATCGGTGAGCCTGGGCTGCGGCTTGGCACACGCCCGCGATCTGGCGGGTGACAGCTACAACGTCATTACCATCATTGGCGACGGCTCGCTTTCGGGCGGCTTGGCGTTTGAGGGCCTCGACAATGCCGCCGAACTCGACAGCAACTTGATCATCATCGTCAACGATAACGACCAGTCCATCGCCGAAAACCACGGTGGCCTGTATCGCAATCTGGCCGAGCTGCGCGCCAGCAACGGCACCTGTGAGCGCAACGTTTTCCGCGCGATGGGGCTCGACTACCGCTATCTGGACACCGGCAACGATGTGTTGGCCCTGGTCGACACGCTGCAGGAGCTGCGCGATATCGATCATCCCATCGTGCTGCACGTCTCCACCGCAAAGGGCAAGGGCTTTGAGCCAGCCCAGAGCGACCCCGAGCGCTGGCATCATGTGGGTCCGTTTGACATGGCAACTGGACGCAAGCTCTGCCCGGGCCATCCGAGCGAGCCTGCGCCGCGCACCTATGCCGACATTACGGGCGAGGCGCTCAGCGCCGCCATCGAGCACGATCCGCAGGTCGTGGGCATCACGGCCGCCACGCCCTACATCATGGGCTTTACACCCGAGCTTCGCGCCGCGGCAGGCAAGCAGTTTGTCGACGTGGGCATTGCCGAGGAACACGCCGTGACCTTTGCCACCGCGCTTGCGCGCTCGGGCGCCAAGCCAGTCTTTGGTGTGTACGGCACGTTTTTGCAGCGCGCCTACGACGAACTGTGGCACGACCTGTGCCTCAACGACGCCCCCGCAACCATCTTGGTATTTGGCGCGTCGATCTTTGGCACCACGTCCGAGACGCACCTCTCGTTCTTTGATATTTCCATGCTGGGCGCTCTCCCCAATATGCGCTACCTAGCGCCGGCCTGCATGGAGGAATACCTGTCCATGCTGAGCTGGTCGCTCGACCACCGCGAGCATCCCGTGGCGATTCGCGTGCCGGGCATTGGCTTGGTAAGCCGCCCCGATCTTGCACCCGCCGAAGACACCGACTATAGCGTCGTTCGCTACAACGTGGTACGCCAGGGACGCGACGTGGCCGTGCTCGCGCTTGGCGATTTCTTTGAGCTGGGCGAGCGCGTGGCAAACCGTCTGACTGCCGAGTACGGCATCGAGGCCACGCTCGTCAACCCGCGCTTTGCAACCAAGCTCGACCGCGAGTTCCTCGACAGCCTTGCCGCCGAGCATCGCGTTGTCGTCACCCTCGAGGACGGTATCTTGGACGGCGGCTGGGGCGAGCGCGTCGCGTGCTACTTGGCCTGCACGCCCGTGCGCACGCGCACCTTTGGCATCGCCAAGGGCTTCCCCGACCGCTACGACCCCAACGAACTGCTCGCGCAGAACGGCATGACGGTCGAGAACATGGCCGCTGAAGCCGTAAGGCTACTCAACGAGTAAGAAAACCTCCGCAAGGGAAGCACCCCTGCGGAGGTTTTTATTTTCGCGGCGCGAAAAACGAATAACCGTTCATACGCGATCTCCTTACTTATTATATGTGTCGCGTTGCCGCCATTATAGCGACCGCCGCGAGCGACCACGCCGTCCGCGAAACGCCGTCTCAGCAGCAATAACCGACGTTTTCCCAGATAAAACCTACCAAAATAGACCTGTCCCTTTTTGGTAGGTACAATAACCCATAAGGTAAGTATGTTTCTGAGTTATTTCGTGTTGACCCATTTGAGCGGGATGGGGTATAACTCTACTCAACCGCTAGGGATTTTATTGAGAAAGGTGTTCTCCTATGAGCAAGAACCTCTCCCAGCAGGTCGTTCTCGACCGCCGCGGCTTCGTCGCCGCCACCTTCGCAACCGTCGCCGGCCTTGGTCTTGCCGGCTGCTCCGACACCAGCGCCGAGGCCGACAAGGGTTCCGCCGCCGGTTCCTCCAAGAGCTCCGAGGGTACCGAGGCTTCCACCACGCTCGACGCCAAGGCATTCGACAAGCTCGTTAACAACGGTCCCAAGGCCGATGACGATGCCATCGCCGCCAGCACCTGGGCTACGGCCGTCAAGGATGCCGGCGTCTTTACGATCGGTGGCGTCCAGACCTCCACGCTCTTCTCCCTCCTCAACGAGAAGGACGGTCAGACCCGCGGCTTCGACGCCGGTATCGCACAGCTCCTGTCCAACTACATTCTGGGCGAGAACAAGGTCGAGATCACCCAGGTGACCTCTGACACGCGTGAGTCCGTCCTGCAGAACGGCCAGGTCGACGCTGTCTTTGCCACCTACACCATCACTGACGAGCGCAAGAAGCTCGTCTCCTTTGCCGGTCCCTACTACTACACCCAGCAGGCTATCCTGGTGCTCGCCGACAACGACGACATCAAGAGCGTCGACGACCTGGCCGACAAGAACGTCGCCGTCCAGTCCGGCTCCAACGGCCCAGCCATCCTGGAGGAGTTCGCCCCCAAGGCCAGCCAGCAGGAGTTCAAAACCGACGAGGAGGCACGTCAGGCACTCCAGCAGGGCCGCGTCGATGCCTACGTCATCGACAACAACATGCAGCAGAGCGCCCTGGTCCGCGAGCCCGGCAAGTACAAGATTGCCGGCAAGCCCTTCGGCAGCAAAGAGCCCTACGGTATCGGCCTGCCGCTCGATTCCGACGGCGTCGCCTTTGTCAACGACTTCCTTAAGAAGATCGAGGACGACGGCACCTGGACCGAGCTGTGGCAGATCTGCATCGGTGACCGTACGGGCGACACCAATGTTCCCGAGCTGCCCGAGATCGGCGCCTAGGCAGCGAGCCTAGTAACGGCCGCTACGAAACCATACGGAAACGCACGATGCGCTTTATTGCGCTAAACTGTTTCCTCACTGAGTTGTCGGGGCTTCCGTACACACGGGAGCCCCTTTCCTTACCGGCGGGAGGTCCGCATGAGTCTCTCCGAGCTCTGGTCGCTCTATGGCCAGAACTATATCGACGCGCTGCTAGCAACCTGGGGCATGACGCTTGAGTCGTTTGCCATCGCCATGGTGCTGGCCGTCGCCGTCACCGTGATGCGCGTGTCGCCGCTCAAGCCGCTGCGCGTCTTTGGCGACCTGTATGTCCAGGTCTTCCGTAACATCCCCGGCATCGCGCTGCTCATTATCGTCGTCTACGCGCTGCCGCCGCTCAAGGTCGTCCTGCCCTACCGCACCTGCGTCATCGTCGCCACAGTGCTCTTGGGTTCTGCCTTTGGCTCCGAGAACTTTATGAGCGGCATCAACACCGTCGGTGTCGGCCAGGTGGAAGCCGCCCGCTCGCTGGGCATGAGCTTCAGCCGTATCCTCGCCAAGATCGTGATTCCGCAGGCGCTGCGCTCGAGCGTGCTGCCCATGACCAACCTCTTTATCGCCGTCATGCTCACCACCGCGCTCGGCAGTCAGGTGCCGCTTAAACCGCAGGAGCTCACCGGCGTGGTGAGCTACATCAACACGCGCTCGCTCGGCGGCGTCGCCGCGTTCTTTATCTCGGCGCTCGGCTACCTGGGCACGGCCTTTGTGGTGAGCCACATTGGCAACTATATCGATAAGAAGGTGAGGATCCTCCGATGAGCAAGCACTCCACCTCCGCGCTCACCATGCGCGATGCGCTCTACGAGGCTCCCGGCCCCAAGATGCGCGCCAAGATTCGCGTCGGCACCGCCATCTCACTTGTTGCCGTGGCCGCGCTCATCGCTCTGGTACTGCAGCGCTTTTATGTGACCGGCCAGCTTTCGGTCCATTACTGGTACTTCTTTACGCACCTCACCACCTGGAAGTTCCTGCTTGCCGGTTTTGAGGGCACGGTTAAGGTCGCGCTCACCGCCGGCGCCATCGCGCTGGTACTGGGCTTAGCCCTCATGCTCGGCCGTACCAGCGACATCAAGCCGCTGCAGCTGGTCTGCCGCGTGCTCACCGATTTCTTCCGTGGCGTGCCGAGCCTGCTGTTCATCTACTTCTTCTTTTTGGTGCTGCCTCAGTACAAGATTTCACTGCCGTCGTTTTGGATGCTCACGCTTCCCGTCGCGCTCGCTGCAGCCGGCGTACTTGCCGAGATCTTCCGCGCCGGCGTCAACGCCGTGCCGCGTGGTCAGGTCGAGGCAGCCCAGGCGCTCGGTCTCTCCAAGGCCAAAATCACCTTTAAAATCGTATTGCCCCAGGCGATTCGGTTTATCATTCCGTCGTTGATTTCGCAGCTCGTGGTCGTAGTCAAAGACACCACCGTCGCCTATGTGGTGAGCTACCCCGACCTCATGCAAAATGCCCGCGTGCTCATTACCAACTACGACGCCCTCGTGTCGGTCTACCTGGTTATCGCGGTCATCTACATCCTCATCAACGTCGCGATCAACAAGGCCGCTGTCTACGTTTCGCACAAGACCGGCGCGACGATCATCCGCTAACGCTTTTACCATTTCGAGTCATAAGGAGCCGAGCACCATGGCACAGAGCACCTCTTCCACCGGCAATCAGCCGCTGATCGAGCTCAGGCACGTCGATAAGCACTACGGCGACCTGCACGTTCTCAACGACATCAATCTCTCGGTCGACCGCGGCGAAGTCGTCGTGGTGATCGGCCCCTCGGGCTCGGGCAAGTCGACCATGTGCCGCACCATCAATCGCCTGGAAACCATCGACTCGGGCGAGATCCTCATCGAGGGCGAGCCCTTGCCGCAGGAAGGCAAAGACCTTGCCCGCATGCGTGCCGAGCTGGGCATGGTGTTCCAACAGTTCAACCTGTTTGCACATATGACGGTACTGCAGAACGTCATGCTGGGACCGGTCGATGTGCTGGGCGTGTCCAAGGAGGAGGCTCGTGAGCGCGCCATGGACCTGCTGAGCCGCGTGGGCGTGGCCGAGCAGGCCGACAAGGTACCCGCACAGCTTTCGGGCGGCCAGCAGCAGCGCGTGGCCATCGCCCGTTCTCTTGCCATGCAGCCCAAGGCCATGCTCTTTGACGAGCCCACAAGTGCCCTCGACCCCGAGATGATCAACGAGGTGCTCGAGGTCATGGTGCGCTTGGCGCAGCAGGGCATGACGATGATCGTGATTACGCACGAGATGAACTTTGCCCACCGCGTGGCCGACCGTGTCGTGTTTATGGCCGACGGCCAGATCGTGGAAACCGGCACGCCCGACGAGTTCTTCGACCACCCCAAGACCCAACGTGCCCAGGACTTCCTCAACTCCATCAAGGGCCACTAACCCAATTGCCACGCGGGGCAAATTCATCAACAGCGTTTGCCCCGCGCCGCCCCTGCGCCATGTCCACCCGGATTCGAAAGCCACGCCCATGATTGGAACCCGCACTTCATCGTCCTTTACCCCGCACGTCGACGTCGACCCCGCCGATCGCCCGCTTATCCTGGTAGCACCGCGCTGGGAAGAAGCGAAGCCCTTTTTGAGCGAGACGCTCTCCCCCAACGAGGAGATTGCAAGCGTCTTTGTCGACGCTATTCTTGCCGCCGGCGGTCTGCCGTTGCAGATGTCCATCACCGACGACATCGAGGTGATCCGTCATTACGTGGAAATCGCTGACGGTATCGCCATTCCCGGCGGCCCGGACGTCAACCCCAAGCGCTGGGGCGACGAGCGCCCTTACGACCCCACGCTGTGCTGCGAGATCCGCGATCGCTTTGAGTTTAAGCTGGTTAACGAGGTGCTTCGCGCCAAAAAGCCGCTCTTTACCACCTGCCGCGGCACACAGTTGCTCAATGTCGCCACTGGCGGCACCCTGTGCATGGACGTGCCGAGCCTGGGCGCTCGCGAGGGCCGCACGCAGTGGCGCCATACCCACGTGCTCAACGACCCCGTGCATCCCGTCGAGGTCGTGCCGGGCTCACTGCTCGACCGCGCGGTTGGCGGACACAGGCTGATCCAAACCAACTCCGCACACCACTGCTGCGTCGACCGTCTGGGCAAGAGCACACGCCTGGTCGCCAAGGCGACCGATGGCGTGCCCGAGTGCATCGAGGTCGAAAGTCAGCCGTTCTGCCTGGGCGTGCAATGGCATCCCGAGTACACCTGGCAGACGCTCGAGAGCGACTTTAACCTGTGGAAGTCGTTTGTCGAGGCAGCAGCAAAGGTTAAACAGGCCCGCTAGTTTGCAAGCTACACAAGCTAAAGCCTCCTAAGCCAGGGGGGTGTTCCTATAGTTTTGTCAACTGGGAAATGCTCTCCGTGCGACCGAATC
>CAJMOP010000088.1 GCA_905215115.1 uncultured bacterium | reverse complement strand
CCACGCTCGCAGCGGCTGTGCCCACCGACGCCGCGAACGAGCTCGCACCCGCCGCAGACGCTTATCTCCGCGCGCTGCTCGAGCACAACGCGGTACAGGCGGAATCGGCGGTAGTGCAATCGGGGCAGAGCGAGGACATGCTCGTCGACAGCATCAACGAGGCGCTCTTTGACCTGGTGGGAGACACCGTTATCGAATTCGGCGCGGCAGGACCGCAAATTATCGAGGATTACGAAGCAGACGTGAGAGGATACCTAGACTATGAGTGATATCGCATCCGCAGCACCCCGCGTGCCCAAGCGCGTCGCCGCCGTCATTCTCAACTCACTCAAGGGCGGCGTGGTCCCGCGCATCGGCCTTCCCTACATCACCGTAGGGCGCGAGGTCGAGATCCGCGCCCTGCTCACCGATCTGAGTCTCATCGCCGACGGTGGCGCGAGCTTCCGCTTTCTGGTCGGTCGTTACGGCGCCGGCAAGAGCTTTTTGCTCCAGACCATCCGCACGCACGCCATGGGCGAGGGATTCGTCGTCGCTGATGCCGACCTGTCGCCCGAGCGCCGCCTGCAAGGCGGTCAGGGGCAGGGCCTTGCCACCTACCGCGAGCTCATCCGCAACATATCGACCAAGACGCGCCCCGAGGGCGGTGCGCTCAACCTTATTCTGGATCGCTGGGTCGCCTCGTGTGCCGACGTCGACGAGTCAGTCGTCAATACCCAACTGGCCCCGCTCGAGGAGATGGTCCACGGCTTTGACTTCACCCGCATGCTCCGCCGCTATCGCACGGCCGTATCCGAGGGCGACGAAGAGGCCATGAGCCGCGTGACCAAATGGATCCGCGGCGAATACCGCACCAAGAGCGAGGCTCGCGCCGAACTGGGCTCCTCGACCATCATCAGCGATGACGACTGGTACGACTACGTTAAGCTCATTGCACGCTTTTTGGTCTGCAGCGGATACAAGGGCATGCTGGTGCTCATCGACGAACTCGTAAACCTGTACAAGATTCCCAACGCCATCACGCGCCAGTACAACTACGAGAAAATCCTCACCATGTACAACGACACGCTCCAGGGCAAGGCGCAGTACTTGGGCATGATCATGGGCGGCACGCCGACCTCCATCGAGGACCGCCGCCGCGGCGTATTCTCCTACGAGGCTCTGCGCAGCCGGCTCGCTCAGGGTCGCTTTGCACGCGAGGACCTTAAGGACATGCTCGCGCCCATCATCCGCTTGCAGCCGCTCACCTACGAGGAGCTACTGGTGCTGATCGAAAAACTCATGCAAATTCACGCCGGCTACTTTGGCTGGACGCCCACGCTTACCGAGAACGACTTGGTGGACTTCCTCAAGATTGAGTTTGGCCGCGTGGGAGCCGATACGCACTTGACACCGCGTGAGGTCATCCGTGACTTTATCGAGCTGCTCGATATCCTGTGTCAGAACCCCGATGCAAATGTGGCCGAGCTGCTGCAAAGCGTCGGCGGCGACGCGCTGGTGCCAGCAGCCGCAACAGGCGACACCGGCACCGCAGACGGCGACCGCAACTTCGCCGAATTCACCATCTAACCTGCCAAAAAGGGACAGGTTTATTTTGGCTGGTTTTATCTGGGCAAACGTTGAGGCGGTAATGCAGCAAACCCTTGGCCACCGCGTTAAGAGGTTCGTATTTGAGAGGAGGCCCCGTGAACGCCTTTGACCGATATGCTCCGTTTATCCAAGACTTCATCTACTCCCACGATTGGGAGAGTCTGCGCTCTATCCAGGTTGCAGCGGCAGACGCCATCTTTAACACGCAAGACAATGTGCTCCTGACGGCATCCACGGCTTCCGGCAAAACCGAGGCAGCCTTCTTTCCCATCCTGACCGAGTTTTGGGAGAACCCGCCCGCGAGCGTGGGCGCCCTCTACATCGGCCCCCTCAAGGCGCTCATCAATGATCAGTTCGTCCGTCTCAACGACCTCTGCGAAGAGGCCGATATCCCTGTCTGGCACTGGCATGGCGATGCCTCGCAGTCGCACAAGGCTAAGCTCATCAAAAAACCGAGCGGCATCTTGCAGATTACACCCGAGTCGCTCGAGGCGCTCCTGATCCATAAGCACATGGCGATCCCGCGCATGTTTTGCGACCTGCGCTACGTGGTCATCGATGAGGTCCACTCGCTCATGCGCGGCGACCGTGGCGGGCAGACGCTCTGCCTTATCGAGCGGCTCTCGCGCATGGCCGGCGTGCAGCCTCGACGCATTGGCCTTTCGGCCACCATCGGCGACCCCGAGCGCACGGGCGCTTTTCTCTCACAGGGAACGGGGCGCAACTGCGTTATCCCCCGCTTTGAAGAACCGCGTCGCGTGTGGCGCATCTCCATGGAGCACTTCTACAACTCGGGCCCCCAGGCACAGCAGCGGGGATTCATGGGCACAGGTCCGCAGGAAGCCGAGGTGCTTGCTTGCGAGCGTATTGAGACGGCGGCGCCCGCGGCGCTGCCCGCATCCGGACAAGACATGTGCCACAGCGGACGGCTTACACAGGAAGAACACCGTCAACGTCGTGAGCAGGCGCGGGGCAAGGCCGCTCCCAAAGACCGTCGCACTTCCTCGGCCCCCGAGGGCGAAGTCGACATCCCACGAGCGACCGAGCAGGCGCTTCTCAACCCCACCGACACGGCGCCCGACAACGCCGACCCCGGCATGGGCTATATCTTTGAGCATACGCGCGGCCGCAAATGCCTGGTCTTTGCCAACTCGCGCGAGGAGGCAGAGGCCGTGTGCTCCATGCTGCGCAGCTACTGCGAGAGCCGGCACGAGCCCGACCGTTTTCTCATCCATCACGGCAATCTTTCGGCATCGCTACGCGAGACGGCCGAGGAGCTCATGCGCGACGAGGAGCAGACGCAGACAACCGTCACCACCTCTACGTTGGAGCTCGGTATCGATATCGGCCGCCTGGAGCGCGCCTTCCAGATTGACGCGCCGTTTACCGTTAGCTCCTTTTTGCAGCGCATGGGGCGCACGGGCCGTCGCGATCTTCCGCCCGAGATGTGGTTTGTCATGCGCGAGGAAGAGCCCGAGCCGCGCACGATGATGCCCGAAACCATTCCCTGGAAGCTCCTGCAGGGTATCGCGCTCGTACAACTCTATCGCGAGGAAAAGTGGGTCGAGCCACCCGAGCTCGATCGTCTCCCCTACAGCCTGCTCTATCACCAGACTATGTCGACCCTCGCCAGCACCGGCGAGCTCACGCCGGCCGAACTTGCCCAGCGCGTGCTCACGCTCAGCTATTTCCACCGTGTCTCGGCAGACGATTACCGTGTGCTGCTACGTCACCTCATTAAGATCGACCATATCCAGGTCACCGAAGGTGGCGGGCTCATCGTGGGTCTCGCGGGCGAGCGCATCATCAACAACTTTAAGTTCTACGCCGTGTTCCAGGAAAACGAGGAGTTTACCGTCCGGAGCGAATCGGCCGAGCTGGGCACGATCGTTAATCCGCCCCCGCCCGGTGAGCGCATCGCCATCGCCGGACACTGCTGGATTGTCGAGGAAGTGGACTGGAAGCGTCATACCGTCTTTGCCACGCAGGTCAAGGGCCGTGTGCCGGCCTACTTTGGCGACTGTCCCGGCGATATCAATACACACGTACTCGAGCGCATGCGCAAGGCGCTCAACGAGCACGCGGCATATCCGTACCTCATGGGCAACGCACGGGCACGCCTTGCACAGGCTCGTCATACCGCCGAGATTTCGGGCGCGGGAACTAAACCGCTCATTAACCTGGGCGGCGACACCTGGGTGCTCTTCCCCTGGTTGGGAAGCTACGCCTTTTTGGCGCTCGAGCGCATGCTCAAGATTAAATGCGCCGCGGAGCTGGACCTTCGCGGGCTCGATCCGTCGCGTCCATACTTTATGCAGTTTAAGATGAAGGCCGATGAGGAGACGTTCTTCGAGGTGCTCGCCGCCGAGGCTGAGAAGGACTTCGACCCCATCGAGCTCGTCTATCCCGGCGAGGTGCCTTATTTTGATCGCTACGACGAGTACGTTCCCGAGGAGCTTGTGCGCAAAGGCTTCGCCAAAGGCGTGCTCGACATCGAGGGTATGAAGCAGCGCGTCCTCAGCTGGCGCGACCACGCATAAGACCAGTCTTTTTGGGACGGGGCTTGTTGAGCTACTTTGGCATAACCAAGAAGTAGCTAAAGAAGCCCCTTCATAAACAGATTGGTCGCAGGGAGACGCGCTAGTCGTGGAGAGCGGTGCCGAGGAAGTCGGCATTGAAAGGCACGGCTTCGGCAAAGGCGTAGTCGCCGTCGCTGGCGATGAGCAGGTAATTCTCTTCGCCGCCAAACTCCGCATCGCCACATGGGACCACCCAGGCGTGGGCGAATACCTCGAGTGCCGTGGCAGCGCAATCGCGCAGGAACGTCACATCGCTCCCCTCGTTTGCGCTCACGATATTGGCCACGTAGATACCCCCGGGGTTCAGGCTGCCCCGCACTAAACGCAATGCCTCAACCGTCGCCAGCTCGCGTACGGGCTCGGCACCGCCAAAGCAATCGCTCACGACCACATCGTAGCGACGATGACCCACGCTCGTCACGCCCAGATACGAGCGAGCCTCAGCGGTAATCACTCGCAGGCGATCGCCCACCGTGCGCTCCAGCTCGTCCAGGTAGAACCAACGGCGCGCCAGGCGCGTAATCTCGGCATCGTACTCAATGACGTCCATGCGCAAGCTCTCGTGCGACATCAGCGCAAACTTGGGATAGGCAAACCCGCCGCCGCCCAGCATGAGCATGCGGTCGATACCGTGACCATAGGCGTCATGCATTGCGCGCTCGGCCTCAAACACGTCGTCAAACGCACGATAGTACGCAAAGACGGGCTCTGCCCAACGCTCGCCAACGTAGCTTGCGCTTTGGTAGACTCCGCCTTGCACCAACACGCGAATCTCATCGCCGCCCTCATCGTGCACGCGTTTCACACGCGCCAACCCATTGCGGGTTCGCGCAACCTGCAGACAGACAGCACGAACAGCGACAGCGGCCGCACCAAGCGCCGCGGCTCCCAGAGCAACGCCGGCAACGACGCCGGCAGAAACACTCGGCTTGTTCATTTAGAGCTCCTTTTGCAGATAGAGTCCGTGGTCGTAGAAACCCAAATGGCGATAGTACTCGCGCGTACCGATCGCGCTAATCACGTTGATACGCGCATAACCCGCATCCCGGGCAATCTCGCACGCACGCTCCACCAACGAGCGCCCCAGTCCATGATGCTGAGCCGCCTGGCCTTGATCGCCCACGCGCGCTGCCATGCCATACACGTGCACCTCGCGAATCATCGCCTCGTCCGGCGTCGTCGGCAACTCGTCCGCATGCGCGGCAACAAACGAATGGTCGGGCAGCGACAACCGCAAAAAGCCCGCGATCTTGCCCCGCGGCGTCACCCACTGCAAAAAGCGCTCGTAAGTCACCGGCGTCTCGTACGCCACTTCCTCATCAAGAGAAAGCTCATCCAAGTCGGCACCCGCGGTACTGATCTCGCGATAGCGAATCTCGCGCACCACTGCGCCTTCTCCACGAGCCGCCAAGCGATTCTCGACGAGCTGACGCAGGTTGGGCTTCTTGTTGCCCACCATGATGTCGTCGGAGCTAAAGTCGCGGATCATGCGACTGATGCGGCAGAACGCCGGCGTCACCACGATGTCATCGGCCAACACATCAAGCAGCTCTTCCTCGGTATAGGGGCGCCACTCGCCACGCTCATAGCAGCCCACCAGACGCGAGCCCTCGATGAGCGCGCACGGGTAGACCTTGACCTCGTCGGGCATAAAGGCCCCTTCGGTCATAAAGCGTTCGTAGCCGCGCTTGTCCCCCTCGGGCGTGGCGCCCAGCAAGTTAAGCATAAAATGCGCGTGGATCTTAAAGCCAAACAGGCGCGCAAGCGAAAACGCCCGCTCGATCTGCGCCACCGAAATGCGACGCTCGTTGATATCGAGCAGGTGCTGGTCGAGGCTCTGGATACCCATCTGGATCTTGGTGCAGCCCAGGCGGCGGATGAGCGTAAGCGCCTGCGGCGTTACAGCATCGGGGCGCGTCTCGATAACGAGTCCCACCACGCGATGCTTCGCCGTCTCATTGATACGCTGCTGACGCTCGAGCTCCTCCATCGTTGCCGTCTGCCACTCAGTGACCTCGCCCCACGGCGTACCGGGACCGTACAGACGACGCACCGCACGGTTATAGCCGCCCACGGCAGCATCCACACGCCCCTGCTCGTCGGCAACGCCGGCAGCAAGCTCGACCTCGTCTGTCGCAATGCCGGCGGCCCGATAGCGCTCGCGGCGCTCTGCTACCACAGGCGGCAGGGCATCGGCGGGAGCGTCATCGAGCAGACGCCCCGCCTCGGCACGACTGATGCCCGGACGCGCCAACATGGGGTTAGCCGCCACACCAGCCACGGCATCGTCATTGAGCGCGCGGAAGAGCTCCGACATAAACCACGTCTGATACCCTTGCGGATAGTCGCTCCAGGTACCGCCGAGCACAATGAGCTCAATCTTATCGGTCGCATGCCCCATTTGCGAAAGCGCCGTCAAACGGGCACTCACCTGCAGATACGGGTCAAAGCAATTTTGCTCCGCACGGGCGCACGCCGGCTCGGCATGCAGATAGCTTTTGGGCATGCGCAGATCGTTGGGGCAAAACAGGCAATCGCCCGAGCATGGCCAGGGCTTGGTGATGACGGTAATGGTCGCCACGCCCGAGGCCGTTCGGCGCGGCTTCATACGCAGCACCTGCAGCAGTTGACGTTCCAGATCGGAATCGACATTCCACGCAGCCCACCGAGCCGGCTCCTCACGTTTAACCCGCTGGTAGAACGGCAGCAGACGGCGCTTAGCCAAATCGCGTTTGTCGGCACCCTCGCGGCGCGCCTCGGCATGTATCAATTTGACGAGCGCTTTGTCGTCCACAGTCTCGCCGCGACGCAGAGCCTCGAGTATGTTCAAGATAATCTGTTCCATGCCCCCATTGTAAAGGCAAAGGCGCCGAAGCCGACCACGGCCCCGGCGCCTCCATCAAAGAGCATGCCTATATGCACCAATCTCCGAAAACCGCATGTCACTCCGGATCAAACGACATGTCACCCGAACCAACCTCAAAACGATACGTGGCAGACTTATCACCGTTGTCGAATTCAAGATTCAATATGGTCTCGCCATCGTAGCCAAGCGGAAGGAAACCGCTCTCGAAGTCGCCGCTGCCCACGGTGAGGCTCGCCGTAAAGCCCGTAGAGTTCGGAACCGTTATCTCCACATCGCCCGAGTCCACGCTTACGTCCATCGACTTCGCGGGGGCCTGGTAGAGCTCGAACGTCACATCGCCCGAACCGACCTCAGCACTGAGCGCATCAGTCACGCTGCCCGTAAACTCTACATCTCCCGCACCCAGGAAAAGGTCAAGACCATCACAGATGACACCGGCAATCTGCAGATCACCCGAGCCCACGTGTGCGTTGATCCCCTTCAGATGTTCGGCAACACGGCGTGGCAGCTCAACCGTAACCGAGCGGTCAATTGCCTTACCGTCATCACTTCCAGATCGGGAAACCTTGAGCGTCGAGTCCTCAACGGATGCGATGTTTTGCGTCGCGGCCTTGGAGGCATCCACGCCCTTGGCAACGCGTCCCCGCTCGATAACACGGACCTTGTTGTCATCAACAACCTTGACGTCCACCGTAGCCGCGGCGATATCGAAATCGAGGTAGCGAAATTGATCGGCATCAAAGGTCGCACTCGAAAGCTGCTGAGGCTGAGCGGAATATTTACCGCCATCGTTCATAAAATCGTCGTCGTCAACCACATCGTCCATACTGGACAAGCCGGATACAACATCGTCGAGATCCCACGGACCATCAAAATGAAACAATATCCGCGAAGTGCCAAAGATAAGCCCGATGATGAGCACGAACGCTCCGATACCGACGCCCAGGCGGACCTTGGACTCACGCGAGAGCTTCATCATTCATCACCTTCTTTGTCGCTCGGCTCAGCGGCGGTCGAGGAAGCCACATCAGTATCAACCGCAGCGGAAACATCCTGAGCCTTAGCCGCCTCCGGTGCCGGACCAACCTGAATATCCCCGCGTGCCCAATCGCCATCGAGCGCACGCGCCACCCAGTGATAGATGGGGATTGTAAAGAAGATCAGCGCGGCAAAGGAGCCACCAAACAGGAACATCAGCAAAAAGAACAGCAGCCAGCACACGGCCCAATACGGAAACGACTGGAACGGACCTTTCACCGGAGTCGAGCCAGCTGCGCCGCCACTCGTCACCTGCGCCGTAGCGGCATTGGCGGCCTGCGCACTCCAGCTTGCCGCTTGCGCCGCCTTGGCC
>CAJMOP010000087.1 GCA_905215115.1 uncultured bacterium | reverse complement strand
CTCGGCATGCAGACGGCGCGCAAGCTCATCCACATCCCACGCGGGCGCCGCGATGAGCAAACCACCCGAGGTCTGCGGATCGTACAGCGCGTCAAGCATGCCCGGCTCCAGGTCCTCGTCGGCAGCCACGCGCGGGCCAAAGAAGTCCTGGTTGCGGTAGGAGCCCGCGGGGATAATGCCCAGACGCGCCATGTCGAGCACCTGGTCAAAGAGCGGCACCGCCCCCGACGCAAGCTCAACCTGCACACCCGAGCCCTCAGCCATCTCGCACGCATGCCCGATCAGGCCAAAGCCCGTGATGTCGGTGCAGCCGTGAAGCTCAAGTCCCTCTGCCAGACGAATCGGCGCCTCGTTGAGGGTGCGCATCGAGTCAAACATGGCTGTGGCCTCGTCCTGCCCGATGAGCTCACCCTTAATGGCCGTGGTGATGATGCCAGAGCCGATCGCCTTGGTCAGCAACAGGACATCGCCCGCGTGCGCACCGCTGTTGGCGAGCATGCGGTCGAGCGCGACAAAGCCGCTCACAGACAGGCCGTACTTGGGCTCGTCGTCGTTGATGGTGTGGCCGCCCGCGATGGCGCAGCCGGCCTCGACGCACTTGTCGGCGCCGCCCGCCAAAATCTGCCCCGCAACCTCAACGCCCAGGCAGCTGGGTATGCACAGCAGGTTCATGGCATGGCTCGGCCGCCCACCCATGGCGTAGATGTCCGAAAGCGAGTTGGCCGCGGCGATCTGGCCAAACAGAAACGGGTCGTCGACCATCGGCGGGAAGAAGTCGATGGACTGCACGAGGCCAAGGTTCTCCCCTACGCGAAAGACGCTCGCATCGTCGGAGGTATCGAACCCCACGAGCAGGTTGTCGTTATGCACATTGGGCAAGTCGCCCAGGACCTGGGCGAGGGCTCCGGGAGCCAACTTAGCGGCTCAACCACTCGCGGCAGTCATAGACGTGAGCTTAATCTGATCGTCAGCCATCGATACCTCCTCTCATCGGTCAATCATTTCCTCCCAGTATACGCATGAATGCAGGCCCACGGCCGATGCATTAATCGAGCGCCTGTGCGCGAATCGCCGCGCCGATGGCACCTGCAAAGCGGGCCTGGGGCGACGTAGTCACCGACGACCCCAGCAGCGCGGTCAACCGCTCCACAACGTAGGCGTTCTCGCACAGGCCTCCCGTCAGGTAGTACGGAGCACCCGCCGCCTGCCCGGCCATAGTCGCCACGCGCGACACGACGCTTTCGATCACGCCGCGCGCAATGTTCTCGCGCGGCTCGCCACGACCGATGAGGCCGATAACCTCACTTTCGGCAAACACCGTGCACATGCTGCTGATCTTGGTAGGCTCGCCGGAACGCGCCAGGTCGGCCATCTGCTGTTGAGAAATACCTAGGCGGTCGGCCATGATCTCCAAAAAGCGCCCCGTGCCGGCAGCACACTTGTCGTTCATGGCGAACTTTGCCACGCGGCCGCCTTTAAGCTGGATGACCTTGGTGTCCTGACCGCCTACGTCAATCACGGTGCCGTGATCGCCAAACAGGCACACGGCACCGGTGCCGTGGCAGGTAATCTCGGTCACGACCTTGTGCGCATAGGGCACGGCAACACGGCCGTATCCAGTCGCGACCACGCGTACGTCGTCGGCCGCCACGTCGTAGCCGGCAGCGGCAAGCTCACAGCGCAGACGCTCCCCCGCATCGACCGACGAATACCCGGTTGGCTGCACGCACGTCCACACCACCGAGCCCTCCCCATCGACCACAGCAGCCTTAGCTGCCGTAGACCCGATATCGATCCCGACCCCTATCATGGCTCTCTCCTCATCAAAACATCAAGGACAGCGGCGCGCTCAGGCGCCTTAGCTCTAGGTTTCTCAGGTGCCGGAGGTTGCCCAGAAAGAGGAGCGCAGCGTACTTTGGTACGCAAGCGACGGTTTGAGGGGCAAGATCCGGTGCCTGAGGAAGCTAGAGCGTCTCAATAAAGGCGGCGATGCGCGTCTCTATCTGGCCCATGTCTCCGTTGCTGTAGTCGGTCTCAATCTTCATATACGGAATACCCGCACCCTCGACAGCCTCCTGCATGCGCGCACTCTCCACGTTAAAGGTGTGGCACGCCTGGAGCACGTTCTCCACTACGCCATCGACGTGATACTTCTCGCACATGGCCAGCGTATTTTCCATACGGCCGTCGTTGGGCGTCATGACCGAGCAGTTGATATCCAGGTAGCGGTCGGCGATGGCGCGCAGGATGTCGGGAGCCTCCGGATCAATCATCATGGCCGCCGTGCGCTCGCCCGAGCAGTCGTCCATGCACACGACCACACCGCCGTTGGACTCGATGGTGCGACCGATCTTGTTGATTACGCCACCCACTGGGCAGCCGGTGATCAGAATGCGCCTGGCATCCGCCGCGACCGGGCGCTCGCCCGCGTCGTAGGCCTCGCGCAGCTTGGCAACCTTTTGCTCCAGCTGCCGCGTATAGGCCTCGATATCAAAGCTGAACGTACCGGCAAACATGGTGCTCATCAGGTCGACGCCGCTCATGGCCGCCGGTTGGTTGGCCTGCAGCGCAAACATCTCGAGCTGGGCCGCACGCAAGCGGTTGCGACGACGGACGGCAGCGCGCAGGTCATCGTCGGTAATCGTAATGCCGTAGAAGCCCTCGAGCTCCTCCTTGAGCAGGCGACACTCCTCGTACCAGCCTTCACGCTCGTAAGCGCGATCGCGACCCTGCGGAAGATGCAGAATGTGCGTGCGCTTGAGCTCGTTGAGTAGCTCGTACATCTTCTTCTTGCCGTCGCAGGTGGTCTCACCGATGATCATGTCGCTAAAGTACGTAAACGGACACTTTTGCGAATAGGCAAAACCATACGTAGACTTGATGAGCGGGCACAGGTTTGCCGGCAACACCTTCTCGGCCTCGGGAATCACCTCGTCGGACGTACCACACAGAGCCACGCTCGAGGCGCCCGCGGCATCGATAATCTCGAGCGGCGTATAGCTGCACAAAAAGCCGACCAGGCGATTACCCGCCTGCTTATAATCCTTGACGCGAATAAACGCCGCCTTGCGCTGCTCGTTGAACTCCTCAAACGTGCTGGGCAACTTGACCTCTTCGATTGCTTCAGCCATGACGGTTCCCCTCTCGAACCAAAAACGGATAACAGCGGTATCGATGCACGACGGACGGCGATTGCCCGACCGTGCTTAAACCCGGAATTTTAGGGAACCTGCTTTGCGGTCGATTATTTAGTTGTGCGTCGTCTCTCCCGGAGCCGTGAACATACCTGCTCATATGCGGCTCCGAGCCATATATAGGGCACGCGCGGCAACGCGGCGAATGTGTGTCGTCTGCGGCATGTGCGCACCCTCCTTTACAAGTTGAGGTCAACTATACCAACGGTCATCGACCATGCGAACACCGTTGACATTCGTACGACAGCGTCGTGTGCCGTCGTTTAATAAATAATTATCTTGATTGATAAGAATTTGTCATTCCTCATTCGGCGAACGGCAAAAACAAAGCCGCCGAGGCTTATATTCCCCGACGGCATTACCCGGCGCTATCGACAAACCAAATGGATCCTGCTGGCATCAAAATGCATGCGCAGCGTCTCACCTGCTTGCGGCAGCTCGTCAACAGGCATGCGCACTTTGTTGACCTTCCACTGCAGGCGCGTCGGCGCGTCAGCGCGCGGCACGTCCAGCAGCACCAGGCGCTCAAAACGTGAATCGCTCACGCGGGCCACATGCAGGTCGTAGCTGTTGCGACCCCGCTCAGCACGGTTGTCCACATGGAAGTAGCTCGCACGAATACCCAGGTACGCCACGTTATCGGGAACCTCACGGCCCACGTTGAAGGTCATGCCCCAGTCGAGGGCCTCAACTTCTTCGTCGCCGATCTTGCGCGCACGGCTCGTGTTCTTGCAGCCCGTCAGGCGCAGCGCCGCCAGTGTCTGCGGGCGGCGAACTACGTCCTCGACAGAACCAATCTCCTCAATGTGCCCGCTATGCATCACGCAGATGCGTTGGCACAGGCGGCACGCTTCGTCGATGTCGTGGCTCACGTAGAGCACGGTGCGGTTGCACACGTCGAACAGGTCGAGCATGTTCTGCTCGAGCGCGCTCTTAAGGTAAGCATCGAGCGCGCTCATGGGCTCGTCGAACATAAAGATGCCCGGGTGCGCCGCCACCATGCGCGCGAGCGCCACGCGCTGCTGCTGGCCGCCCGAGAGGCGCGCGGGATAGCGATCGGCAAAATCGGCCAGACCGAAAATGCTCAGATAGCGCTCGGCGAGCGTTTTGCGCGCGGCGGCGTCACCCGCGTCCTTTACACCGGCGCATACGTTATCGGCCACCGTCATGTTGGGAAACAGCTGATAGTTTTGGAACAGCAGGGCACACTTGCGCTCCTGGGGCGACAGGTTGATACCCGCCGCCGAGTCAAAGAAGGTCACGCCGTTGACGACGATCTCGCCCTCGTCGGGCGTCTCCACGCCGGCAATGCAACGCAAGGTGCAGCTCTTGCCACAACCCGAGGCGCCCAGCAGCGCCACGCGCTCTTCGCCGGCCTCAAGCTGCATGTCGAGAGTGAACCCCGGATAGCGCTTTTTGATAGCCAGAACAAGCGACATGGCTTATCGACCTCCCTTTGCGACCGTGTCATCGCGCATAAGCTCGGCCAGCGCCTCGCGATCGATACGCAGTGCATCGCCGCCGACTGGGTCGAGCGAATCGGTCTGGCCGCCCAGCTGCTTGGCCTGCTTGCGCTCTGCGCGGGACAGGCCGCGCTCACGGTACTTTTGCGAATGCGCCGTGTACATATTGATGAACAGAATGACCAGGAAGCTGAACACGATTACGACGATGACCCAAAAGAGCGCCACCGACGTGTTGCCGCCCATCCACTCAAAGTAGATGGCGATGGGGATGGTCTGGGTAATGCCAGCGTAGTTGCCCGCAAAGAACAGGGTGCAACCGAACTCGCCCATCGCGCGGGCAAAGGCGAGCACCGTGCCGGCGGCAATCGAGGGCCAGCCAAGCGGCATCATAAGCTTGGTAAAGATGCGACGCTCGGACCATCCCAGGGTTCGCGCGGCGTCGAGCATCTGCGTGTCGAGGCTCTCGAAGGCTCCGAGCGTCGTGCGGTAGACCAGCGGAAACGACACTACCACGGCAGATATCACCGCCGCGGGCCAGGTAAAGACGATCGAGATGCCGTGCGCGATGAGCCACTGGCCCACCCCGGTCGAGCGGCCAAACAGCATGAGAAGCAGAAAGCCGCAGACCGTGGGCGGCAGCACCATAGGAATCGTAAAGACCGAATCGAGCAGGCCCTTGATGCGGCTCGAGGTACCCATAGTCTTCCACGCGGCGAACAGGCCCAGCGCAAAGGAGATCAGCAGGGCAAGGCCGCTCGTTTTAATGGACACCCAAAACGGGCGATAGTCGATGTCGCCCAAAAAGGAGGCCAGAGAGGTCAAGGGCCCCCGCTCATCCCGCAACACGGCAGACGATGCCTCTACCATTTGAGCGCTATCAAGCCAACGCGCGCCGCCCTTGGCATCACCCGAGGCTGATGCAATCACCACATAGCGGTCCCCATCCGTACCACGCTCGTCAAAGCCATAGGTATACCCGCCGGTATCAAACGTTGTTTCCGCCGTGACATACCAAGGAAGATCCACGTCCCCCAGCTGCGCACCTCCCATGCAGTTTGAGCTGTCGAGCTCACAGACGAGGGCTTTGAGACCCGATACGCACTCGTTGTCCTGCGGATCCAATCCAAACTTCTCGACCGCCTTGGGCGATATCCACACCACAACGCGATCGGCAGCAGGCGCCGCTACAAGGTCCACGTCCTCGTCAACGGGAAACCGGTAGCCCTCAGGCTGGCCCTCCATGGCACGAGCGGTCCCCTTGGCCAACCGCTCAAAACCCTCGATCCCATAGGAAAGCCCATGAGCGGTCGCAGCAACCTGGGCCCCGTCCTCAGCGTCCCCAGCAAACGCAAATCCCGGCATCCAGCAAAGCGCGAAGGTCAAAGCACAGGCGACAAGCATGCGGAATCTATTAAGCACGAAAAGCTCCAAGCGAATACAAGGACGGAGTGAAACACAAAACGATGGAATTATCGCGCCAAGCCGCACTACTCGGAAAGCTCAAAGCCGTACTTAGCCCAAATCTTCTGAGCCTTCTTGTTGGTCAGACAGAAGTCGATGAACGCCTTAGCCTCGTCGGCATGTTCGGAGCTCTCGGCAACGGCGCCCGGATACACGATGGGCTTGTGCGAGTCCTCGGGACACACGAACGCCTCCTCGATGCCGTCGTAGCGGAAGATATCGGAGCTGTAGACAAAACCGGCCACGCAGTCGCCTGTGGACACATAGGCGGCAGCGGTACCAACTTTGTCGGCCAGTGCGACCTTGTCGGCGATCTCGGGAGCATACTCGCCGTCGTCGCCTTCGGTGCCGGTGTAGAGGCCCACGGAAGCCAACGCCTGGTTGGCGTACTTGCCGGCGGGGACGGTCTTGGCGTCGCCGATGGCGATCTTGCCGTCCAGGTTCGCGACGTCGGCGATGGCCTCGATCTTGGTGTCGGAGCCCTCAGCGCGAATGATCACAAGATCGTTGACGAACATATCCTCACGCGTGTCGGCATCGACGAGCTCGACGGCCTCGGCGTCGTCCATGGTGCCCTTGGAAGCGGTGATGAGCACGTCGACCGTGGCACCGGCGCGCATCTGCTCAACGAGGTCGCCAGACGCCTTAAACTGCGTGTCGGCAAACGTGGTACCGGTCTGCTCGGTGTAAAGCTCCTGAACCTCGGGCAGAGCCTTCTCGAGCGAGTTGGCAGCAAAGACCTGCAGCTCGACGGTTTCCTTCTTGGAAGAGGCCTTGGCGGAGCCGGCATCGGAGCCGGTCGGCTCAGACGTCTTGTTGCCAGAGCAGCCAGCAAGGCCAAGGCCGGCAGCGGCGACAGCAGAAAGCGAGACGAATCCGCGGCGAGAAACCATATCGAACATGTTCAACCCTTTCGGACCTTATGCCCGGGTACCCCACCGCGGGCTTTATTCTGTAATTAGATTATACTTCGGTGCGAATAATGATTATGAGAAATTATTCTCGCCTGAGAATATAGTTTCAGGCATGTCTACAGAATGTCGTCCCCTTGGGCGCAAATAAAAGGCGGAGCAGCCGTTCAGGTCGCTCCGCCGCAGGTAAACCCGCTTAGTTGGTATGTCCGCCGCCCGCTGTCATCTGAGCCGCATGCTCCAGCTGGTCCGCTATGGCCTCCCAGCTTTCGCGGGCGGCCTTCGTAGAACCGGGAAAGTTTACGACAAGTGTATGACCTCGTTGCATGCAAATAGCGCGCGAGAGCATGGCGCGGCGAGTCTTGGTCATCGAGTACGCACGGATCGCCTCGGCAATACCCGGCACGTCGCGATCGCAGACGGCACGCGTCGCCTCGGGCGTCACATCGCGCATCGAAAGCCCCGTGCCGCCGCAGGTAAGCACAACATTGGCGTGGCACTCATCGGCGGCTTCCACAATGGCATCACCGATCTCGCTGACGTCGTCGCGCACGACCACATGTGAGACGACCGTCCAGCCCTGCGCCTCGATAAGTTCCTCGAGTGCGGCTCCAGCCTCGTCCTGGGCAAGATTGCGCGTATCCGAGCACGTCACGATCGATATCTTCAGCTCCATAGTCTTCCTCCTATAGCACCGTTCCCTCGGGCAGGTCGACGCGAACAACGTCCACGACATCTCCCGCCTTGAGGTCGCACGGTCCTTCGTCAACACGCAACAGGCAGTTCGCACGTTGCATAGTTCCAAGCAGCGCCGAATTCTGCGTCTTGGCCTCGGTCACCAACAGCTCACCGGTCTCGGAGTCGCGCAAAACCGTGGCGCGATCGAAGAAGCGGCGATGCTGTCGCTTTTTCACGCCGTGCGTGAGCGTCGCCCGCTGCACGGGACGCGCCCCCTCGGCAAAACCGCGCATCTTGCGAATCGCCGGGCGCGCGAGCATCTCAAAGCCCACATACGCCGCCGCGGGATTGCCCGAAAGCCCCAGATACGGCTTGCCGCCGAGCAAGCCAAACGTGATGGCCTTGCCCGGACGCATCGAGATGCGATCGAACAGCACCTCGCCCTCGCGCCGGACGAGCGCCGTCACGTAGTCGTAGTCGCCTGCCGAGGCGCCACCGCTCGTAATGACAAAATCGCACTCCAGCACGGCGCGATGCACCAGCTCGGCAATCGTCTGCTCATCATCGGGCGCAATGCCGTAGAACACGGGCTCGGCTCCTGCATCGAGCGCTTCGGCCATCAACGCCGACGAGTTGGAGTCGCGAATCTGCCCGCGCGCCGGCACGTTGCTCGGTGCAACCAGTTCCGTGCCCAGCGAGATGATGCCCACACGCGGGGCAGCGTGCGCCTTCACGCTCGCGTA
>CAJMOP010000086.1 GCA_905215115.1 uncultured bacterium | reverse complement strand
GGCTCCAGGATCCGGTTCTGCTCGGGCGTGCGGTTGTCGGCGGCGCGCGGCGAGCCGGTCGCGTTTATCGGCTTGACCCGCCTCTCCACGGTGCTCTTGCCGAGGTCGCACTCGTCCATGGCCTCGCGCCTGGGCTTTCCGGCGTTGTGGAGGTCGACTATCTTCCTCTTGAACTCGTCGGTGAAATGCCTCAGTCTGGGGCCGTTCGAGCCCGAGCCCCCGGTCCGGCTGGGATAGCATGTCGCTGCGGGCCATCGTCTTTCCTCTCGTCGAATATCTAGGCGCTGACGATTCTAGGCGATGGCCCTCTCTTGCTTCTTGCACCTCGATTGTGCGCGCTACCCCCAGCGGGCCCGGATCGAGCGATTCGGGACCGCTTTTGGGGCCTGCCGGAAACCCGGTGGTCAAAAAAGGCCAAATATGAGTACTGTTACCAGTTTAGTGGCAGCCAAATGGCCTCCAAAATCGGTGCCAGCGGCCAAAAGTGCATCGATTTTCGTCCTTCAGAGTTGCAATTGGGCTCCAAACAAGGCGATTTTGCTGCTCTGGACCGGAAAATCGATGCTACCAATTTGGTAACAGTACTCATATTTGCCACTTTTTGCCCACTGCCCCTTGGTCCAGGACAATGCGGGCCGCTCGAATCTTGGGGCGGGTCCATTTTCGACTATCCTCAGCTTGCCAGTTCGAAAATGGACCCGCCCCAAGATTGAATCTTTATTCCAACTTTACACCTGGCTTTACAGCTGTCTTGTCAGCTGTAAAGCCAGGTGTCATACTAAAGCCCCAAGATTCGCCAAAAGAGAGGGGCCTTGATGGCGCAGAGCGCGAACATGGATGCGTCGGAGCTTGCACGCGATATCGCGGCCGGCCTGGCATCGGCAACGACGGCAACGGAGCGCGCGGCATTGGTGCCCGCAGAGCTCGTCGAGGCCATTCGGCAACTTAAAACCCAACGCGACGCGGTGATCCTGGCGCACTATTACGTGGCGCCCGAGGTCCAGGCTGTGGCCGATTACGTCGGCGACAGCTTCTACCTGGCAAAGCTTGCCAAGAGCCTGCCGCAGCAGACCATCGTGCTGTGCGGCGTGGAGTTTATGGGCGAGAGCGCCAAGCTGCTCAATCCCACCAAGACGGTGCTGTTGCCCGAGCCAGGCGCGGACTGTCCCATGGCGCACATGGTCAAGCGCGAGACGGTCGATGCGGCGCGCGCCGAGTACGGCGACGACCTAGCTGTCGTCTGCTACGTCAACTCGACGGTCGAAATCAAGAGCTGGAGTGACGTGTGCGTTACCAGCTCTAACGCCGTCAAGATCGTCTCCGAGCTGCCACAGCAGCACATCTTGTTCATTCCCGACCAGAACCTGGGCCGCTTTGTGGCCGAGCAGGTGCCCCAAAAGCACGTCATCCTCAACAATGGCTACTGCCCGCGTCATCACATCATCACCGTCGAGCAGATCGTCGACGCGCAGGAGGCGCACCCCGACGCGCTCGTGCTAGCGCACCCCGAGTGCAAGGCCGACGTCCTGGCTGAGGCCGACTACATCGGGTCTACTGCCGGCATCATCAAGTATGCCGAGGAGTCGGACGCGAGCGAGTTCATCATCGTGACGGTCCGCGGCGTGCTCTACGAACTTGAGCGCCGCTGCCAGGGCACCGGCAAGAAGTTCTACTTCCCTGCGGTGCAGCCCACCTGCGTCAACATGGATCTCATCACGCTCGAAAAGCTCGTGCGCTGCCTGGAGACGGGCGAGGGCGAGGTGCGGATTGGCGTGTCGGACGAGGCCGCCGGCCAGGCCAAGCTCACGCTCGACCGCATGCTCGAGTACGCGGCGCGCTAAGCCAATGTGACATGAGGGACCATCCCTTATGTCACATTACAAGGGAGAGGATTCCTGTGGAAACCAAACAATACCCCGATATGGAGTGCGATGTCGTCATTGCCGGTTGCGGCGTGGCGGGCCTGTATGCGGCTCTCAATCTGCCGACGAGCACGCGCGTAATCATGCTCTCCAAGGGCGCCGTCGACGAGTGCGATTCGATGCTCGCGCAGGGCGGTATCTGCGTGCTGCCCGAAGGCTCTGACTACGATGCCTTCTTTGAGGACACCATGCACGCCGGCCATTACGAGAACCGCCGCGAGAGTGTTGACATCATGATTCGCTCGAGCCGTTCGGTCATCAATGACCTGCTGGCCATGGGCGTGGACTTTGAGCGCAAGGCCGACGGCAGCCTCGACTTTACCCGCGAGGGCGCACACAGCCGCCCGCGCATCGCCTTCCATGCCGATATTACGGGCAAGGAGATTACGACCAAGCTGCTCCAGGCTGTCCGCAAGCTGGACAACGTGCAGATTCTCGAACACGTTGCCATGACCGACATCCTGACCGCCGAGCGCGATGGCGCTGCGGTGTGCGCCGGCGTCGTCGCCGTTCCCGTGGACGAGGATAACTCGGTTCGTCCCGCCGACGAGCTGGCAAATGCCGCTGAGGGCGTACATGCTGGCAAGCCGTTTAAGATCCATGCCCGCCATACGCTGTGGGCAACGGGTGGTATCGGTGGCGTGTACGACCATTCGACCAACTACCCGCAGCTCACCGGTGACGCCTGCTACATCGCGCAGGAGCACGGCATCACGATGGAGCACCTGGACTACGTGCAGATCCACCCCACGGGCCTGTTCTCGCCGCAGCCGGGCCGCACCTTCCTGATTAGCGAAAGCTGCCGCGGCGAGGGCGCGATTTTGCTCAACGCCGCCGGCGAGCGTTTTACCGACGAGTTGCAGCCGCGCGACGTCGTCACCGCCGCCATCCGCGAGCAGATGAAGCAGGACGGCGCCGAGCACGAGTGGCTGAGCTTTGCCCCCGTCGAGCGCGACGTGGTGACCGGGCACTTTGCCAATATTCGTGCGCGCTGTCTGGAGGACGGCCGCGACATCTTGGACGAGCCCATTCCCGTCACACCCACGCAGCACTACTTTATGGGCGGCGTGTGGGTCGACAAGGACGGCCGCACCTCGATGCCCGAGCTCTACGCCGCCGGCGAGACGGCCTGCAACGGTGTTCACGGCAAGAATCGTCTAGCTTCCAACAGCCTGCTCGAGTCCCTAGTCTGGGGTCGCCGCGCTGCGTGGCGTATGCGCACCGGCGAGTCGCTAGCCGTGGAGCAGGCGGGCGAGCCCGTGCTCGATGGACGCCATCGCGCCCTGAGTGCCGATACCCTTGCAATCGATGATTTGGCCCGTGCCGCCGGCACGCAGGCCGTGGAGGAGTAGACCATGAATCCCATTACCATGAAGCTCGTCGTCGATGATCTGATTCTGCAGGCTCTGCGCGAGGACATTACGTTTGAGGACGTGAGCACGGCGAGCGTGTGCCCCACGGCGCGTCCCGCTACCGTTGAGCTTATCGCTAAGGCCGACGGTATCATCGCCGGCTTGGATGTGTTTGCCCGCACCTTTGAGCTGCTGGATCCGCAGAGCTCCGTGTTGTTCGATGTTTCGGATGGCGACGAGGTGCATGCCGGCGACCACGTGGGCCAGGTGCGCGGCGACGCGCGCGTGCTGCTTTCGGGCGAGCGCGTGGCGCTCAACTACCTGCAGCGCATGAGCGGCATCGCCACCTACACGCACAACATGGCAGCGGCGCTCGAAGGTACCAAGACCGTGCTTGTCGACACGCGCAAGACCACGCCGGGCATGCGTGTCTTCGAGAAGGCCGCAGTCGAGATCGGCGGTGGCAGCAACCACCGCTATAACCTGTCGACGGCTGTCATGCTCAAGGACAACCACATCGACGCCGCCGGTGGCGTGGCGCGCGCGATTGAGATGGCGCGCGCCCATGCGTCGTTTACCACGACGGTCGAGATTGAGTGCGAGAACCTGGACATGGTACGCGAGGCCGTGGAGGCCGGTGCCGATATCATCATGCTCGACAACATGACCCACGACGACATGGCTGCAGCGATTGAACTTATCGCCGGTCGCGCCAAGACCGAGTGCTCGGGCAACGTGGACGCCAACAATATCCGCGCGCTCGCCGACCTGGGCGTTGACTTTATTAGCTCGGGGGCGTTGACGCACTCTGCGCCGATTCTCGACCTCTCGCTTAAGCACCTGCGTCTGCTGGACGGTAAATAATGAATGCACGCGAGCGTCGCCGCTCCATCATGGCCGTGCTCGAGGAAGCCAAAGATCCTGTCTCGGGCAGTGCTCTTGCCCGCGAGGTGGGCGTGAGCCGTCAGGTCGTGGTGCAGGACATCGCCCTGCTGCGCGCCGACGGGCACGATATCGTCGCCACCAATCGCGGCTATGTACTACAGGAGGCCCCCAGCAGCCCCGCCGTGCCCACGCGCTTGGTGAAGGTTCGCCACAGCGTGGAGCAGGCAGGCGATGAGCTCACGAGTATCGTCGACGCCGGCGGCGCCGTGCTCAACGTAATCGTCAATCACCGCGTGTACGGTAAGATCACGGCCGACCTGGACATTCGCAATCGTCGCGATGTTGAGCGCTACCTGCACGATATCGAGAGCGGCAAGAGCTTTCCACTATTAACGGTGACGAGTGGCTATCACTTCCATCGCATTGCGGCAGATGACGAGCAAACTCTCGACGAGATCGAGGCCATGCTCAAGGAGAAGGGCTACCTTGCCGATTTAATGCCCTACGAGGATGATTTGTCCTAGAACACATGCAAAAGGAGGCCTCCGCGGCGATGTGGAGGCCTCCTTTTTGTGCACGGTGTACTTGTGAGTGTGCAAGTGGGGGGAGTTGTTACTCCTCGACGATCTCGGTGATCGCGCCGGCGGGGCAAGCGTCCTGGCAAGCGCCACAGGCGACGCAGGAGTCCTCGTCAGCGACGGTAGCGACGTCCTGGAGCTCCAGAACGCCAGCGGGGCAGGAGTCGACGCAAACGCCACAAGCGATGCACTCGTCGGCATCAATTACGGGATGAGCCATGGTAGTTTCCTCTCTGTTGACCGACGCTACAGGCGATGCGCGCCGGTTTGATTCGGGCAAAAACATACCACGGGAGCGACCGTTTGCAATACCCTCTGGCCGGCATCTTCATACCGTTCGCCGAGTATGCCAAGGTTTACTAAAAAACGCGCAGGTGGGGCCGTTGAGCTGCGCAAATGTTAGCTATAGGTGACTTGAAATATAGGGCGATTGAGCGTGCTTGTGGAAAGCGCATCCCATTATTTGGCCGAAAAACGGGTCGAACTTTCCCCAGGGAAGCCCGGGGCCGCCATGTGCGCTCCCAAGCCCAAACCTCAGCCATCTCTACATAGATCTCAATAGATCTGCCGAGAACTCAAACAGTGCATCTACCTGCGCATTTGAGAACCTAAACTCTCAGCAATAAGAAATCTTATATGAATTGACTTAGATTTTGTATATTCCGGCCCATAAGGGGATACACTACATCCTGAAAGACAAGCCGAAGCGCCACACGACAGACCGTCGAGGCGGCGCGAACGCAAAAGAGAGAGGGAATTTCTAATGAGTAAGATTCTTGGTATCGACCTTGGTACTACTAACTCCGCTATGGCCGTCCTCGAGGGCGGTTCTCCGACCATTATCGTGAACGCCGAGGGCGACCGCACCACCCCGTCTGTCGTGGGCTTCCGTGCTGACGGCGACCGCGTCGTGGGTAAGGCCGCTAAGAACCAGGCTGTCACCAACCCCAAGAACACCGTGTTCTCCATCAAGCGCTTCATGGGCCGCAAGTACTCCGAGTGCACCTCCGAGATCAAGACCGTGCCGTATGAGGTCAAGGAGGGCCAGGGTGGCCGTGCCGTCGTCGATATCGAGGGCAAGGATTACACCGCCGAGCAGGTGAGCGCCATGACGCTCGCAAAGATGAAGGCCGACGCCGAGAAGTATCTGGGCGAGACCGTCACCGACGCCGTCATCACCGTCCCGGCCTACTTCAACGACGCCCAGCGTCAGGCCACCAAGGACGCCGGTAAGATCGCCGGCCTCAACGTCAAGCGTATCGTCAACGAGCCGACCGCTGCTGCTCTGGCCTATGGCCTGGACAAGCAGGGCACCGACCAGCGCATTCTGGTCTTCGACCTGGGCGGCGGTACCTTCGACGTCTCCATCCTCGACCTCGCCGACGGCGTGTTTGAGGTTCTGTCCACCTCGGGCGACAACCACCTGGGCGGCGACGACTGGGATCAGCGCGTCATCGACTGGATGGCTGACAAGTTCCAGCAGGAGAACGGTGTCGACCTGCGTCAGGACCCCATGGCCCTGCAGCGTCTGAAGGAGGCCGCCGAGAACGCCAAGAAGGAGCTCTCCGCAGCCCAGCAGTCCACCATCAACCTGCCGTTCATCACCATGAACCAGTCCGGCCCGCTGCACCTCAACTACACGCTGACCCGCGCCGAGTTCGAGAAGATCACCCGCGACCTGCTCGAGCGCTGCAAGCAGCCTGTCACCAACGCCCTGCGCGACGCTAAGCTCAAGCTCTCCGATCTGACCGAGGTCATCCTCGTCGGCGGCTCCACCCGTATGCCCGCCGTCCAGGATCTGGTCAAGACCATGACCGGCAAGCAGCCCAACATGTCCGTGAACCCCGACGAGGTCGTTGCCGACGGCGCTGCCGTCCAGGGCGGCGTGCTCACCGGCGACGTCGAGGGCATCCTGCTGCTCGACGTTACCCCGCTGTCGCTGGGCGTCGAGACCATGGGCGGCATCATGACCAAGATGATCGACCGCAACACCACGATCCCGACCTCCAAGACCGAGGTCTACTCCACCGCTGCCGACAACCAGACCAGCGTCGAGATCAACGTGCTCCAGGGCGAGCGCGAGCTTGCCCGCGATAACAAGTCGCTCGGTAAGTTCCAGCTGACCGGCATCCCGGCTGCCCGCCGCGGCGTGCCGCAGATCGAGGTCACCTTCGACATCGACGCCAACGGCATCGTCAAGGTCTCTGCTAAGGACAAGGGCACCGGCAAGGAGCAGCAGATCACCATTTCCGGCTCCACCGCTCTGTCCGACGACGAAGTCGATCGTATGGTCAAGGACGCCGAGGCTCATGCCGAGGAGGACAAGAAGCAGAAGGAAGAGGTCGAGGTTCGCAACCAGACCGACAGCCTGTGCTACTCCACCGAGCAGACCCTCAACGAGCTGGGCGACAAGGTTTCCGCCGACGTGAAGTCCAAGGCCGAGTCCGCTATCGCCGACGCCAAGAAGGCGCTCGAGGGCTCTGACGTCGAGGCTATCAAGGCCGCTGGCGAGTCCCTGCAGTCCGTAGCCTACGAGCTGGCTCAGGTTGTCTACGCCGACGCTCAGCAGCAGACCGACGGCGCCGCCGGTGCCCAGCCTGCCGACGATGACGTTGTCGACGCCGACTACGAGGTTGTGGACGACGAGGACAAGTAATCATGTCCGCCCGTAAAGCTCGCACGGAGGCGGCCGCCGCTGGCGCCGCCCCCGTTGACTCTGAGGAGAAGGACGTGAAGATTCCCGTAGAGGCCGTCGACGATACCGAGGCCAACGAGGCCGAGGCCGCCGAGGCTGCCGAGAACCAGGTAGAGGATTCCAACAAGGAGGCGACGATGACCGAGGACGAGATGGTGGAAGCCGCTATCCGCGCCGGTGAGGAAGCCGCCGACAACGACTTTAAGCTCAAGTTCGAGCAGGCCCAAAAGGAGCTTGCCGACGTGCGCAGCGAGCTCGATGCTGCGGCAGAGGCCCAGAAGGCCGCCGAGGACAAGGCAAAGGACGCCACCGAGCGTACCGCCCGTCTGCAGGCCGACTGGGAGAACTTCCGTCGCCGCACTGCCAACGAGCGTATCGCCGAGCGCGAGCGCGCGACCGAGAAGCTTGTCACCGCGCTGTTGCCGGTGGTTGACGATATCGAGCGTGCAATCGACCATGCCCGTAGCCAGGAGCTTTCCGAGGACTTTAAGCAGTTCGTCGATGGCGTTGACGCGGTACATGCCAAGCTGCTCGATGTGTTTGCGCACGAGGGCGTTGAGCCCATCGACCCCAAGGGCGAGGCGTTCGATCCGCTCGAGCACCAGGCTGTGGGTCGCGTCGAGGACGCATCGCAGTACGACGAGACCGTCAACGACGTGTACCAGAAGGGCTACCGCATGGCGGATCGCATCCTGCGCTCCGCGATGGTGACGGTGACCTACGGTGGCGAGAAGCGCCCCGCACCGGAGCCCGAAGCGGCGCCCGAGGATGCTGCGGCCGATACGGCTGAGAGCACCGAGGAGTAATTGAGAAGGGCCCCGGGGCAACACCCGGGGCCCTTTCTGGCCTAGTGCCATATGAAAGCATGAGCCGCCGTCTGCTGGGCGGCGGATGAAACAGGAGAGGAGCTACGATGGCTGCAGGCAAAACCTTCTATGACATCCTGGGCGTATCCAAGAGCGCCTCCGACAAAGAGATCAAGAGCGCGTTTCGCAAGCTCGCGCAAAAATATCACCCCGATGCCGGCGGCGACGAGGCCAAGTTTAAGGAGATTAGCGAGGCCTACGAGACGCTTTCGGACGAGAAGAAGCGCAAAGAGTACGACCAGATGCTCATGTTCGGCGGCATGCCGGGCGCGGGCGGAGCGTATGGCGGCGGCTACGGTGCCGGCGCGGGC
>CAJMOP010000085.1 GCA_905215115.1 uncultured bacterium | reverse complement strand
CGCCGCTCGCACGGCGGCCTTGACGCTGGCGCTGGTTGCACCGCTGCGTGACCGCATGGCCCGCGAGAACGCCGCCAACGTGTTCGATGGGATTGAGATGCCGCTCGTGCCGGTGCTTGCCAAGATGGAGCGCGCGGGCATGCTCGTGGACCCCGACCGCCTGCACAGTCTGTCCGAGGGCCTGGCGACCCAGATTGCCGATGTCGAGCGCAGCATTCGCGACCTGGCCGGCGACGAGACCTTTAACATCGGCAGCCCCATGCAACTCTCGCACGTGCTGTTTGATGTTATGGGACTTCCGACCAAGGGCCTCAAAAAGACCAAGCGCGGCTACTATTCGACCAACGCCAAGGTGCTGAGCGACCTTGCCCGCGACCACGAGATCGTGTGCCTGATTTTGGACTGGCGTGAGAAGTCCAAGATTAAGTCGACCTATCTGGACACGCTGGGCCCGCTGCGCCGTGGTGACGGGCGTGTGCACACCACGTACAACCAGACCATCACCGCGACGGGGCGTTTGTCTTCGAGCGACCCCAATCTGCAAAACATTCCGACGCGCTCGGAGCTGGGGCGTACCGTCAAGACGGCGTTCTCGGCGGGCGAGGGCAGCGTCTTTTTGGCGGTGGACTACTCGCAGATCGAGCTGCGCCTGCTCGCGCATCTTTCGGGTGACGAGCACCTGGTGCGCGCCTTCAACGAGGGCGAGGACTTCCATGCCGAGACGGCCGCGCGCGTATTTGGCGTGCCGGTGTCCGAGGTGACACCCGACCTGCGTAGCCGCGCCAAGGCCGTGAACTTTGGCATCGTGTACGGTCAGCAGGCCTATGGTCTGTCGCAGTCGCTGCACATCTCGATGGCCGAGGCGCGCGATATGATCGATCGCTACTACGAGGCCTACCCGGGCGTGCGCACGTTCCTCGACAATGTGGTGGCGCGAGCCAAGCAGACGGGCTATGCCGAGACCATGTATGGCCGCAGACGCCATATTCCCGAGCTCAAGGCCAAAAACCCACAGCTCCGCGGCTTTGGTGAGCGCACGGCCATGAACCACCCCATGCAGGGCACCGCCGCCGACATCATCAAGATCGCCATGGCCCGCGTAAGCCGTCGCTTGGAAGAAGAAGGCTTTGCCGCCCACATGATCCTGCAGGTACACGACGAACTGGACTTTGAGTGCCCCGTCGATGAAGTCGAGCGCCTCACCGCCATGGTCCGCGACGTCATGGAACACGTAGTAGACCTCCGCGTACCGTTGATCGCCGAAGCCAGCACCGGCATAACCTGGGCCGACGCGAAATAGGGAAGCACTCCGTAAGGCAAGCTCGCCCAAGACGCAAGCCCCCACATACTTAAGATTTGGGACAAACACTACTGATTAATTTGTCCCACAGTAACCAAAACAGAGGGGAGCCCCTTCCAACAAGGGGCTCCCCTCTGCTCAAATCATTTCAGCTAAGTATCTAGACACTCAAGACGCCATCTTGGCGGCAGGAAAGTAAACCTAGGACCTGGCCGGGCGGCGCGGATTAGTTTTTCGTAGATTCCGCACGAGCCGGAAAGCACTTAATGTGCTTTCCGAGCGAGCCCAGGACCTGACCGAACGAAAAACTAATCCGCGCCGCCCGGCCAGGTCCGACGTGCCACGTTACCGAGCCGCCAAGATAGCGTCGATGAGCGTCAGTACGCCCCCGTCGTTGTTGCTCGGAATACGCCACTTGGCATGCGCGTTCATATGCTCCTCGGCATTGTCCACGATAAAGCTGTGACCGACGCGCTCAAGCATGGGGATGTCGTTGTACGTATCGCCCACGGCAGCGGCGTCGGCGATATCGATGCCCAGGCGCTCGCAGAGATGTGCTACGCCCGACCCCTTGTCGACGCCCAGATTCATAAAGTCGATCCACTCGCGGCCCGCATTGGTGACGTAGAGTTTGTCCGAGAACTCGGGGCTGTAGTCCTCGCGAAACGCTGGCTCGGCATCGTAGGCGGGGAAGAAGATCGAAATCTTGTTGGACTCGATATCAAGGCCCTCAAAGCTATCGACGTAGTTGATCGTGTTGTAGTAGACGCTGATCTCGTCGTGGTACTGATGGTCGCGGGCGAGCACATAGAACTCGTCGTAGCAGCACAAGACGGGAACGGCACGCGGGTCCTCCGAGGCACGGGTGAGCACCTGCTGATACAGCGCCACATCGATGTTGCTCTTATAGATATAGCTGCCGCGATAGATGACGCAGGCTCCGTTGTCGGGACAAAAAGCAAGGCGGTTCTTAATGCTCTCGAACATTTCCTCGAGTTTGGGGGCGGGGCGTCCGCTGGCGGGGCAGAATACAATGCCTGCGTCGGCGAGCTTGTCCAGGCGCTCATCAAGACCCTGCGGCAACACGCGCTTGTCGGTGAGCAGCGTCTTGTCCATGTCGACGGCGAGAATCTTAATGCTTCCGATATTGGTGTCCGATTCGTAAGTTTGCATAAAAGCGCGCCTTTCGTTTCGAAATTGTTTCAGACGTTATAACCATCAACCAGTAACTGAGCGTATTGTCGCAGGAACGGAGCGTATTTGCACCACGCTTCACAAAGTAATGAAAAAACTTTTCAGAAATTTGAATTTGTCGCTTGTGCTGCGGGCACTTTAGCGTAATATAGCGACCATCGAAAACGGAGACGGAAATACAACCGCTTACCGAAGAAAAGGTACCGTTTACGATATTAGAATTGCGCCCGGCGATAGGTGAAAGGAGAGGCAGATGCAGTTCGTAAAGATCATCACCACTGCAGATAATGCCATCCGACGCCAGCGCGCAATTTCCCGACGACGATAACAATCGTCTCTGTTCGTATGGGGTGAAATGCCCCAACAGAGTCATTTTGAGGTCGTTGGGTTTTAGCACGATATAAACGCATGTTTCTAGGGCATGCTGTGCTGCTTTTTGCTATTTAACCTGATATTGCACGGTTTTTGACCTCGAAATGACTTGCAACTGACCGATGTTCTAACTAGCTACCAAGGGCGAAAGGAAACAGCCATGAGCAAGGAAAAAGTCGTTCTCGCATATTCCGGTGGTCTTGATACATCCGTATGTGTCAAGTGGCTCCAGGACGAGAAGAATCTCGATGTCGTTTGTGTCTGCGGCAATGTGGGCCAGGAAGAGACCGGACTGGATGCCAAGAAGCAGAAGGCGCTCGACCTGGGCGTTCTCGATTGCCAGGTGCTCGACCTGCGCGACGAGTTCTCCGATGAGTTCCTGACCAAAGCCATCGCAGCAAACTCCATGTACGAGAACAAGTACCCGCTGCTCTCCGCCCTGTCTCGCCCGCTGCTTGCCAAGAAGCTTGTTGAGGTCGCCCACGAGTTTGGCGCGACCTACGTCGCCCACGGCTGCACCGGCAAGGGTAACGACCAGGTCCGTTTTGAGGCCGCCGTCAAGGCCCTCGACCCCGAGCTCAAGGTTATCGCCCCGGTTCGCGAGTGGGACCTGAAGTGCCGTCCCGACGAGGTCGCCTATGCCCACGCCCACAACGTGCCGGTTCCCGAGGGTGCCAACGACAACCCCTACTCCATCGACGACAACCTGTGGGGTCGTGCCATTGAGTGCGGTCACCTGGAGGATCCCTGGAACGAGCCGCTCGACGACGCTTGGGTTATGACCAAGAACCCCGAGGACACGCCGGACACCCCGACCTACACCGAGATTGAGTTTGAGGCCGGCAAGCCCGTCGCCGTCGACGGCAAGAAGATGAAGCTCTCCGAGATCGTCATCGCCCTCAACAAGATCTCCGGCGACAATGGCTTTGGCCGCCTCGATCTGGTCGAGGATCGTCTGGTGGGCCTCAAGAGCCGTGAGTGCTATGAGGTTCCCGGAGCCCTGACGCTCATCACCGCCCACAAGGCGCTCGAGGACATCTGCGTCGAGGGCGACCTGCTCAAGACCAAGATCAAGCTCGAGCAGGATTGGGCCACCGCCGTGTACAACGGCCAGTGGTACAGCCCGCTCAAAAACGCGCTCGATGCCTTTATGGCCGATACCCAGAAGTTTGTGACCGGCACTGTCCGTCTGAAGTTCTTTAAGGGCAACTGCCATGTCGTCGGCCGCAAGAGCCCCTTCAGCCTCTACGACTACGGTCTGGCTACCTACGACCGCGACACCACGTTTGACGAGAAGGCCAGCGCCGGTTTTATCGAGATTGATACGCTGTCGCTCAAGACGTGGGCAAAGGTCCAGGGCCCCAGCTCTGCTGCCGCCCAGGCCTAGCGCCTCCTTCCCTTGGTATCCGCGCGGCCCATCCGCGTGATACATAACGGGCGCACGGGGTCCCTACCTTTCGTTATGCTTGCTGACACTTCTTAACATCGGTGGCCCCTACGTTCCGCCCGCATATATGATGCCGCGTCTGCGGCTGAGTCCGAGCCCCGCCGGGGTTGTCCGGCGGGGCTCCTTCTATCAATTTGACGGCTCTGCGCCTATATATGAGGAGTATCCATTATGTTCAATGCTATCGCGCATGCTTTACTTGCCCTCGCGCCCGAGTTTGATGCTGCAAGGGTCGAGGACGTCCCTATGAGCCTGAAGGCCTGGATCGATGGTTCGCAGGGCAACATCCGGAGGGAGACGTTGGGCGCCAAGTGCATGGCGCGTCACTTCTTTGCAAATTAGCTACATGGCTCCGCACACGGTGGGGAATGTGTAAAACTAGCGGTTGAAAAATCGCTTTAGCGATATGGCGCATTGCTTTGGGCGCTTGTTTTGGTATTTGGAGAAAGGGGACGGTTCCATGGCTCTTTGGGGCGGTCGTTTTGAGGCGGGCGTGGCCGAGGTCACGCAGGAGTTTGGCGCGTCGCTGCCGGTCGACAAACATCTCTATAAGCAGGATATCGCCGGCTCTAAGGCGCATGCCAAAATGCTGGCGGCCCAGGGCATCATCAGTGCCGAGGACGAGCAGGCGATTGCTAAGGGCCTGACCGGAATCGAACAGGATATCGATGCCGGCAACTTCACCTTCGACATCAACGACGAAGACATTCATATGTCCATCGAGAGCGAGCTGACGCGTCGCATCGGCGAGGCCGGTAAGCGCTTGCATACCGGGCGTTCGCGCAACGACCAGGTGGCGACCGACACACGCCTGGGCGTCAAGGCGCTGGCCAAGGAGCTCATGGAGGCCAATCTTGAGCTGCGCCATGTGCTGGTGGATGCGGCCAAGAAGTACGACAAGGTGATTCTGCCGGGCTACACGCACATGCAGCACGCTCAGCCCGTGCTGCTGTCGCATCATCTGCTGGCGTATTCCTGGATGTTCGCGCGCGACTTTACGCGCCTGAAGGCCGCCTTTGATGCCGCCGACAACTGCCCGCTGGGTGCTGCCGCGCTTGCCGGTACGAGCTATCCGCTCGATCGTCAGATGACGGCTGCCGAGCTTGGCTTTGCGGGCGTGATTCCCAACTCGCTCGATGCGGTTTCCGACCGCGATTTCCTGCTCGACCTGCATTACGCCGGCTCCGTCATGGCCATGCACCTGTCGCGTCTTTCCGAGGAGATCGTGCTGTGGTCGAGCTCCGAATTTGGCTTTATCACGCTTTCCGACTCGTACTCCACCGGCTCGTCCATCATGCCGCAGAAGAAGAATCCCGACTTTGCCGAGCTTATCCGCGGCAAGAGCGGCCGTGTGTATGGCAACCTGGTGCAGCTGCTCGTGACCATGAAGGGCCTGCCGCTTGCTTATAACAAGGACTTGCAGGAGGACAAGGAGGGCGCGCTCGATACCGCCCATACGCTCATGCAGTGCCTGTCCGTTATGGCCGGCATGATTTCGACTTGGACCGTCAACGAGGATGCCATGGCGCGCGAGTGCGGCGTGGGCCACCTTGCGGCTACCGACGTTGCCGATTACCTGGCTAAGCGCGGCCTGCCGTTCCGCGAGGCACATGCCGTGGTGGGTCATCTTGTCCTGATGTGTGAGAAGCGCGGCTGCAATCTTGAGGACCTGCCGTTTGAGGTGTTCAAGGAGGCGAGCCCGCTCTTTGAGCGCGATATTACCGAGGCGCTCGATATCCCGTCGATTGTCGCCGCGCGCACGACCGAGGGCGGTACCGCTCCTGTCGCCGTTGCCCTCCAGCTGGAGCGTGCCGAGGCGCAGCTCGTGGCCGACGAAGGCACGTTTGGGTCGCTGACCAAGGTCGTCGAGATGGGCCACGGGGCAAAGTAAGGGTTTGGCCGAAGCCGTTTTTGCCATTTATTGAGGAATCGTTTTTTGCTTTACGGGCGTCTGCTGATGTGGGCGTCCGTATTTTGTTGCTATGGGGGAGGGGCTTGTCGAGAACTTCTGTAGGACCTTTGGGCAGGTTGTGAAGGGGGTACGTTCGCGGGTGGCAACCGACCGTCTGCTCTGTTCGATGTGGTTGATGGGCGGTCGGATGGTACTCTAATCGGGCTTCGAAACAGAAGTGACACATATGGAGCGCTTTAATAAATTGCAGCGTTTCAATAAACAGCTTTTTGTTTAACTGCAGCTAAAACTCTGTTACGATGCAGTCCAGGCGGGTGCCGGAATGGGACTTGGGCACGCGCGAACCTACTTGAAAGGCTACCTTATGGCTATCGAGAAGACCTTCATCATGATTAAGCCCGACGCCGTGCGCGACCGCAAGATCGGCGAGATCGTTGCTCGTATTGAGCGCAGCGGCCTTGTCATCGAGCGCATGGAGATGACCACGCTCGAGCGCGCTACCGTCGAGGAGCACTACGCCCATCTTGCCGACAAGCCCTTCTTTGGCGGTCTCTGCGACTTTATGACGAGCGGTCCGGTCGTCAAGATGGTCGTTTCTGGTCTCTCCGCTGTTTCCAAGATGCGCACCCTTATGGGCGCTACCAACCCGCTTGATGCTGCTCCTGGCACCATCCGCGGCGACTTCGCTGTCGATGTCAACGCCAACGTGATCCACGGCTCCGACTGCCTGGAGAACGCCGAGATCGAGATCAAGCGCTTCTTTGGCTAAACCAGCTTTGACTCCTTAAAGCTGTTAGCGTGTGGCTTGGGTGCCGCGGAATTCCAACCGCGGCGCCCTTTTATTCCGGTAGATTTTTGGTAAACGCATAGAAAACTACTAAAGAGCCCCGTCCGGATGTTTCTTCCGGGCGGGGGCTGGCGCTAGCGTATGGCTTTGTAAGTCTTTAGGCCTCGTCGACAATCTTTAGTCCGCGGGTCTGGTCGATCTCGTTGAGGAGATTGACGCGACGCTCGTGGCGGCCGCCCTCAAACTCGGCGTCGAGCCATTCGTCGACAATCATCTTGGCGAGCTCGGAGCCCACGACGCGGGCGCCAAAGGCCAGCACGTTGGTGTTGTTGTGCATACGGGAGAGCTTGGCGCTGAAGGGCTCGGAGCACACGACGGCGCGTACGCCCTCGACCTTGTTGGCAGCCAGGCTAATCCCGACGCCGGTACCGCAGATCAAGATACCCAGGTCGACGTCACCGTTGGCCACGGCCTTGCCCACCTTGTAACCGGCGATGGGGTAGTCGAAGCTCTCGGAGGTGTCGGTGCCATAGTTCACGACCTCGCAGCCGCGCTCCTTCAGGTGCTCGGAAATGATGTTCTTGAGCTCGACGGCGGCGTGGTCGTTACCGATACCGATCTTCATGAGTGGTTCCTCTCTGGTCCGTGCGGCGGAATTGCTAAAGGTTTTACCGCGTTCGACTGCATGATAGCGCGACTTTTGTGTAAACGCTTGGGCGTTTTTTGGTCAAACGCTTTAGCATGCAACAAGACCTGCTTTTCATGAATGAATGCCGCCAGTTTGTGCTTGAGCGCCGTCCGCCGGAACCGTGGTTGCGGTTTTTGATGCATTGTTATCAAATAAAGGAGCTAACTTTTTTGAGAGTCCAGCCCGTTATGCAAGCAGGAGATACCTATGCCTACCGATTCCATCCGTGATGCCGCGTTTTGCGATGTTTTGAACCGCGAGCTTGTCTGTGCACTCGGCTGCACCGAGCCCATTGCCGTTGCCTATGCAGCGGCGCTGGCGAGCCAGACGCTCGGTTGCGAACCCGATCATATGGATGTTGCCTGCTCGGGTAACATAATCAAGAACGTTAAGAGCGTGACCGTGCCTAACTCGGGCGGTATGCACGGTATTGAGGCCGCGGCCGTGCTGGGCGCCGTGGGCGGTGACGCCAAGAGCGCGCTCGAGGTGCTCGAGAGCGTTAACGATGAAGACCGCGCTCGTGTGGCCGAGCTCTTCGCCGACGCTGGCTACTGCGATGTGTCGCTTGTCGAGGGTGTGCCCAACCTCTACATCAAGGTGACTGCGACGGCCGGGGGCCATACCGCGGTCGTCGAGATTACCGATCACCACACTAATGTCACGTGCCATACGCTCGATGGTATTCCGGTATGCGGCAAGTCGGCGGGGGAGTGCGCCGCCTGCGCCGAGCGCGTGGTGGCCGAGCGTGCGGCAGATAACGCCGATACGCCCATGTCCATTGATTCCATCATCGACTTTATCGAGGACGGTGACATTGAGGGCGCCCGCGCTGCCGTTGAGCGTCAGATTGAGCTGAATGGCGCAATCAGTGCCGAGGGCCTTGCGCACGCTTGGGGCGCCGAGGTGGGTCGTACGCTGCTAGGTGCTCGTGCCGATGACGTCGCCTGCCGTGCCCGTGCCCGTGCGGCCGCCGG
>CAJMOP010000084.1 GCA_905215115.1 uncultured bacterium | reverse complement strand
CGCAGAGTGCGCGCACGCGTTGTTTGCGGGCCGCGGTGCGCCCGCGCTTGACCTTTCTGTTGATGAGGCCGATGTGCTGGAGCGCGGGTTGCCCTCGCTCGATGCTCGCATGCAGGCTCACTTCGATCGCGCCCGTGCGCTGGCCGAGTATCTGGCTGCTAACGAGATGGTGTGTAACGTTCGCTATCCCGGGCTGGGCTCGCATCCCGATCATGCGGTTGCAACGGGAATCCTCGAGCACGGCTTTGGCCCGGCAGTTGAGTTTGACCTTATCGAGCGAAGTGCGGGTGAGCTGTTCGACACATTGCCGGGGGAGTTCCGCACGTCGCCCGCCGGCGGCGCAACGACACGCCTTTCGGCCCCACGCGGCAAGCAGAGGGGAACCATCCGCCTCTTCGCCGGCACCGACGACCCCCTGCAGGTGGCAGCCACTCTCGATAACGCCCTTCGCAAGTAGCTAATCGGGGTCTGTGTCACGAAAACGGCCTATTTACTACGTTTAAGCAATAGGGGTCGACCACACCCGCCTATTTTGAAAATTACCAAGCTGTTTACCAGCGGTTTTAATTTCATAATGTCCGGTATGGTCGTGGGTATTCAACTAAACGTAGTAGATGGGCTCGTTTTGTGGCGCGAGCCTCAACCCGAGGGCGCTGTGGGCTAAAAACCGCCTAAAAGGACTACTCCGCGTTGATGCTGGCGATGAGGACGTCGGCTTTGGCGGCTATGGCCTGGTTGATGTCAGCCTGCAGCTCCTCGTACACCGCTATGGCTCGCTCGCCGGCGGGGGTGAGGGTGGATCCGCGGGCGCCGTCGCGCTCGATGAGCTTGCAGCCCAGCTGTCCTTCGGCCTCGTTCACGATGCGCCAGGCCTTGGAATACGCCATGCCCATGCTTTTGGCGGCGCGGTTGAGCGAATGCTCTCGGTCAATACCCTGCAGCAGCAAGACACAGCCGTGGCCAAACACGCCCGGCAGGTCTTTGTCGCACGCTTGAATGACCAACTTTGCCGTCGTCTTGTACTCCATGTGCTCCACGTCTCCCTGCTAAAGTGTTTGCTGGGCAAACGCAAAGCCTGCGTCAAACCCTCGTGTGCTCTTCTTAAATCATGCATTGTAGCAGTCAAAGTGCGTTAAGATACTTCCCCAGTATTGGGCGCCCAAGGTTGGGCTGGGTCCTACGAGGCCTGCAGCCGACCGGTCGCATGGAAAAAGGAGAAACATGGCTACGTTCTTTCCCGGTGAGTCCCACACGTTTTCGGAGTATCTGCTGGTCCCTGGTTACTCGTCCTCGCAGTGCATCCCCAACAACGTCTCTCTTAAGACGCCGCTAACCCGCTTTAAACGCGGTGAGAAGCCGGCAATCACCCTGAACATCCCCATGGTTTCCGCCATCATGCAGTCCGTCTCGGGCGTCGACATGGGTGTCGCGCTCGCTACCGAGGGTGGCCTGTCCTTCATTTACGGTTCCCAGGCTCCCGAGTCCGAGGCCGCTATGGTCAAGGCCGTCAAGGATCACAAGGCCGGCTTCGTTCAGTCCGATTCCACGCTGACCCCCGACATGACCATGGAGCAGGTCATCGAGCTCAAGGAGAAGACCGGTCACTCCACCATGCCGGTCACCGACGACGGCACTCCCAAGGGCAAGCTCCTGGGTATCGTCACCAGCCGTGACTATCGCCCCAGCCGCGATGACCACCAGAAGAAGGTCTCCGAGTTCATGACCCCGCGTGAGCAGCTCATCGTGGGCGATAAGAACATCAGCCTCAAGGTTGCCAACGACGTCATCTGGGACAACAAGCTCAACGCTCTGCCTATCGTCGACGACAACGATCACCTTATGGGCATCGTCTTCCGCAAGGACTACGATAGCCACAAGACCAACCCCAACGAGCTGCTCGACGGCGACAAGCGCTACATGGTCGGCGCCGGTATCAACACCCGCGACTATGCCGAGCGTGTGCCGCTGCTCATCGAGGCCGGCGCCGATGTCCTGTGCATCGACTCTTCCGAGGGCTTCAGCGAGTGGCAGAAGCGCACCATCGAGTGGATCCGCGCTAATTACGGCGAGGATGTCAAGGTCGGTGCCGGTAACGTTGTTGACGCCGAGGGCTTCCGCTTCTTGGCCGACTGCGGTGCCGACTTCATCAAGGTCGGTATCGGCGGCGGTTCCATCTGCATTACCCGCGAGACCAAGGGCATCGGCCGTGGCCAGGCCACCGCGCTGATCGATGTCTGCCGCGCTCGCGACGAGTACTACGAGGAGACCGGCGTCTACGTGCCCGTGTGCTCCGACGGCGGCATCGTCTACGACTACCACATGACGCTCGCCCTTGCCATGGGTGCCGACTTTATGATGCTGGGCCGTTACTTCGCCCGCTTTGACGAGAGCCCGACCGAGCGAGTCAACGTCAACGGCCAGTACATGAAGGAGTACTGGGGCGAGGGTTCTGCGCGTGCCCGCAACTGGCAGCGCTACGACCTGGGCGGCGCCGCGAAGCTCAGCTTCGTCGAGGGCGTTGACTCCTACGTTCCCTACGCCGGTTCCCTCAAGGACGGCGTGGGCGGCACGCTCTACAAGGTCAAGTCCACGATGTGCAACTGCGGTGCCCTCTCGATCCCCGAGCTCCAGGAAAAGGCACGCCTGACCCTGGTAAGCTCGACCTCGATCGTCGAAGGCGGAGCCCACGACGTCGTAGTCAAGGACTCCCAACAGAGCGTAACGTATCGATAAGATAAGACCTGCACATAAAGGTTGAGCCTCAACCACGTTATTTAGATAAAGCGAGATGCCTGCAAGTCGCAGGCATCTCGCTTGTCGTATTTGCTATTATCAGTCGAGTCAACCTTAGGGTCGGGCGGCTTAGCTTTGTTCGCTACAAGTTCCGCACGCAAAGAAGAGCACTTAATGTGCTCTTCGTCTTGCGCAGGACTGTCCGCAGTAGCGAATAAAGCTAAGCCGTCCGACCCCAGCAAGATTAAAGGAGCTGATATGTGCGATTGCACAGATCATAAGGATGAGATCCCTGCTTACGACGCGCAGGCCATTGAGTCCAAGTGGATGAAGGCGTGGGACGACGAGAACCTCTTTGCCGTCGACACCGACGCCAGCAAGCCCAAGAAGTACGTGCTCGAGATGTTCCCGTATCCGTCGGGCGACCTGCACATGGGCCACGCGCGCAACTATACCATCGGCGATGCCATGGCCCGTCAGGCCCGCATGCGCGGCTACGATGTGCTGCACCCCATCGGCTTTGACGCCTTTGGCCTGCCCGCTGAGAACGCTGCCATCAAGCACAACACGCAGGCTGCCGCCTGGACGTATAAGAACATGGACCAGGCGCTCGCCACGATGAGGCGCATGGGCTTCTCCTACGACCTGGATCGCACCGTTAAGACCTGCAGCCCCGACTACTATCGCTGGGGCCAGTGGATCTTTGAGAAGATGTGGGAAAAGGGCCTGGTCTATCGTAAGAAGAATCCGGTTAACTGGTGCCCCACCTGCAAGACCGTTTTGGCTAACGAGCAGGTGACCGAGGGCAAGTGCTGGCGTTGCGGCACCGAGCCCGAGAAGCGCGACCTTGAGCAGTGGTACTACAAGATCACCGAGTACTCCCAGGAGCTGCTCGACGACCTGGAGAAGCTCCCCGGCTGGCCCGAGCGCGTCAAGCAGATGCAGGCCAACTGGATCGGTCGCTCTGAGGGCGCCGAGGTCGACTTTACCCTGTGCGATGCCGATGGCGAGCCCATCGAGGGCGACGAGGGCAAGATCACCGTCTTCACCACGCGCGCCGACACGCTCTTTGGCGTCTCCTTCTTTGTCCTGGCTCCCGAGTACGCCCGTCTGCACGAGCTCGTCGAGGGCACGGAGTACGAGGCGGCCGTCACCAAGATCGTTGAGGACTCCAAGCACATTTCTGCCGTCGAGCGTGCCCAGGGCACTCTCGAGAAGCACGGCGCCTTTACGGGCCGCTACGTGGTGAACCCCGTTAACGGCGAAAAGGTCCCCGTGTGGGTTGCCGACTACGTCGTGGCTGACTACGGCACCGGCGCCGTCATGGCCGTTCCCTGCGGCGACCAGCGCGACTTTGAGTTTGCCCGCAAGTATGATCTGCCGATCGTGCCGATCATCTTGGACGACGATGATCGCGCTGCCGTCGAGGCCAGCGGCGAGACCATCGATACCTTCCATGCCGAGACCGTCGACTGGGATTGCGCCCACGCTGCCGAGGGCACGCTCGTCCAGTCCGGCAAGTACACCGGCATGCGCGGCGGTAAGCACTCCGAGGGCGAGGCTGCGATCGTGGCCGACCTCGAGGCCATGGGCTGCGGTCGTCGCAAGGTCGAGTTCCGCCTGCGCGACTGGCTCATCAGCCGCCAGCGTTATTGGGGCAACCCCATCCCGGCCATTCACTGCGAGCACTGCGGTATTGTGCCCGTGCCCGAGGATCAGCTGCCGGTGACGCTGCCCGAGAACCTGGACCTGGGCGCCGGCGAGACGCTTGCCGAGTGCAAGGACTTCTACGAGACCACCTGCCCGGTCTGCGGCCGCCCGGCCAAGCGCGAGACCGATACCATGGACACCTTTACCTGCTCCAGCTGGTATTACCTGCGCTATACCGACCCGCACAACACCGAGCTGCCCTTCTCCCGCGAAGCCGCCGACCGTTGGATGCCCGTCGATAACTACATCGGCGGCATCGAGCACGCCATTTTGCACCTGCTCTACAGCCGCTTCTTTACCAAGGCGCTGCGCGACCTGGGCCTGCTGAGTGTGGACGAGCCCTTCACCAACCTGCTGTGCCAGGGCATGGTTAAGGACGAGAACGGCGACACCATGTCCAAGTCCAAGGGCAACGTCGTGCCCCCGAGCTCGGTCATCGAGCCCTACGGCGCCGACACCATGCGTCTGGCGATCCTGTTTATCGCCCCGCCCGAGAAGGACTTCGACTGGGATCCCAAGGCCGTTGAGGGCGCCAACCGCTTCATTAAGCGCGCCTGGCGTATCGTTTGGCAGCTCGTCCAGTCCGGCGACGCCAACGTGGCCTTCGACAAGTCCGCGCTCGACGAGGTTGCGATGAAGCTCTATCGCGAGCGTCACCGGACCATCGCCAAGTGCACCGAGGACTTCGATCGCGGCCAGTTCAACACCGCCATCTCGGCCGTCATGGAACTCGTCAATGCCGCGAGTGCCTACCTCAATGCTACTGAGGGCGCTTCCCGTGACAAGGCGATGTGCTACGGCGTGGCTAAGGATATCGTGAGCGTCCTTGCCCCCATCTGCCCGTTCTGGGCCGACGAGCTGTGGCATGAGGCGCTCGGCTGCGAGGGCAATGCCTACACCGCTGCCTGGCCCGAGTTCGACTTGGCCGAGTCCATCGAGGACACGGTGCAGATCGTCGTACAGGTGCTCGGCAAGGTCCGCGGCCGCATCGACGTCGCCCGCGACGCCTCCAACGAGGAGATGCAGGCTGCCGCTGAGGAAGCCGTCGCCAAGTGGCTCGAGGGCAAGACGGTCGTCAAGGCCATCTGCGTGCCCGGCAAGCTGGTCAACCTGGTGGTCAAGTAAGCGCTGCGCGTAAAGCTGACATGCAATAAACGAGGGACGGTCCGGTTGGGTCGTCCCTCGTTTTGTGTTGTATGCCCTGCTTAGTCAGTGCGTCGCACCGTCTTCTACGGGATGTGCACCAGGTCCCTAAAGTAAACGTTGCCCGTTGCCTCTTCGAACATCCAAATGTTGAGGTAGATGTCGTTGAGGTCGTTGTTGACATCAAAATCCGGGTCGTCGAAGGTGCCTACAAAGGCGAGCATCGCGGTCGCTTCTTCGCCCGCTGCGACCTGCTGGCGCATGTGCACATCGCGGACCACGCCGTTGACGTAGGCATAGGAGTCCACATCACCAAACATCATATCGACATCGGTGTTGTTGGTCACCGTAAAGACGAGCGCGGCGTCGCCATAGCCGTCGGCGTCCTTGCCCACGCAGGTAACATGGATGTTCTCGTCCGCTTCTAGGTCGATGGGGAATTGTTCTTGGGGGTCGGGGCCCAAACCCTGGGGATCGACGATGTCCTCGTCTATTTTGTCGAAGCTCACCGGGGGTTCGGTTTTTTCGATGGCTTTGGTGCTGCCAGGATCCGGTTCGCATGTTCCGGTTTTGCTGTTCGTTTTGCCGCAGCCTAAGAGGGCCAACGAGCACGTTGCGATGGCGAGCGCAGTCATGCAGAGGGTGCCTAGGCGTTTCATAGGTGCCTCCTTGCCGTAGAGGATTTGGAAAGGTTCGTCGTTGCGCGACTTGCTGGCCGGCTTGTTGCGGAATGTCCCTTAGCGTAAGTCTGATCGATAAGGGCTCGGGGAGGAATGCCCTTGGGGTCCGAACAGACCTGTGGATTGGGACGCATGGCCCGTTTTGGGACTGTTGAGGGTGCGCCGCATGGGGCTCCTCGGCCAATTGTCCTATTCTTGTGGAGAACCTGTGCGCACGCTGACCTGCAGATTCGTACGGTGCTTGCACGTTTCCGCAGCTATTGGTATAGTTTGCTTGCAAATGAAGTTGTAATTGAAAGAAGTGGGGTTTCGGCCTCGCTTCTTTTTTGTATGGATGGAGGTGCCGCAATGGTCAAGACCAAGACCGAGCAGGCGATCATCGACGCGCTCGAGGCCGTCGCTCCCCAGCACGATGTCGACATCGTCGACGTCGAGCTCGTGGGCGCCACCAAGGCCCCCTGCGTGCGCGTGCGTATCGAGGGTGCCGAGGGTCAGAGCCTGTCGCTCAACGACGTCACGGCCAACACCAAATGGGTCGGCGATGTAATCGAGGAGCTCGACCCCATCTCTTCGAGCTATACGCTCGAGGTGTCGAGCCCGGGCATGGCGCGCCCGCTGCGCCGTCCGCGCGACTTTGCCCGCTTTGTGGGCGAGAATTGTGAGCTCACCTCCACCGCCACCGAGGGCCGTCGCAAGTACGCCGGCAAGATTGCCGCTGCGACCGAGACCGACGTGACCCTCGAGCTCGAGGACGGCGAGTCCGTCACCCTCGATTTCTCTGATGTTAAAAAGTGCAAGTTGAAGCCCACCTACGACTTCAAGCCCGCGAAGGAAGGAAAGTAAGATGGCAGCATCCGACATGATGTCAGCCCTGATGGAGCTTTGCCAGGAGAAGCACATCGACCAGCTCTACCTGATCGACCGCCTGGAGCAGTCGCTCGCCAAGAGTTATGCCGAGATTCTGCATCTTGAGTGGGGCGCCAAGGTGACCATCGACCGCACCACCGGCAAGATCTACGTCTACCGCCTGGAGCCGATCGACGATTCCATGGACGAGGAGGGCAACTTCACCGAGTTCGAGGAGATCGACGTCACCCCCAAGAACACGAGCCGCATCGCCGCCCAGCACGCCAAGGCCGAGATCAACGCCATCGTGCGCAATTCCGCCCGCGAGCAGATCTACGAGGAGTTCTCCGGCCGCATCGGTGACCTCATCAGCGGCACCGTGCTGCAGTCCACGCCCGACTTCACGATCGTCAAGATTCGCGAGGGCGTCGAGGCCGAGCTGCCGCACTTCGATCAGCGCCGTTACGAGAACGAGCGCAACGAGCGCCCGATGGGTGAGCGCTACCTGCACAACCAGCATATCAAGGCCGTAATCATCGACGTTCGCGACCCCAACTCCAACCTGCAGCCGGTTCGTGGCGAGCACAGCCGTCCGCCGATTGTCATCTCCCGTACCCACCCCGAGCTCATGCGTCGTCTGTTTGAGCAGGAGGTGCCCGAGATCTATGAGGGCACCGTCCAGATCAAGTCGATCGCCCGCGAGCCCGGCCAGCGCTCCAAGGTCGCCGTCCACTCGCTTGACGACCGTCTGGATCCCGTGGGTGCCTGCGTCGGCCCCAAGGGCAGCCGTGTTCGCGCTGTCGTGGGCGAGCTCCGTGGCGAGCGCGTCGACGTCATCCTGTGGGATGCCGATCCTGCCGTCTACGTCGCCAACGCCCTGTCGCCCGCTAAGGTCACCCGCGTCCTCATCGACGAGGAGAAGGCCTACGCCGGCGTCATCGTGCCCGATGACCAGCTGTCCCTCGCCATCGGCAAGGAGGGCCAGAACGCCCGCCTCGCTGCGCGCCTGACCGGCTGGCACATCGACATCAAGTCCGAGACGCTTGCCGCCGACATCCTCAAGAACGTTCCCGTTCACGAGGAGCCCGCCGCCGACCTGATCGGTGACGAGGAGGACGAGGACGTCCGTCGCTGCGAGTATGTGTCCGAGGACGGCATCCAGTGCCGCAACCAGGCCCGTCCCGGCTCCCGTTTCTGCGGTGTCCACGACACCGACGCCTTCGATGATGCGGAGGACCTGATCTAGCGCGCGGTCGCGCCGGGCAGGTCCCGGCGCATCTCCCACGCTCGTTCAGTCTCTAGGCACCCAAGGTGCCAGAAAGGGTAGGTGAAGTCATATGGCAAAAGTCCGTGTGTCCACCCTGGCCAAAGAGTTCGGCATGACCTCCAAGGAACTGATGGGTCATCTCGCCGATATGAAGATTCCCGCTAAGTCCGCTTCCTCCACCTTGGAGGACGCCTATGTCGCCATGGTCCGCAAGCAGCTCGCCTCGGTGATCGAGGCCCGCGCTCAGGAAGTCGAGGCCGCCAAGCAGGCCGAGGAGCAGGCAGCTGCCGCCGAGGAGGCCGCTCGCGCCGC
>CAJMOP010000083.1 GCA_905215115.1 uncultured bacterium | reverse complement strand
TGGTGCGGCGTATAGGATTCGAACCTATGACGTTCTGATTCGTAGTCAGACCCTCTATCCAGCTGAGGTAACGCCGCAGCGCAAGACATATAAAACCACTTTAGCTTATTGGAGTCAAGCACAATTTCAAACTTTTTTGTGGAACGCAGTCTTGTCATGCTGCTCCGCATATACCGCCATTCCCCGTACGATCGATTGGCTTTTCGATCACGTCAAACTTAGCATCAAGTTCCCTCAGGAGCGATCTCACCCGCTGGGCACAATCATAATCGGCAAACGAGATGCTCAACATGCGAGCAACCTGATTAGATGTCTGGACCCCATAGAAATGCTCTAGGGCCACAAGCCCCTCGTGCGCCACAAACGTCTCAACCACATGAGGCGACTCCTCGTAGCACCATTGCGTCAACGGCCCCTCGCTCGTCTGTCGAACCACCAGGCCACCCATGCCAGACGGCTCACACGTCACAAGCAGGTACTCCCCGCCCTCGTCGCTCTCAAACAAAACCACACGATCATCAAACAGCTCCATCGCGTCCCCTTTCTCTCGCTCTTATTTAGCAAAAGCATAGCAGGTAGATGGCTGTATACAGAACAGTTGTTCGTGTGTTTTCTATTGAGCTGTCCGCACGGCATGGTATGGCCGCACACAAAAAGGGCACCCCAAAAAGGAGTGCCCTAGCAAATCGCTTATGCAGCCAATCTACGCGACCGGCTCGATCTTCTCGAGGCCGCCCATGTAGGGACGCAGAACCTCGGGGATCGTAATGGTGCCGTCAGCGTTCTGGTAGTTCTCCAGAATGGCTGCCATGGTACGGCCAGCCGGCAGACCGGAACCGTTGAGGGTGTGCAGATAGCGCGAACCCTTGAAGTTCTCGGGGTCGCGATACTTGATGTTGGCGCGACGGGCCTGGAAGTCACCGCAGTTGGAGCAGGAGCTGATCTCCTTGTAGGCGTTGTAGCTCGGCAGCCAGACCTCGACGTCGTAGGTCTGACGGGCAGAGAAGCCCAGGTCGCCGGTGCACAGGCTAATCACGCGATACGGAAGACCCAGCTGCTGCAGCAGGAACTCGGCCTCGGCGGTCATGCTCTCGAGCTCCTCGTCGGACTCCTCCGGCTTGGCAAACTTTACCATCTCGACCTTGTCGAACTCGTGCTGGCGAATGATGCCGCGGGTATCGCGACCAGCGGAGCCGGCCTCCTCGCGGAAGCAGGGGGTGAAGGCGGTGTAGCGGCGCGGCAGGGTATCGGCGTCGAGGACCTCACCGGCGTGCAGGTTGGTGAGCACGACCTCGGCGGTGGGGATCAGGAAGTTGTCGCCCGAGACGTGATAGGCGTCGTCCTCGAACTTGGGCAGCTGGCCCGTGCCGAACATGGTCTGACGCTTGACGACGATGGGCGGCCACCACTCCTTAAAACCACGGCTGGTGTGCGTATCGAGGAAGAAGTTGATGAGGGCGCGCTCAAGACGGGCGCCGGCGCCACCGAGAACGGTGAAGCGGCTGCCGGAGAGCTTGTTGCCGCGCTCGAAGTCAAGGATGTCGAGGTCGGTGCCCAGATCCCAATGCGGCTTAAAGTCGAAGTCGAACTCGCGCGGGGTGCCCCAACGACGGCGCTCGATGTTCTCGTCCTCGTCCTTGCCGTACGGCGTGGCCTCGCAAGGAATGTTGGGCAGGTGAGCCATGAAGTCGTACTGCTCCTGCTCGAGGGCGGTGCGGCGCTCGGCCAGACCGTCAATCTTCTCGTTGACGGCGCGCACGGCCTCTTTGGCGGCCTCGGCCTCGTCCTTCTTGCCCTCCTTCATCAGGGCGCCGATCTTCTTGGACTCGGCATTGCGCGTGGCTTGAAGTTCCTCAACCTCAGTGATGACGGCACGACGCTCGTCGTCGAGCTCAAAGAACTTCTCGCGATCCCAAGACGTCTGGCGGTTAGCCATGGCGACATCGATGGCATCGGGGTTCTCGCGAACAAACTTGATATCAAGCATTAGATCCTCCGGCGATATACATTCCATTTAGGTTGCAACCTTGTACATGTATGGGCAAGTATATACTTATGAGCGTTTACGACCCAACTCAACTACGCAAGAAGGCACCCAATGGACGCAGTTTTTTCCTTTTTGTTTGGCACCCGCACCGGTTTTGCCATCCTTTTCGCCGGCGGCATCCTGCTGTTTGCGATTATTGCCTTTGTAATGGAGAAGCGCACCCATAAGATGTATGTCGACCGCGGCCCCAAGTCCGAGGACGAAGAAGACAGCTTCTGGGACTAGCCTGCCAATAGGGACAGGTTTATTTTGGTTGGTTTTATCTGGGCAAACGCAAGTGCCCCGCAACTGGAATTGAGCCAGTTGCGGGGCACTTTTCGCTAAAAGGACAAAACCGCAGGAAAAACCTGCCAACATAAACCTGTCCCTTTTTTGGTCGGTTTTACTGGAGGGTTGCGTCGATTGCCTTGACCAGGGCGCTGCGCATGCCGGCGTCCTCGAGCGCAACGACGCCCTTGATGGTGGCGCCGCCGGGCGAGCACACAGCATCCTTCATCGCTGCGGGATGCTGGCCAGTTGCAAGCTGCAGCTTTGCCGTACCCAGCACCATCTGGCTCACAATGCGATAGGCATCAGCGCGCGGAATACCGTGCTTGACCGCTGCATCGCCCAGGGCCTCGATTGCCATAGCGACAAATGCCGGAGCGCAACCACCCACCGTGCCGCCCACGAACAGCAGGCTCGTATCGAGCTCGACCACCGCACCGAGCTTGCCAAGCAGATCAAGCACCACTGCGCTCTGCTCATCACTAAGCGTGGAAGCCTTCTCGCAAGCGATGACGCCCTCGCCCACCGAAACCGGCGTGTTGGGCACCGTCGAGATATGCGCGACGCCCGGCAGGACCTGCTCCCACTTGGCACTGTCCCAGGTCCAGGCAACCGACAGAACGACCTTTTTGGCAAGAGCATCCTTGAGCGGGGCGAATATCTCCTCGATCATATACGGTTTGACCGCAGCGACCACGATATCGGATGCGGCGACAACCTCGGCGGCATCGTGGCAGGCGACCATGCCGCGCGCCTCGCAGCGCTCAACCAGTGCGTCGTAGCGACCCGCGCAGGCGCACATGTCGCTCGCAGCTACACCGGCAGCGATCCAGCCATCGGCCATAGCGCTCGCCATATTGCCAAAACCGACAAATCCAATCTTCATATCGCATAGTCCTTTCAGACACATTCCTCAAAACGAAAGGTATTGTCCCACGCCATTGTTTCGTATTGCCGACCTATTTGTGATACGGCTCGCCACGACTGATCTTGCAGGCACGGTAAATCTGCTCTAGCAGCACCACACGCGCCAGGTTATGCGGCAAAGTAATGCGTCCAAAGCTGAGCATCTCGTCGGCGCGGGCGCGCACCTCATCACTCACGCCGTCCGAACCGCCGATTACAAAGGCAATGTCGCTGCTGCCTCGCAGCATAAGATCGTCGAGCCTCGCCGAGAGCTCCTCACTCGAACGCTCCTTGCCCTCGATAGCCAGCAGGATCACATGCGCTCGAGACGGCAAGGCAGCAAGAATCGCCGCCCCTTCCTTGTCACGCGCGGCATCCACACCGCCCGCCTTGGCCGGGTCGATATCGGCCACCTCGCGCATATCCACCTTGGCATAGGCGCCCAGACGCTTCGTGTACTCAGCGCAGGCATCCTTCCAAAAGCGCTCTTTGAGCTTGCCAACACAAACGACGGTGTATTTCACGCGTGCCTACTCCTTTGAATCGTTTTGAACTTTGCCGGCGGCCAGCATCTGCTCGAACATCGAGGCCGACTGCGAAAAGTCGCTCGGCAGCACGACCGTCGAGGTTTTACCCGTGCGAGCGAACTCCGTCATCATCTCGGACCACTGCGTAAACATGAACAGTTGGTTGGCCTCGTCATTGCCGACACCCGTCTCCTGGATGATCTCGAGCGAATCTTTGATACCCAGCGCGATGGCCTTGCGCTGGTTGGCGATGCCCTCGCCCGCCTTTTCCATAGCCTCGGCCTCGGCGGTCGCCTCGGTGACGCGCTTGATGCGGTCGGCCTCGGCGAGCTCCTGTGCCGCAGCGCGCTTGCGCTGGGCGGCGTTGATGTCGTTCATGGAGTTCTCGACCTCGGTCGGCAGTGCGATTTTAGTGATGAGCGTCGACACGAGGGTGAAGCCGTAGGCGGCCATCTGCTCGGAAACGGTAGCGTTGACATCCTTGGCGATGTCATCCTTCTTGGCAAAGACCTCATCGAGTGTGTAGACGGGGATGGAGGAGCGCAGGGCGTCGGTGATGAAGTCGCGCATCTGGTCGACGGGCTCCTGCAGCATATAGTAGCTCTTGTAGATGCCCGAATCTGCCGGGCCGGCGCCCATGTCATAGCTCACGTGGTACTGAGCGGAGACCTCAAGACCGATGGTCACGTTGTCCTGGGTCTTAACGTCGATGCCAAAACCGTTTTTCATGGTGCGCAGGCTCACCGTGGCGGCCTTGCGGTCGATCACGGGCACCTTCACGTGGAAGCCCGCGTTGACGATACGGTTGAACTTACCCAAGCGCTCGATGATTACGGCGTGCTGCTGTTCAACGACATAACAGGCGTTGGGGAGCAGCAGCAACAGGATGATGATGGGAATCAAAAGGCTGGTAAGGGCGGCGATGATACCGGAAAACAGCATGGTCTCTCCTCTGATAGGCACACGTTGGTACTAGGATACCCGTCCAAGGAGATCGTGCATAACAAAAAGAGCTCCCATTGCTGGGAGCTCTTTCAATCAATGGTGCGGGCGAAAGGACGTCCGCCTATCCGCTGCGCGGATCCGCACCGGCTTCGCCCGCCTGCCGGCGGACTCGCCAGCTCGCTAAAAACGCTCCGCGTTTTCTTGACGCTCGCTCCTTCACAGGTTCAAGTCCCTGCGATGGGCCCGTAACAAAAAAGCTCCCATTGCTGGGAGCTCTTTCAATCAATGGTGCGGGCGAAAGGACTTGAACCTTCATGGGGTTGCCCCCATACGGACCTGAACCGTACGCGTCTGCCAATTCCGCCACGCCCGCGTGCAGGAATTAGAATAACGGAGCGCCATCGCGAACGCAAGAACTATTTTTGAAAAAGTTTGCAGGCATTTTCCCAAGCGGCTTGCACGATTGTTTCGGCGTCCTCACCAGTGCGATCGACACGGTCGTTAACCAGCGCGTTTGCCGTAATGGAGATCATTGCGGGCTCGCATTCAAGACCGCGGATGGGCTCCGGAGCCATATACGGGCAATCCGTCTCGAACAAAATGCGGTCGAGCGGGGTCGCCGCAAATGCCTCGCGCACGTCGTCGTTGCGCTTAAAGGTGGCCGCACCACCATAGGCGATATAGCAGCCCAGCTTCACAAAGCGCTCCATCGTGGCGCGGTCCTCGCCAAAGCAGTGCAGCACACAACCGGCCTGGGGCACGCCCACCTCACGAAGCACGTTGTACGCATCCATATGCGAGGTGCGCTCCCCATCCGAGTCCTCGTGCCGCAGGTGCAACTCCACCGGCACGTTACGGCACACGGCAAGCTCGAGCTGGCGCGCCATGCAGTCAATCTGCACGTTATGAGGTGCCGGCGCGATATCGTCATCATAGTCCATGTGGTAGTCCAGGCCGATTTCGCCAATACCGGCGCATAAGGGGTCATCGAGTGCGGCAACGACCTGTGCGTGAACGTCGTCGGTATAGTCCGGCGCGCCATACGGATGCACGCCGGCAAGATACTTGATCTGCGGGATATCCTGCATCGGCAGAATCTCGCGCGTCAGCCAGTCGCTATAGTCCGTCACGCTGCGCTTATCGGCAATGGGATCGAAGACCGTCACCAACAGGTCGATGCCCGCGGCTTTGGCGCGCACGAGTGTCTCGGGCACTTCTTTGCCCCAAAACGAAAGCAGATGCGCATGCGTGTCAGCAAGCGGTGCCAAGGGCACGGGACAAGCAACCGTCTTCTTTTTCTTGGTAAACGTCACGCGTTCGGCATTAGGCATCATGGATTAGCTCCTGGGCCAGACGGACAAAGTCGGCAACATCAAGCGTCTCGGCGCGCGTGGTGGGTGCGATACCGCAAGCCTCAAAGGCGGCATCGAGCACGTCCTTGGCAAAACCGTTGGCGCTCATGGAATTGCGGATGGTCTTGCGACGCTGAGCAAATGCAGCGTCAATCACGCGGGCCACAAATTCGCGATCGAGTTCTTCGGGCACCACACCGTCAACACGGTCGATACGCACGACGGCCGAGTCCACGTGCGGCGCCGGCATAAAGCAACGCGGCGGCACCTCAAAGCGACCCGTCACCTGCGCATACAGGCCGAGCTTTGCCGTATAGCCGCCATAGGTCTTGTTGCCCGGCACTGCGGCAATGCGATCGGCAACCTCCTTTTGCACCATGACGACAGCGCGCTTAAGCGTGGGCATCGTCTGGAAGAACTGAAGAATGATCGTCGCCGCCACGTTATAGGGCAGATTCGCGACAAACACCGTGGGTTCACCACCGGCGGCCTGCTCAATCTGCTCCGGCGTCACCTTGAGCGCATCGCCCATGATAAAGCGGAAGTTGGCATAGTCGGCGGCGTGGGCATCGAGCACCGGCTCAAGCTCGGGATCGGCCTCAATGGACGTAACGCACGCCGCTTCCTGCAGTAACGCAAGTGTCAACGTTCCACAACCCGGACCCACCTCGAGTACGCGCTCGTCACCTGCAAGCTCGGCAAGCTCGCAGATACGCTCGATCACATGATTGTCGATTAGAAAGTTCTGGCCCAGGCGATGCTTGGTCGCAAGGCCAAACTCCTCCAGCAGCTCCCTGGTGGCCGTGGGGTTTGCCAAAGGCGAAGTTGTCATGGTTGCCTCCTTAGCATGATGGCGGCGTCTTGAAACAAAAGGGCATGGACCGTGGCGGCCATGCCCTTACAGCTAAACAGCAAATTGCCGATATGGCGCTCGCGCGGTCTCTACGCCAGACGCGGGAACAGCGGATCGCCCTTCTCGACGGGCTGACCACCAGCAAGCAGGCCCCAAGCGCAAATGCCCTTGAGGTCGTCGCTCGCGGCCTCGCCCTCACAGGACAGGCGGCGCAGAGCCTCGACAGAAGTCTGGGGCATGAGCGGCATCAGCAGGTGGGCGGCGATGCGGATGGCCTCGAGCAGGTTGTAAATCACAAATGCCAGCTCGTCAGCCTTGGCCTCGTCCTTGGCAAGCGCCCAGGGCTCGGAGTCCTCGATGTAGTGGTTGGCGGCATGGATGAGCTCCATGACCTCATCCTTGGCTCCGCCGTAATCGAGCATGTCCATCTTGGCCATGTAGCGCTCGACCAAACCGTCGGCAATCTTTGCCAGCGGGTTATCGAACGCGTCGGCAGACGTCGGTTTAGCCGGGGCGCAGCCGTCAAAGTACTTTGCGCTCATGTTGAGCGAGCGCGAAATGAGGTTGCCCCAGCTGTTGGCCAGATCGGCGTTGTAGACCTGCTCCATGCGATCGAAGCTGATGGCGCCGTCGGTGCCGGGGACCACGTCGGTCATAAAGTAATAGCGATAGCCCTCAACGCCCAGCATGTCGATAACGTCCTGCGGAGCGATGGCGTTACCGCGGCTCTTGGACATCTTCTCGGCCTTGCCTGTCTCGGCATTGCGCACGGTCAGGAAGCCGTGGGCAAAGACGTGCTCGGGCAGGGCCTCGCCGATGGCCATGAGCATGGCGGGCCAAATGACGCAGTGGAAGCGGATGATGTCCTTACCCACGATGTGGAACTGCGCGGGCCAGCGATAGGCCAGCTCGGCACGCGCCTCGTCGGTGTCGACACCGTAGCCGACGGCCGTCATATAGTTGAGCAGCGCATCGAACCACACGTAGGTCACGTGACCCTCGTCAAACGGGACCTGAATGCCCCAGTCAAAGCTCGTGCGGCTCACGGAAAGGTCGTTAAGGCCGCCCTCGACAAAGCTACGTACCTCGTTCATGCGGAACGCAGGCTCGACAAAGTCGGGGTGCTCGTCATAGAGCTTGAGAAGCTTGTCCTGGAAGGCGGAAAGCTTAAAGAAGTAGGACTCCTCCTGCACGCGCTCAAGCGGACGGTGGCAGTCGGGGCATAGATGCTGGCCGACGCTGCCGTACTCCTCGTCGCCCTTCTGGACCTGCGTATCAGTGAAGTAGGTCTCGTCAGGCACGCAATACCAACCGTCGTAGCTGCCCTTATACAGGTAACCGGACTCCTTCATGCGCTCCCACAGATACTGCACGGCATGATGCTGGCGCGGCTCGGTGGTGCGGATGAAGTCGTCGTTGGAGATCTCGAGCTTGCTCCAAAGCTCCTTGAAGTGCGGAGCCTGGCTGTCGGTCCACTCCTGCGGCGTCATGCCATGCTTGGCTGCGGCCTCGGCGACCTTCTCGCCGTGCTCGTCCATGCCGGTCAGGAACTTGACGTTATAGCCGGCGGAACGGCGATAGCGAGCCTGAACGTCGGCGATGATGGTGGAATAAGCCGTGCCCAGGTGCGGATCGGCGTTGACGTAGTAGATGGGCGTCGTGATAAAGAACGAAGGCTTGCTTTGATCCATGGGGTTTGTCCTCCAGAAAAACGTTGCATACAGAGGATGATTCTAGCGCAAGGGCTGGATATCCTCCATCTATTGCATATCGAGCACCATGGCATAGACATCGCGCTTGCGGCGCGAATACTTCTGAGACAGGCGCTTGGCCACCGCAGACGCGGGCTCCCCCTCCTCGAGCGCGGCGCGGATATCCTCGCGCAGGGCCTCGTCGGGATCCGCTGCC
>CAJMOP010000082.1 GCA_905215115.1 uncultured bacterium | reverse complement strand
GCTCGGCCTCGGCACCCTCGGCCTCGGACTCCTCAGCAGCACCCTCGCCCTCGGCGGCAGCCTCGCTCGCGGCCTTCTCGGCAGCAAGGCGGGCACGACGCTCGGCAAAGGTCTCCTTCTTGGCGGGCGCTACCGTCTCGGCAGCATCCTCGTCCGCATCGGAATCGTCATCGACGGCAGCCTTCTTGGGCTTGACCGGAGCCGAAGCGGCCTCGCTTACCGGATCGATGATCTCGGACTGGACAACCGCCGTCATCTTTTCCTGCGTCTCGCGGAACTGACGGATGGCACGGCCGATCGTACGGCCCATCTGCGGGAGCTTATCCGGGCCAAACAGCAAAAAGCCGAAGACCACGATGATTGCCAGCTCACCTTCTCCAATACCAAACACACATACCTCCAAGGCTCGATGTGATTCGAGCCCGCACCGCGCCATTCGGCCGGAACTCGTCTATTCATTCGGTCAAGTATAGCGCCCGGACGCCAAAACGTCCGAGCGCATCACAAACATATGCCAAACGGCACGCCCTTTTGGGGCAAAGATTATGCAGCGGTGATCGAAATCTCCTGGTCGACACCCAACAGCTGAACCACGCGCATCACCGGGGGCTGCACATTGGTGCAGCTAAAGCGCTTGCCGTGGTCAACCGCGTGGTGCGCGGCGCCCACGAGCACGCCAATGCCCGTCGAATCAATGTAGCTCACCTGGGCAAAATCGAGCTCAACGGCCTCGGTGGGCTGCTCGAGTGCCAGGTCGATGGCATTGCGCAGGCTATCGGCGTTAGAGATATCGATCTCGCCGGTTACCTTAATGGTGTAGAGCTCTGGCGTGGGGTTGGTGGAAATACCCAAATCCATGTATACGCTCCTTTACGTATCGAAAGTGCGGATAGTACGGGAAGCCGCGCGTTAGGCGCGCTCGGCACGCGCAAGCTCGGCAGCGACGAGCTTAACGGCCAGCACCAGCACATCGAGCGCGGCCTCCAGGTCCTCGACCGTGGGATAGCTCGGCGCGATGCGGATGTTGGTGTCGCGCGGGTCCTTGCCATAGGGCCAGGTAGCACCGGCCGGCGTGAGCTTGACGCCCAGGTCGGCACAAAGCGCGGCGACCTTTTGAGCCGAGCCCTCGGGACCATCGAAGCTTACAAAGTAGCCGCCGCGAGGATGCGTCCAGGTAGCGCAGCCCGTCTCGCCCAGGCCCTCGGTGAGCTTGCGCTCAACGGCCTCAAAGCGCGGGCGCAAGAACTCGGCATGCTTTTTCATGTGCTCCTTGACCGCCTCGATGGTGGGAAGGAAACGCACGTGGCGCAGTTGGTTGAGCTTATCGGCGCTGATGAGGCCGGCCTTCAGGCGCTTGGAGAACTCCGCGATAACCGCGGGGCTCGCACCGATAAAGCCGATACCGGCACCCGGGAAAGTGATCTTGGACGTCGAGGCGAATGCCACCACGCGGTCCTCGGTGCCCGCCGTGCGGGCAAGATCGAAGATGTTGGCGAGCTCGTCGGTCTCATCGTACAGGTCGTGCACGCAGTAGGCGTTGTCCCAGAAGATGCGGAAATCGGGCGCGGCCGTGGGCATCTCGACCAAGCGGCGCACAGTGTCCTCGCTAAAGGTGATACCCGTGGGGTTGGAATACTTGGGCACGCACCAGATGCCCTTGATGGAATCGTCGGCGGCAACGAGGCGCTCGATCTCGTCCATATCGGGGCCGTTGTCGGTCATCGCGACGGGGACGTTCTCGATACCCAGGTCAGCGGTAATTCCAAAGTGGCGATCGTAACCGGGAACCGGACACAGGAACTTGACCTTCTTGCCGTCGTGCGCGGCCTCGTAGGCATCCCAGGGCTCGCTGCCGCACGAGCCGCAGCGCCAGAACATGCCAGCGATGTCGTGCTCGATCAGCAGGCTCGACGAGCCCAGCACGAGCGTCTGCTCGGCGGGGCAGCCCAGGAACTCCCCTGCCAACTTGCGTGCCGAAGGAATACCCTCGAAGCAGCCGTAGTTGGAGCAGTCGACGCTGCCGTCGTGCAGATCGGCATCGGCGTTGAGGATATCGAGCATGGGGCGCGAGATGTCCACCTGGGAGGGCGACGGCTTGCCGCGGGCCATATCGAGCGCCAGACCCTTGGCCTTGACCTCGGCGACCTCGGCCTTGAGCGCCTCGATGGCGGCATCGAGTTCGGTGGTTTCCATCTTCTGGTAGATCGTCTGCATGGGTGCGACCTTTCGCGAAGCGGGACGTTGCAGTTCGTCTAAGTATAGACCGCCACCGCCGCAACGTTATGAAGCCGTGATAGATTAAGTCCATCGCAATAAATTACGAATCGCCGCGCATGCCGGCGTGGGGCGCCCAAGGAGGCACTATGGAGTACGGATTGTTCCAGGCCGAGGAATTCGGTGACCTGCAGCGCCTGGTCGACGGACTGTTTTACGACCGCCACGCCATCGACCGGCTTGACCTAATCGTGCAGGCCGAAATCGTCGACTTGGCACCCGACCTCATGGAAATCGTGAACCTTTTGCCGCCCGGCTGCTACGATCGCCGGTCGCTGTGCGACCAGCTCAACTCCGCCTTGGCTGCCCACGGCTGGGGCGCCGTCTACGGAACGGTGGAATAAGCCTCGAGGCCGGCGATTTGGCCCGCTTCCCGACCTTGGCGAGGCTTGTTTTAGGGCTTGTGGCCAAAAAAGGGCAAATATGAGTACTGTTACCTTTTTAGTAGCAGCGATTCTTGGTCGAAATCGGCAAAACTCGACTTGAAACTTCCTAATCACCGTCAGCTAGCGCCAAATTGGAAGTCGATGGTCACTCATTAACGTACAGTTCTTATAACTTTGTTCATTATTTTCCGCACCTAAAATGATACGCCGTTTGTGACAGTACTCACAAACGGCGTTTTTTGACCACTGGCGTGTCTGGCAGGCGGCAAGCACCGCCAGAATCCGCATTTTGGACGCGCCCGAATCGGTTCTGGAGCCGGTTTTCGCGCTCTTACTCGTCTTTGGGCGAGGGATGCTTGCAGACCACGCTCATGTAGATCATGCCGAGCACGGCTGCGGTGACCGAACCGGCGAGAATAGCGGCCTTGGCTGCAAGAACCTCAAACTGGGCCGTCGGGAAGGCAAGGCCGCTGATGAGAATCGACATGGTAAAGCCAATGCCGCCCAGAATGCCCACGCCGGCAATCATGTGCCAGTTAACGTTGCGCGGCAGCTCGGAGATCTTGAGCTTAACCAGGGCAAACGTCATGCCAAAGATGCCAATCGGCTTGCCCAGCAGCATGCCAAAATACACGCCGAGCGTCACCGGGTCGGTCAGCAGCGTGCCCATATCCACGCCCACCAGGCGAACCTGCGCGTTGACAAATGCAAAGATCGGCAGGATCACAAAGTTGACCGGCGTGGAGATCAGGCGCTCCATGCGAATGAGCGGCGGGGTCACGCGGTGCATGACGCGCTCGACTCTGGTGGTCGAGACGGTAAAGTCGTGCTGACCCAGGATGTGTGCCTCGTCGTCGTAGCGGTCGTCGAGCAACGGCAGGCACTCGCCCAGCCAATCGGTAAGGCTATCGAGCTTAACACCGCACTTGGCCGGGATGGTGAAGGCCAGGATGACACCGGCGAGCGTGGCGTGCACGCCGCTCTTAAACATGCAGAACCACAGCAGCAGACCCAGCACCGAATACGGGGCAAGGCGGTAATGCTGCGTCTTGTTGAGCCACACAAGCGCGCAGGTCACAACTGCAGCGGCGCCCAGCCAAAACGGGCTGGGGCTCTGGCCGTAGAAGATGGCGATGGCAGCGATGGAGATCAGGTCGTCGGCAATGGCAAGCGTCGAGAAGAACACGCGCACGCCGTTGGGCACGCGGTTGCCCAAAAGCGACAGCACGCCCAGCGCAAAGGCGATATCGGTTGCCATGGGAATGGCCCAACCGTTGCGCGCGCCGGCGTGGTTAAAGATCAGGTAGATGCAGGCGGGAACGACGACGCCGCCCACGGCTGCCAGCATGGGAAGCATGGCCTGGCGCGGGTTTTTGAGCTCGCCGACCGTCATCTCATACTTGAGCTCGATGCCCACCAGCAAAAAGAAAATCGCCATGAGGAAGTCGTTGACAAAGACCTCGACGGTGAGGCCGGCCGTAAGGCTACCAAGACCCACATACAGTGGAGTCTCCAAAAAGTGATGAATGGCCTCGTAGGCATCGGTGTTGGCACAGATGACCGCGGCGATGGCTGCGATCACCATGACGGCGGCGGAGATTGTGCCGTTCTCGGCAATGCGCTCCCAAATGTCGTGACGCTCAAAACGCTTGCGCTCACGAACGTTGAACAGCTGCTCAGTTGCTGCCATGGGCGGCTCCTTTCGCGGGAAGGTTCCCGTCTTAAAAAAGCACGGCCCGCCCAAGTGGCGGCGCCGCGCTCTATCGTATTACGCTTGCATCTAGCCTACCCTGCACGACAAGCACGCAGGCGTGGCCGAAAAGCGGAACCACAGGTTGAACATTATTTGCTCAACGGCACGGGCGTGCCTGTCCGGGAGACGACGCGGCGCCGTGCACAAAAAACGACCGGAGCGCGGGGCGTCCGCGATCCGGTCGTGGCGTTCGGTCAACTAAACCTAGCAGGCGGCCATGATGGGGGCAGCGACCTGCTTCTTACGGGAGAGGACGCCCGGCATCCAGACGCCGTCGTGCTCGTCAGCGATGCCCAGGCCCTTCTGAGCAGCCTCAGTCTCGCCCTCGAGCAGGACCTGCGAGCCCTCCTCCATGATGTCAGTGATGCACAGGACGATGCCGTCGGCACCCTTCTCGGCGGCGTAGGCGCGCATGGCCTCGCGGATCTCGTCAATCATGCCAAGCGCACGGCTCTTGTCGACGGTCTCGTACTGGCCGATGAGCAGCTTCTTGCCGGCAGGCTCGAACATCTTGATGTCGTTGCCGACCATCTCGGCTGCGGTGAAGGAGCCGGACGGACGGGTGAGGAAGACCTCCATGCCAAACTTGACCGGATCGACGCCCACCTGCTCGCCGAGCTTGGCGGCGACGGCGCGGTCGACATCGGTGGTGGTGGGGCTCTTAAGCATGAGCGTATCGGTCATCATGGCCGAGAGCAGCAGCTTGGCCTGAACGTCGGAAAGCTCAACGCCGAGCACGCCGGCGAGCTTGGTGACGATGGTGCAGCTGGAGCCCCAGGGCAGGCAGATGTAGTGCAGCGGGCCGGCAGTCTCGAAGTCGCCGATGCGGTGATGGTCGACGACGCCAAAGACCGTGGCGTCCTTAAGGCCGGCGACGGACTGGGCGGACTCGTTGTGGTCGGTGAGGACAACGAGCTGACCGGCCTCGACGGACTCGATCACGCGGGGCTCGGCGATGTCGGCGTCGGCGAGCAGCTTGGCGGACTCGGCCGGAAGCTGACCAAGGGCGCAGGCCTCGTAGGTGTTGCCGGCATACTCAACCTGGTTGAGCAGCTGGGACAGGACGACGGCGCTCATGATGGCGTCGTTATCGGGGTTCTGGTGACCAAAGACAAGAACGTTTGCCATGGATATCCTCCACTTGATATGTGTACTTGGACGTAGCTATGGTAGCACGCCGATGCCGAGCCTTCGCAGACGGAAGGGCCACGGCATATTTTGGGGCGCAGGCACGGGGGCCAAGGCTGTCCCTTTTGCACCATGTTGGTGCAAAGTAACCTGTCCCCCTTGCACCAGCTATTTACCGGCGGCGCGCAGGGCTACGTAGGCGGCACCGATGATGCCGGCGTCGTTTCCGAGCGAAGCGACCTTAATGGGCGTCTCGCGCGAGGCAGAGAGCGCATACTGCTTAAAGTGCTCGCGGACTGCGTCGAGGTAGACATCGGCCGAAGCGGAGGCACCGCCGCCGATCAGGAACATCTCGGGGTCGACCACGTTGGCAATAAGCGCCAGGGCACGGCCGAGATAGTCGGCCATGGTATCGGCAGCTGCCAGCGCGAGCTTGTCGCCCTCGCGGCAGGCCTGGAACACGTCCTTGGAATCGGAGGGGCCGGTGAGCTCGATGGGCTCGACGCCCGCCTTCTTGCACTCGGCAAGGTAGTTGTTCACCACGCCGGTGGCGCTGGAATACTGCTCCAGATGGCCATGGCCGCCGCAGCCGCAAGTGCGCTCCTCAGCCGGATTCAGGCACATGTGGCCAATCTCGCCGCCAGCACCCACAACGCCCGACACCACGTCGCCGTTGACGATAACGCCGCCGCCCACGCCGGTACCGATGGTGACCATCACCACGTTCTGTACGCCCTTGGCAGAGCCGAGCCAGGCCTCGCCCATGGCAGCGGCGTTGGCATCGTTTTCGTACTTAACGACCGCGTCGGGGCAGTGCTCCTGGATGGCAATCCTCAGTTCAGGCAGGTTGATAGCAATGTTGGCCTTGACCTTGGCATCGCCCGAAGCCGGGATGGGGCACGGAACGGCCAGACCAATGCCCGCCACAAAGGCGCGCGGAATCTGTGCCTTGGCGATCACCTGATCGATAGCCTCGGTCACCGCGGCAAAGCCCGCGGCGTCAACGATAGGAGGCGTGGGCACGCTGACCTTGGCAAGCAGGTTGCCGTCCTCGTCGAACAGGCCTTCCTTAACCGAAGTGCCGCCAACGTCGATGCCGATGTAGTACTGCTTAGGTTCCATGGGAGCCCACCTTTCTCGTTTAAACATTGCCTGTATGGTACCGCTCCCCAGGCAAAAACCTGTCAAAAAGGGACAGGTTTGTTTTGGCAGGTTTTATCTGGGAAAACGCAAGGCATGAGATTCGGTTCGCTGGGCGGCAAAACGGCCCAACCCCATCTTCGAGCCGATCAATTTGCTCAATACCACATTATTCGAATGCATATTCATTTAGAGCGCTCTAGTTGATATAGAAAAGCGTTTTTTGATTATATCTTTCTCGAACTTTTCAAAAACGCAATAGGGATGCTTAGGCGTGGACTATACTTTCGTTTGTACTCAATCAAGCCGGAAAGGAGGTTCCATGATTCCCAAATACGAGGCAATAGCTGCAGATATCCGTCGAAGCATCGAGGACGGCGCACTTAAACCGGGCGATAAGTTGCCCACCGTCGTTGAGTTCTGTGAGCTCTATGGCGTTTCCAAAATCACCGTCAAACGAGCGATTGAGCAGATCACCGAGGAAGGCCTTATTACCAGCCGGCGCGGATCGGGCACCTACGTCAAGGACACGGCGGGACTTCCCGGCCAGGTGTTTTTTCAAGGCAAGAACGACCGTGCCCAGGGCTTTTCGTATGAGCACCGCGGGGAAAAGGTGACCTCGGTGGTCTACGATTTCTCGATCGTCAATCCGCCGGCAGAGGTTGCGACCCAGCTGGGAATGGCCGAGGATGACTTCGCCTATCACATCGTGCGCGTGCGCCAGGTCGACGAGAAGCCCATCGTCATCGAGTACACCTATATGCCGCTCGAACTGATCCCGGGCCTTAAAAAGAAGGACCTGTACGGATCGGTCTACGGCTTTATCCGCGAGCAATGCGGGCTGAAGATTTCGAGCTTCCATCGCACCATTCGCGCTGTCGCGGCAACTGAGGAAGAGGCTGAGCGCCTGGATACCAAACCCGGCTCTCCCCTGCTCGAACTCAACCAGATTGGCTTCTTGGATAGCGGCACCGCGTTTGAATATTCTATCTCGCACAACGTAGGCGACCGCTTTGAGCTGCACAACGTAACGCTGGCATAAGTTTTTGTAGTCATGCGGGCGCTCACTATGGCTCGTTTGGAGTGGGCGGCCGCGCAACACAATGGGGGTATGAACATGTCCGACTTGATTAAACTGACGCCGATCTTCCACGAGAAGATCTGGGGCGGCCGCCAACTCGAAACCGTATTTGGTTACGACATTCCCGAGGGCCCCATCGGTGAGTGCTGGGCCATCTCGGCCCACCCCAACGGCGACTGCCAGATTGCGGAGGGCCCGTATGCCGGCCACACGCTGTCGTGGCTGTGGGCCGAGCACCGTGAGCTCTTTGGCAACTGCGAGGACAAGGAGTTCCCGCTGCTCATTAAGATTCTGGACGCCAAGGACGACCTTTCGATCCAAATCCATCCCAACGACGAGTACGCCGCCGAGCACGAGAACGGTAGCTTGGGCAAAACCGAGTGCTGGTATGTGCTGGACTGCGAGCCCGGCTCCACGATCATCGTCGGCCAGCGTGCCAAGGACCGCGCCGAGGCCGCACAGATGATCGAGGAAGGCCGTTGGGACGACATGCCCAACGTACTGCCGATTCACAAGGGCGACTTTTTCCAGATTGATTCCGGTACCGTGCACGCCATCAAGACCGGCACGCTCATTTTAGAGACGCAGCAGTCGAGCGACGTGACGTATCGCCTATACGACTACGATCGTCCCGGCACCGACGGAAAGCTGCGCCCACTTCACATTGAGCAGAGCCTGGATTGCATCAACTTTAACGCGCAGGCACCGACCGACGGTACCGTAACCGCGCGCGAGGTCGATGGCGTAACCGAGCTCGAGTCCAACCCCTGCTACACCGTCGATCGCGTGCGCGTCAACGGCAGCAAGACCTTGGAGCAGCGCTGGCCCTTCATGTGCCTGTCAGTCATCGACGGCGAAGGCACCGTCTGCGGCGACCCCGTCCACAAGGGAAGCCACCTGCTAGCCCCGAGCACCGTCAGCTCCATCGACCTCGAAGGCAAGATGGAACTGATCATCAGCCACCTGTAAGCTACCGGTCCCCGAGCGCTCGCCGGGACGGGGCGCGGGGTTTGGTCGCCTGCTCGGGCAGTCCTGCTCGCACGGAGAGCACATTAAGTGCTCTCCG